>NZ_JBFTMD010000128.1:0-304 GCF_056396785.1 Bacillus sp. 05T21 | reverse complement strand
GTCTTCATCTTACACTTATCGATTCCCATTTCTTATACACGATCTCGAGGACCAACATACTAAAAACTGATTCAAATAAGGTAAGTGAAGAAGGTCAGTTTTTTTTACGGATTCGGAATCCTAAAGCATACACGACCCTTTCTTCACTTCTACTATATAAAAAATAGTAGTGCGAACCAATGCCTTGGCCTGCACTACTAATCTTAGTATGTTTTCTTTTTTYAACTGTTCAATTGCTATMGGATAAGCTKGRTTCTTATCGACYGTTATCACACGTGGCTTTGAAACATGAAAAGACCGCAAA
>NZ_JBFTMD010000127.1:0-305 GCF_056396785.1 Bacillus sp. 05T21 | reverse complement strand
AAAAGCACCTGTGATATACACAAAGTGCTTTTCTCTTGTCAATTTATCTATTTTCACTATATTTATCTATTTTCTTTTTATAACTCAAATTTCTTCGAATCGTACTTTTCTAGAGTTTGCTGYAATTCATTTTGTTCATATGGAATATGTTTATCTGTCTGTACATCTTCAACATTTTCTCCACCTGTYAATAATCTCCTGTACTTAAAAGAGTGCCCTGTTAATACTGTTGTAATCATTTTGTATTGCCCTCCTTTTGTTTGATTACTTGTATCATAAAACAAGTATCTGAAGTTGATATGTAG
>NZ_JBFTMD010000126.1:0-305 GCF_056396785.1 Bacillus sp. 05T21 | reverse complement strand
GTTATATGGTTGGATTAGACAGTCTAAGGGGCCTAGCTATACTAGGTGTTATTTTGTATCATATTAATTTTAATTGGATGCCTGGAGGATTTTTAGGGGTTACTGTATTTTTTGTACTCTCAGGTTATTTAATTACAGATATTCTAGCGATGGAGTGGAAGAGAAATAAGAGAATTGATTTGAAGAAATTCTGGCTTAGTAGGGCAAGGAGATTGCTTCCAGCAATGTTTGTTATGCTCGTTATAACGTTGGCCTGGATTACGATTTTTCATAGCTCTTTACTTGAAAAAATGCTTGAAAAAATG
>NZ_JBFTMD010000125.1:0-305 GCF_056396785.1 Bacillus sp. 05T21 | reverse complement strand
AAAAAAACACAAGTCAAAAGACTTGTGTTTTTATCTTGCTTGGCGACGTCCTACTCTCACAGGGACAAGGTCCCAACTACCATCGGCGCTAGAGAGCTTAACTTCCGTGTTCGGTATGGGAACGGGTGTGACCTCTCTGCCATCATCACCAAACTATGAAGGTATATTCCTTCAAAACTAGATAACATTTGCTTCATATTATATGGTTAAGTCCTCGATCTATTAGTATTCGTCAGCTCCACATGTCACCATGCTTCCACCTCGAACCTATCAACCTGATCATCTTTCAGGGATCTTACTAGCTT
>NZ_JBFTMD010000124.1:0-306 GCF_056396785.1 Bacillus sp. 05T21 | reverse complement strand
ATTCTGACTCGTCTTAAAGTTGCTTGGCGACGTCCTACTCTCACAGGGACAAGGTCCCAACTACCATCGGCGCTAGAGAGCTTAACTTCCGTGTTCGGTATGGGAACGGGTGTGACCTCTCTGCCATCATCACCAAACTATTGAAGGTATATTCCTTCAAAACTAGATAACATTTGCTTCATATTATATGGTTAAGTCCTCGATCTATTAGTATTCGTCAGCTCCACATGTCACCATGCTTCCACCTCGAACCTATCAACCTGATCATCTTTCAGGGATCTTACTAGCTTGGGATCTTACTAGCTT
>NZ_JBFTMD010000123.1:0-309 GCF_056396785.1 Bacillus sp. 05T21 | reverse complement strand
GTGGATATTTCTATATCCCGTTGCTTTTGTTACAAAAATGAAGGTATAGGAGGGACCTTTTGAAAAGTTACTGGAATAATATAAATTACTGATTCTATTATTTGTAACACATATCACTATTATAATCTCTCCCAATATAGATATATCCCTATTTCTATAAGTGGATATTTCTATATCCCGTTGCTTTTGTTACAAAAATGAAGGTATAGGAGGGACCTTTTGAAAAGTTACTGGAATAATATAAATTACTGATTCTATTATTTGTAACACATATCACTATTATAATCTCTCCCAATATAGATATATCCC
>NZ_JBFTMD010000122.1:0-312 GCF_056396785.1 Bacillus sp. 05T21 | reverse complement strand
ATAGAAATATCCCTATTTCTATAAGTGGATATTTCTATATATCCTTGCTTTTGTTATCGGAAATGGCGGTATAGGGGGGACCTTTTGAAAAATTACTGAAGTAATATACATTACTGATTCTATTGCATGTACCATATAACACTACTATAATCTTCTTTATAATATAGAAATATCCCTATTTCTATAAGTGGATATTTCTATATAYCCTTKCTTTTGTTATCGGAAATGGCGGTATAGGGGGGACCTTTTGAAAAATTACTGAAGTAATATACATTACTGATTCTATTGCATGTACCATATAACACTACTATA
>NZ_JBFTMD010000121.1:0-351 GCF_056396785.1 Bacillus sp. 05T21 | reverse complement strand
GGCAGACGCACTAGACTTAGGATCTAGCGCCTTTGGCGTGGGGGTTCGACTCCCTTCACCCGCACTTTTAATAAAATAACTCAAACATGTCTTGCGGAAGTAGTTCAGTGGTAGAATACAACCTTGCCAAGGTTGGGGTCGCGGGTTCGAATCCCGTCTTCCGCTCCAATTTTCAGTATGACATGCCGGGGTGGCGGAACAGGCAGACGCACAGGACTTAAAATCCTGCGGTGGGTGACCACCGTGCGGGTTCGACCCCCGCCCTCGGCACCATATGCGCCCGTAGCTCAATTGGATAGAGCGTTTGACTACGGATCAAGAGGTTAGGGGTTCGACTCCTCTCGGGCGCGG
>NZ_JBFTMD010000120.1:0-353 GCF_056396785.1 Bacillus sp. 05T21 | reverse complement strand
ATTCAGTTTCTTCACTTTCTTTCTCTAATACAATTACTTTTTCTTCTTTTGCTGATCTAGTTTTTTCACTTTCTTTCTCTAATTCAATTGCTTTTTCTTCTTTTGCTGATCTAGTTTTTTCACTTTCTTCCTCTAATTCAATTGCTTTATCTTCTTTTGCTGATACAGTTTTTTCACTTTCTTCCTCTAATTCAATTGCTTTATCTTCTTTTTTTGATTCAGTTTCTTCACTTTCTTTCTCTAATACAATTACTTTTTCTTCTTTTGCTGATCTAGTTTTTTCACTTTCTTTCTCTAATTCAATTGCTTTTTCTTCTTTTGCTGATCTAGTTTTTTCACTTTCTTCCTCCTAA
>NZ_JBFTMD010000119.1:0-360 GCF_056396785.1 Bacillus sp. 05T21 | reverse complement strand
CTTCTACAACTTGGACAATGACTCGTGGCTCCAACTCCTTTCGATCTCCTGGTACTTTTTTATAATTGCCAATTGAGCCTCTAGCTGTTTATTCTTTAGTTTTAATTCTTCTAGCTCACTCATTTCCTCCGATTCTTTACCGTAGGAATATTGTTTTCCAACTTGTTGCGAAAATCGATAGGTTTGGCCTGTTTTGTACCATCGCATCCATGTTTTAATTTGAGTCTTATTTTTTATCCCCAGTTGTTCCATTATTTCTTTGTTTGTCATTCCAGCTTGTTTCATTTTAATTACTTCCCATTTTACTTCTTCTGCGTAATGTACTCTTGTGCCCATAGAAAAACACCCTCCTAAGAATCA
>NZ_JBFTMD010000118.1:0-363 GCF_056396785.1 Bacillus sp. 05T21 | reverse complement strand
GATATTCGATCGGAGCCATCTTTTTTAATGTCCACTGATAACGATTATAATTATACTCCTCCATATAATCCTTTATGTTGAGCTCAAGGGATTCAAAGGTTTGACAATCTTTATAATCTAATTCATCTTTCATATGACCAAAAAAGGATGCCATTGGTGCATTGTCTAAACAATTGCCCCTACGGGACATAGATTGTCTGATCCCCATTTCTCTTACACGTTTCTGAAATTCAGGGTGTGTATAATGAATACCTTGGTCTGAATGTAGAAGCGCTTCAGGATGAATGACTTCTCCTAATCTCTCTTTCAAGTTATCTAATGTTTGATAGACGATATCCATTCGTAAAGAGGAAGAGACATGAT
>NZ_JBFTMD010000117.1:0-367 GCF_056396785.1 Bacillus sp. 05T21 | reverse complement strand
ACGGGTGCTACTGGTTCCACTGGTCCTAGAGGTAACACGGGTGCTACCGGTTCCACTGGACCTCAAGGCGTTCAAGGTAACACAGGTGCTACCGGTTCCACTGGACCTCAAGGTGCGCAAGGTAACACGGGTGCTACTGGACCTCAAGGTACGCAAGGTAACACGGGTGCTACTGGACCTCAAGGTACGCAAGGTAACACGGGTGCTACTGGACCTCAAGGTCTTCAAGGTAACACGGGTGCTACCGGACCTCAAGGTGCGCAAGGTAACACGGGCGCTACCGGTGCCACTGGACCTCAAGGCGTTCAAGGTAACACGGGTGCTACTGGACCTCAAGGTACGCAAGGTAACACGGGTGCTACTGGAC
>NZ_JBFTMD010000116.1:0-376 GCF_056396785.1 Bacillus sp. 05T21 | reverse complement strand
TAAGATAAAACATTTCAGATTTAAAATGAGAGAAGAATGATTCAATGCAAGCATTGTCATGGCAGTTTCCTTTGCGGGAATGGCTGCCGATGGCGCCTAGCTGTTGAAGCATACGATAATAAGCAGGAGATGTATATTGGAATCCTTTATCTGAGTGGATGATGGTTCCATACACATCTCTTTTTTGTGTTGCTAAATCTAATGTTTTTAGAACAAGTTGCAAATCATTGCGATGTGAGAGTTTCCAAGCAACGATTTCATTATTGTAAAGGTCTTGAACGACCGATAAATAGAGAAATTTATCTTTGAATGGCAAATAAGTGATATCTGTGACAAGTACCTCATTTTGTTTGCGGTTTTGGAATTGTCGTTCTAC
>NZ_JBFTMD010000115.1:0-378 GCF_056396785.1 Bacillus sp. 05T21 | reverse complement strand
CATGAAGGATTCGAACCTTCGACCCTCTGATTAAAAGTCAGATGCTCTACCAACTGAGCTAATGGCTCGTAAATGGCTGGGCTAGCTGGATTCGAACCAGCGCATGACGGAGTCAAAGTCCGTTGCCTTACCGCTTGGCTATAGCCCATCGAAATAGTTATCTTCTTTTCAAAGACAAATGTTATTTTACCATAATGTCCAATAAAAAACAACTGCTATATAGCAGAAGTTAAAATGGCGGTCCCGACCGGGGTCGAACCGGCGATCTCCTGCGTGACAGGCAGGCATGTTAACCACTACACCACGGGACCATTTGGTTGCGGGGACAGGATTTGAACCTGCGACCTTCGGGTTATGAGCCCGACGAGCTACCGTACT
>NZ_JBFTMD010000114.1:0-396 GCF_056396785.1 Bacillus sp. 05T21 | reverse complement strand
ACGAAAAATCCAGCCTCTCGTAAGGCGATTGTCATGCGAGGATAACCGTATTCTTTGTGTTTTATGTGAATTGCTTGAATCTGTTCATGCAATGTATTATCTTTTGAAAGGCGTAATTGCCTTTGACTACATGTTGAACGCCACTTATAGTAGCTAGAGCGATTTAACTGCGCAATGACGACAAGCCAGGTTACTTTGTACCGAGAACGTAGTTCTTCAATAATCTCGTACTTAGCCGTTTGAGCAAGAACACCTCCTATAGATTTGGATACTGCTTTTTTAAGTAAGCCACATGCGCCTTGTAGTATTCCAATTCTTCTTCCATACTATCGAACTTCGTACGAGGACGACCTTTTAAGAGGTTTTTTAAGCCGTTATTACCACCATTTTGCCCCC
>NZ_JBFTMD010000113.1:0-405 GCF_056396785.1 Bacillus sp. 05T21 | reverse complement strand
TGGCAAGGTTGTATTCTACCACTGAACTACTTCCGCAAGACATGTTTGAGTTATTTTATTAAAAGTGCGGGTGAAGGGAGTCGAACCCCCACGCCAAAGGCGCTAGATCCTAAGTCTAGTGCGTCTGCCAATTCCGCCACACCCGCATGTTATAATTTAAAAAGAAAAAATGGGGCGACTGATGGGAATTGAACCCACGAGTGCCGGAGCCACAATCCGGTGCGTTAACCACTTCGCCACAACCGCCATGATTTTCTGGTGCCGACTAGAGGACTTGAACCCCCAACCTACTGATTACAAGTCAGTTGCTCTACCAATTGAGCTAAGTCGGCTAAATGGTGGAGGATGACGGGATCGAACCGCCGACCCCCTGCTTGTAAGGCAGGTGCTCTCCCAGCTGAAGCT
>NZ_JBFTMD010000112.1:0-408 GCF_056396785.1 Bacillus sp. 05T21 | reverse complement strand
TCTATTTCATTCTTTTTTCGTCTTTAGGATTATTAAATTTATGAATTTTAACCTTCAGTAAATAAAAATAAACACAAAAAAACCTAAGTCGAAACGACTTAGGTTTTTGCTTGGCGACGTCCTACTCTCACAGGGACAAGGTCCCAACTACCATCGGCGCTAGAGAGCTTAACTTCCGTGTTCGGTATGGGAACGGGTGTGACCTCTCTGCCATCATCACCAAACTGATGAAGGTATATTCCTTCAAAACTAGATAACATTGCTTCATATTATATGGTTAAGTCCTCGATCTATTAGTATTCGTCAGCTCCACATGTCACCATGCTTCCACCTCGAACCTATCAACCTGATCATCTTTCAGGGATCTTACTAGCTTACGCTATGGGAAATCTCATCTTGAGGGGGGCT
>NZ_JBFTMD010000111.1:0-408 GCF_056396785.1 Bacillus sp. 05T21 | reverse complement strand
CGAGAGTTTGTAACACCCGAAGTCGGTGGGGTAACCTTTATGGAGCCAGCCGCCTAAGGTGGGACAGATGATTGGGGTGAAGTCGTAACAAGGTAGCCGTATCGGAAGGTGCGGCTGGATCACCTCCTTTCTATGGAGAATTGATGAACGCAGTTCATCAATAAACGTTGACTTGTTTYGTTTCGTTCAGTTTTGAGAGAACTATCTCTCAAGTTTAAATGTATGTTCTTTGAAAACTAGATAACAGTGTAGCTCATATTTTTTTAATTTTAGTTTGGTTAAGTTAGAAAGGGCGCACGGTGGATGCCTTGACACTAGGAGTCGATGAAGGACGGGACTAACGCCGATATGCTTCGGGGAGCTGTAAGTAAGCTTTGATCCGAAGATTTCCGAATGGGGAAACCCACT
>NZ_JBFTMD010000110.1:0-418 GCF_056396785.1 Bacillus sp. 05T21 | reverse complement strand
AGCTCAGCTGGGAGAGCACCTGCCTTACAAGCAGGGGGTCGGCGGTTCGATCCCGTCATCCTCCACCATTTAGCCGACTTAGCTCAATTGGTAGAGCAACTGACTTGTAATCAGTAGGTTGGGGGTTCAAGTCCTCTAGTCGGCACCAGTTTTTAATTGTACGAGCCATTAGCTCAGTTGGTAGAGCATCTGACTTTTAATCAGAGGGTCGAAGGTTCGAATCCTTCATGGCTCACCATTTTTAATGAAATATGCGGGTGTGGCGGAACTGGCAGACGCACTAGACTTAGGATCTAGCGCCTTTGGCGTGGGGGTTCGACTCCCTTCACCCGCACTTTTAATAAAATAACTCAAACATGTCTTGCGGAAGTAGTTCAGTGGTAGAATACAACCTTGCCAAGGTTGGGGTCGCGGGTTC
>NZ_JBFTMD010000109.1:0-420 GCF_056396785.1 Bacillus sp. 05T21 | reverse complement strand
CATGGTGACATGTGGAGCTGACGAATACTAATAGATCGAGGACTTAACCATATAATATGAAGCAACGTTATCTAGTTTTGAGAGAATATAAAAAACTTATTGACTTTAAATGTCGAATGAGTTATGATGATTCTTGTCTCAAATGAATATAGTCTGGTAATGATGGCAGAGAGGTCACACCCGTTCCCATACCGAACACGGAAGTTAAGCTCTCTAGCGCCGATGGTAGTTGGGACCTTGTCCCTGTGAGAGTAGGACGTTGCCAGGCTATTTATATCATCGCGGGGTGGAGCAGTACGGTAGCTCGTCGGGCTCATAACCCGAAGGTCGCAGGTTCAAATCCTGTCCCCGCAACCAAATGGTCCCGTGGTGTAGTGGTTAACATGCCTGCCTGTCACGCAGGAGATCGCCGGTTCGACC
>NZ_JBFTMD010000108.1:0-430 GCF_056396785.1 Bacillus sp. 05T21 | reverse complement strand
CATGGTGACATGTGGAGCTGACGAATACTAATAGATCGAGGACTTAACCATATAATATGAAGCAAYGTTATCTAGTTTTGARAGAATATAAAAAACTTATTGACTTTAAATGTCGAATRAGTTATGATRATTCTTGTCTYAAATGAATACAGTCTGGTAATGATGGCAGAGAGGTCACACCCGTTCCCATACCGAACACGGAAGTTAAGCTCTCTAGCGCCGATGGTAGTTGGGACCTTGTCCCTGTGAGAGTAGGACGTTGCCAGGCAATTCGGAGGATTAGCTCAGCTGGGAGAGCACCTGCCTTACAAGCAGGGGGTCGGCGGTTCGATCCCGTCATCCTCCACCATTTAGCCGACTTAGCTCAATTGGTAGAGCAACTGACTTGTAATCAGTAGGTTGGGGGTTCAAGTCCTCTAGTCGGCACCAG
>NZ_JBFTMD010000107.1:0-431 GCF_056396785.1 Bacillus sp. 05T21 | reverse complement strand
TTGTAGTCTTCCCAGACTTTCTTACCACTAACTTCTGTTTTGTCCGTATTTTTGTAAGTGTTCGTAATCGTTGTTYCGTCTACTTTTGTTTCATATCCGTTTACTTTTACTTCACTTACTGTGTACGTGTACGCATTTCCTTGTCCATCATACTTTGGTAGGTCTTTGAAGTTAAAATTCCAGTTGCCTTCTTTATCAGCTTTCACTTCTTGTGTTTGGAACTCTGTTCCATTTTGAAGCAATTGAACCGTAATACTTTCTGGGCGTGTGTTGAACTTGTTGTTGTAGTCTTCCCAGACTTTCTTACCACTAACTTCTGTTTTGTCCGTATTTTTGTAAGTGTTCGTAATCGTTGTTCCGTCTACTTTTGTTTCATATCCGTTTACTTTTACTTCACTTACTGTGTACGTGTACGCATTTCCTTGTCCATC
>NZ_JBFTMD010000106.1:0-437 GCF_056396785.1 Bacillus sp. 05T21 | reverse complement strand
GGCTGCGCCAGTGCGGCGGTTGCATCGCCGTCCACGTCCAGCAGCTGCAACGAGTGGCCGGTTGCCTGGCAACGTGCCGCGACCCGCCGCGCCACCTCGCGCGTGTTGCCGCTCAACGATGCATAGGCCATCAGGATGCGCATGGGCGGCTCACAGATCGTCGAAGCCATTGTCCGCATTGGTCTTCTTGTAGCTGGCGTTGCGCATCTCGAAGAAGTCGGTCTTGGTCTCGGTGAAATTGTCGGCGTAGGCCTTGATCCACGGCATCACGTTGACGTTGGTATCGCTGTAGAGCTTCTCGATGCCGAGCATGCCGGCCATCTTGTTGGCGCGGTACTTCACGTAGCGGATCATCTCGTCCACGTCGATGCCGTCGATGCCGTCCAGCACCTCGCCGGTCCAGCGCGTTTCCAGCGCGATGGCGTGCTCGAACGCGT
>NZ_JBFTMD010000105.1:0-440 GCF_056396785.1 Bacillus sp. 05T21 | reverse complement strand
GAACCTCACAATCGCCGATCGAATCTTCAAGGCAAAAAACGACCGAGCACAGTTCTGGATACTTGTTATTGATGATGACATCTGCTATATCTTTTCGGTTCCCCGGAACATAGAGCGCAGCTCCAAGCGCATACTCGAGAATGCGCTTCGGAGAGTCCTTTGTAACCGTACCCGGCAGTTTGAAAAAGACATCTTCTTTTTGAGAGGCGGATAAAAAATCAAAGTATTGCACATGGGTCACCTTCTTTGAATAGGAATCATACACCCCTTTGATGTAAAAAAAGGGCGGAGCAGATCTACTCCCCCCTTTATGTTTTGCAGTTTGTTATTCTTCCTTTGAAGCCGCCGTTTGCTCTTTTACAGCTTTTTGCTTGTTCATATAGTGAATGATAAATGTTGCGGCAAAAGCAATAATCAGAATGATAAAGAAGACGCTGTGC
>NZ_JBFTMD010000104.1:0-443 GCF_056396785.1 Bacillus sp. 05T21 | reverse complement strand
CAAGTGGTTAAGACACCGCCCTTTCACGGCGGTAACACGGGTTCGAATCCCGTACGGGTCACCACTTTTGGAGGATTAGCTCAGCTGGGAGAGCACCTGCCTTACAAGCAGGGGGTCGGCGGTTCGATCCCGTCATCCTCCACCATATAAATTATATTAATAATATTGTCGCGGGGTGGAGCAGTACGGTAGCTCGTCGGGCTCATAACCCGAAGGTCGCAGGTTCAAATCCTGTCCCCGCAACCAAACATTCTCGTAATGTGGTTGCTAACACTTATCATATAATTATATAATTAATATTATCGCGGGGTGGAGCAGTACGGTAGCTCGTCGGGCTCATAACCCGAAGGTCGCAGGTTCAAATCCTGTCCCCGCAACCAAATGGTCCCGTGGTGTAGTGGTTAACATGCCTGCCTGTCACGCAGGAGATCGCCGGTTCGACC
>NZ_JBFTMD010000103.1:0-458 GCF_056396785.1 Bacillus sp. 05T21 | reverse complement strand
GGTTAAGACACCGCCCTTTCACGGCGGTAACACGGGTTCGAATCCCGTACGGGTCACCACTTTTGGAGGATTAGCTCAGCTGGGAGAGCACCTGCCTTACAAGCAGGGGGTCGGCGGTTCGATCCCGTCATCCTCCACCATATATTTTTAAATGTCGGAGGGGTAGCGAAGTGGCTAAACGCGGCGGACTGTAAATCCGCTCCTTTGGGTTCGGCAGTTCGAATCTGCCCCCCTCCACCATTTTCTTTAAAATAACCTGAGAGGGTTTATTTTTTTGAAAAGATAACCATACTAGTAAATATTAATGGGCTATAGCCAAGCGGTAAGGCAACGGACTTTGACTCCGTCATGCGCTGGTTCGAATCCAGCTAGCCCAGCCATTTACGAGCCATTAGCTCAGTTGGTAGAGCATCTGACTTTTAATCAGAGGGTCGAAGGTTCGAATCCTTCATGTCATG
>NZ_JBFTMD010000102.1:0-464 GCF_056396785.1 Bacillus sp. 05T21 | reverse complement strand
ATCCATTCGCTCGACTTGCATGTATTAGGCACGCCGCCAGCGTTCATCCTGAGCCAGGATCAAACTCTCCAATAAAGTTAGTTTGTCTAGCATCTAAAAATAAAAATTGACGTTCACGTTGTTTGTTTCGTTCAGTTTTCAAAGAACTTTTTTGGTGGAGCCTAGCGGGATCGAACCGCTGACCTCCTGCGTGCAAGGCAGGCGCTCTCCCAGCTGAGCTAAGGCCCCAAACAAGTATCGGGAAGACAGGATTTGAACCTGCGACCCCCTGGTCCCAAACCAGGTGCTCTACCAAGCTGAGCCACTTCCCGAAAGAAAACGCGCCCGAGAGGAGTCGAACCCCTAACCTCTTGATCCGTAGTCAAACGCTCTATCCAATTGAGCTACGGGCGCATATGGTGCCGAGGGCGGGGGTCGAACCCGCACGGTGGTCACCCACCGCAGGATTTTAAGTCCTGTGCGTC
>NZ_JBFTMD010000101.1:0-492 GCF_056396785.1 Bacillus sp. 05T21 | reverse complement strand
CAAAAGAAAGCTGCATAATTTTTAAAAACGATACCTATCTAGGCTTATTTGGTGTGCTCATTTTTAAATATACAAAATATTTTAAAAGTTTTTTCGTTTATGTGAACGAAAGTTCATTTTGTTTCCATTCTTAAGTTGATGGGCATGTGGCGAGACCCCAATAGGAGTACCACCAGCATTTCGGAAAAAAACCACGCTAAGCAAAAAATAAAATAAGCTGCCCATATGGACAGCTTATTTACATAAAATTCGATATAGGAAGTAGTTTTAAGCATTAGGTAATATAAATTTCATTTGCTGGCTCTTATTTTCGGCGGCTTTTTAGCTTTCGCCAAGCTGAACTGTAGAATGACAATAAAGTTGTTTAATTCACAACATAGTCATTTAAAAAATAATAAAGTTATTTAAAAATCTTTCTTTCAAGCGGTCAAAAGGTATTTTCAACTTAGTACAGAACTATATCATAGTAGGTTGACATAAAATAGGTTTGGA
>NZ_JBFTMD010000100.1:0-497 GCF_056396785.1 Bacillus sp. 05T21 | reverse complement strand
GAATAAACAACGAGTAAAAGTAGCTAGAATTCATGAATACATGACGAATGCTAGAAAAGATTACTTGGACAAAATCTCGACTGAAATCATCAAAAACCACGATGTTATCGGTATAGAGGATTTGCAAGTATCGAATATGTTAAAGAATCATAAGTTAGCAAAAGCAATTAGTGAGGTATCATGGTCACAGTTTCGAACTATGTTGGAATATAAGGCAAAATGGTACGGCAAACAAATCATTGTCGTATCGAAAACATTTGCTTCAAGCCAATTATGTTCTTGTTGTGGATATCAAAACAAAGACGTTAAAAATCTAAACCTACGTAAATGGGACTGCCCTTCTTGTTGTACACACCATGATAGGGATATTAACGCAAGTATCAATCTAAAGAATGAAGCGATAAGGCTTCTAACCGCAAGGACTGTGGAGATAGCCTAATAAATTAGAGTTCGATAGAACTCTTTACTTAGGAATCCCCCTCTTCTAAACGAAGTGA
>NZ_JBFTMD010000099.1:0-521 GCF_056396785.1 Bacillus sp. 05T21 | reverse complement strand
GAGAGTGCTAAGATGTCTCAAGATAAGTACTTAGAAATTATGTTACTTGAAATGCAGCAAATACAATCTACTATTAATAACTATTTATCTTTAACCAAACCACAAAACATTATAAAAGAGGAACTAGATATTAATTACATATTAAATCAAGTGAAAGATAATATTTCACCACTCGCTCTTTCATATAATGTTGAAATAAAACAGCATATTACAACAGATTCCCTTTACATAWATGCTAATMCTGAAAAATTAAAAATATGTCTMACCAACATCATACAAAATGGAATTGAGGCTATGAAAAATGGTGGCGTATTACAAATAAATATACAAAAAATAAAAGATAATATTGTAATTGATATTATTGATACAGGAATAGGAATGTCTYCCCAACAAATAAAACGTATTGCCTTGCCATTTTATTCAACAACAGAAAAAGGTACTGGGCTTGGTACTATGATTGCGTACAGTATTATTAAAGAATTAAACGGAGATATAGAGATAGAAAGTGAACTAGGAAAAGG
>NZ_JBFTMD010000098.1:0-597 GCF_056396785.1 Bacillus sp. 05T21 | reverse complement strand
GTAAGTGCGGGTTTCTTGACAAGGAATGGGACCAGTTGGAAGAAGCTGGGATCACAAACGCCAGCATAGATGAAATGGTTGCAAATGCTTCGAGTCCTGGGGTTGTGTGTGACGACCTGGAAGACATGCTGTATAACATTCAAAATCCAGAGTTAACAGAAGAAGAGGAAGCCGCTAAAGAAAAAAAATCTGCTAAGTTGGAGGAGGCAGCAAACCAGGCGATTGAGAAAGACAAAAGGAGAATCGAAAAAGCAAGAACCTTCATAGATACTGACCTTAAAGCCATGATTGACCCCGTGTTGGTCGATGATTTCAATATGGAGTATAGGGTTGAGGCGGATGAACATTATGCAGGGAATATTAATGTGTTTGTAGATGCCGAGCAAGAAAGCAAGCAGGGAAAAAAATTGCGAAAAGCCTTTATTCAGAAATTTGGTGACGGAGATGTGGATGCCAATTATCAAATTTTGATTTTAACTGAAGACGAAAGTGTTATTGCAAGGGTTTCATTACCTGAATTATAAAAGGAAGGGGCAGTCTGTTGCCCTTCCTTTTTGTTATTGTCTTTTTAATTGAATTTAAACTAACCTGCCCCGT
>NZ_JBFTMD010000097.1:0-632 GCF_056396785.1 Bacillus sp. 05T21 | reverse complement strand
GTAGCACCCGTGTTACCTTGAAGACCTTGAGGTCCAGTAGCACCCGTGTTACCTTGAAGACCTTGAGGTCCGGTAGCACCCGTGTTACCTTGCGTACCTTGAGGTCCAGTAGCACCCGTGTTACCTTGCGCACCTTGAGGTCCAGTGGAACCGGTAGCACCTGTGTTACCTTGAACGCCTTGAGGTCCAGTGGAACCAGTAGCACCTGTGTTACCTTGAACGCCTTGAGGTCCAGTAGCACCCGTGTTACCTTGCGCACCTTGAGGTCCGGTAGCACCCGTGTTACCTTGAAGACCTTGAGGTCCAGTGGCACCTGTATTACCTTGAGCACCTTGAGGTCCAGTGGAACCGGTAGCGCCCGTGTTACCTTGAAGACCTTGAGGTCCAGTAGCACCCGTGTTACCTTGTGTACCTTGAGGTCCAGTGGARCCGGTAGCGCCCGTGTTACCTTGCGTACCTTGAGGTCCAGTAGCACCCGTGTTACCTTGMRYACCTTGAGGTCCAGTRGCACCYGTRTTACCTTGCGCACCTTGAGGTCCRGTAGCACCCGTGTTACCTTGAAGACCTTGAGGTCCAGTAGCACCCGTGTTACCTTGCGTACCTTGAGGTCCAGTAGCACCCGTGTTACCTTG
>NZ_JBFTMD010000096.1:0-637 GCF_056396785.1 Bacillus sp. 05T21 | reverse complement strand
TCTCCAACTACTTGACCAGCTTCGTTCTTTAACTTAAATTCCGCACCTGCTAGAACTTTTCCACTTTCTGCATCCTTCTTGATTACTTGTAAGCTTCCTAGTTCTTTTGCGTTTTCCACTTGTACTTGTACTACTTTGTTTGCTTCCACAACGACTTCAATCTCTTCTTTTAGTAACTTATATCCTTGTGGTGCTTTCGTTTCTTTTAACGTGTATTTTCCTGGTTCTAATTTCGTAGATATTACTTTACCTGTTTTATCTGTTCGTAATGTCTCTACTTTTTTACCCTCTTTATACACTTCAAATTCTGCGTCTGATAATACTTTCGCTTTATCATTCGCATCTACTTTCACGATTTCGAATTGACCTGCTATTTTTTCGTTCGTAACTTCTTGTTTTATTACTTCATTCGCTACAACGTTTACTTCTACTGTTACTTCTAGCGCTTTATAACCTTCTGGCGCTTTCGTTTCTTCTAACGTGTACTTTCCTGGTACTACGTTTTCGAATTTCACAACACCATCTTTATTTGTTGTTTTCGCTTCTCCAACTACTTGACCAGCTTCGTTCTTTAACTTAAATTCCGCACCTGCTAGAACTTTTCCACTTTCTGCATCCTTCTTGATTACTTGTAAGC
>NZ_JBFTMD010000095.1:0-646 GCF_056396785.1 Bacillus sp. 05T21 | reverse complement strand
TAGCGTAAGCTAGTAAGATCCCTGAAAGATGATCAGGTTGATAGGTTCGAGGTGGAAGCATGGTGACATGTGGAGCTGACGAATACTAATAGATCGAGGACTTAACCATATAATATGAAGCAAATGTTATCTAGTTTTGAAGGAATATATATTTAAAATTCCTTTTGACATTCTCAAAAGAATGTGTATAATGATAAAAGTCTGGTAATGATGGCAGAGAGGTCACACCCGTTCCCATACCGAACACGGAAGTTAAGCTCTCTAGCGCCGATGGTAGTTGGGACCTTGTCCCTGTGAGAGTAGGACGTTGCCAGGCTTATATTATTCCGCAGTAGCTCAGCGGTAGAGCTATCGGCTGTTAACCGATCGGTCGTAGGTTCGATTCCTACCTGCGGAGCCATTATGCTTCCATAGCTCAGCTGGTAGAGTACTTCCATGGTAAGGAAGAGGTCACCGGTTCAAGCCCGGTTGGAAGCTTGGGAAAAGTTTTTGTTTTTTTTGGCCCGTTGGTCAAGTGGTTAAGACACCGCCCTTTCACGGCGGTAACACGGGTTCGAATCCCGTACGGGTCACCACTTTTGGAGGATTAGCTCAGCTGGGAGAGCACCTGCCTTACAAGCAGGGGGTCGGCGGTTCGATCCCGTCA
>NZ_JBFTMD010000094.1:0-650 GCF_056396785.1 Bacillus sp. 05T21 | reverse complement strand
CCCTGAAAGATGATCAGGTTGATAGGTTCGAGGTGGAAGCATGGTGACATGTGGAGCTGACGAATACTAATAGATCGAGGACTTAACCATATAATATGAAGCAACGTTATCTAGTTTTGAGAGAATATAAAAAACTTATTGACTTTCAGGGTGAATAAGTTATAATAATGATTGTCTCAAAAGAATAATGTCTGGTAATGATGGCAGAGAGGTCACACCCGTTCCCATACCGAACACGGAAGTTAAGCTCTCTAGCGCCGATGGTAGTTGGGACCTTGTCCCTGTGAGAGTAGGACGTTGCCAGGCAATATTATTCCGCAGTAGCTCAGCGGTAGAGCTATCGGCTGTTAACCGATCGGTCGTAGGTTCGATTCCTACCTGCGGAGCCATTGGAGAGCTGTCCGAGTTGGCCGAAGGAGCACGATTGGAAATCGTGTATACGTCACAAGCGTATCAAGGGTTCGAATCCCTTGCTCTCCGCCATAAGGAATTTATAATATTTGGCCCGTTGGTCAAGTGGTTAAGACACCGCCCTTTCACGGCGGTAACACGGGTTCGAATCCCGTACGGGTCACCACTTTTGGAGGATTAGCTCAGCTGGGAGAGCACCTGCCTTACAAGCAGGGGGTCGGCGGTTCGATCCCGTCACA
>NZ_JBFTMD010000093.1:0-677 GCF_056396785.1 Bacillus sp. 05T21 | reverse complement strand
CATCAACTGCAGTAAATCCTCTTACACCTGTATAGTTTTCGTCATATAAATACTTATATATATCACTTTGTGGGATTACTTTTTTCATCTTTGTACCAACATCAGGTACTCCAATTTCATTTCTTATATTATCAACTACTGTCTTTTCATTAGCATTTAACACCCTATCTGGATGTAACATCTCAACAAATTCATCTACTGAATACCCACTATTATTAATAAGTTTTTTAACACTATCACTGGTATTTAGCTCAGCATTACTTAATCCCTCTGGAGCCCATCCAAATTTTTTATTAAATTCAAATTTTGTTGCTACATTTCCAGTTTCTGAATCTATAATATTCAATATATCTCCATCTTGGAAAGCTCTTGCATAACCCCTTTCATATGAAAATTCCGGTAATACAATATTTTTACTTCCTGTGAATCCTCTTGCAGTAAATGGATAATTATCGACATTAGCTTCCCACCTTGGAATCGTCAACTTTGATGGATCATTTTCTATATATTCAATAGCCCCATAAAACCTATCTGGTGCACCAATTGGTGTTGATACACCATTTCCTCCATGATCTACTTTAAACATCGTTCCATCATAGTCAAGCCTAGCCCCTTCATAATTTTCAAACAGTGTTTTTAAATTTGCACTATGCTCATCAACTGCAGTAAATCCTCTT
>NZ_JBFTMD010000092.1:0-681 GCF_056396785.1 Bacillus sp. 05T21 | reverse complement strand
CAACTTATATCCTTGTGGTGCTTTCGTTTCTTTTAATGTGTACTTTCCTGGTTCTAATTTCGTAGATATTACTTTACCTGTTTTATCTGTTCGTAACGTATCTACTTTTTTACCATCTTTGTACACTTCAAATTCTGCGTCTGATAATACTTTCGCTTTATCTTCTGCATCTACTTTTACGATTTCAAATTGACCTGTTACTTTTTCATTCGTAACTTCTTGTTTTACCATTTCATTCGCTACAACGTTTACTTCTATTGTTACTTCTACTGCTTTGTAGCCTCCTGGTGCTTTCGTTTCTTCTAACGTGTATTTTCCTGGCACTAAGTTTTCGAATTGAACTACACCATCTTTATTCGTTATTTTCGCTTCTCCAACTACTTGACCACTTTCGTTCTTCAGTCTAAATTCCGCGCCTTCTAGAACTTTTCCACTCTCTGCATCCTTTTTGACTACTTGTAAGCTTCCTAGCTCTTTTGCGTTTTCTACTTGTACTTGTACTACTTTGTTCGCTTCCACAACGACTTCAATTTCTTCTTTTAACAACTTATATCCTTGTGGTGCTTTCGTTTCTTTTAATGTGTACTTTCCTGGTTCTAATTTCGTAGATATTACTTTACCTGTTTTATCTGTTCGTAACGTATCTACTTTTTTACCATCTTTGTACACTTCAAATTCTGC
>NZ_JBFTMD010000091.1:0-701 GCF_056396785.1 Bacillus sp. 05T21 | reverse complement strand
TTATTTTTGAAATTTGCTGTTTTTTAGAAAGTATGTTAATTTAAGAAAGACCTATTTTTGTTCGGTTTGAGATTAAGAATAAATTTTGTTTTTCGTCTAAGGTATTTGRGCARGGGTAGTAACATATGTGTGGGTATCCACACTAGGAGGCAACAATTATGGAACAAGGTAAAGTAAAATGGTTTAATGCAGACAAAGGTTTTGGATTCATCGAGCGTGAAGGTGGAGAAGACGTATTCGTACATTTCTCAGCTATCCAAATCGACGGTTTCAAATCTTTAGACGAAGGACAAAGTGTAACGTTTGAAGTAGAAMAAGGACAACGTGGCCCACAAGCTACTAATGTTCAAAAAGCTTAATATTAGCTGATGAAAGACCMTCTTGTAGGGTCTTTTTTTGATTTTGTTACAATATTCYGAATACAACTTTTTTAAGGGGATTTGGGGTGCTTAACTTTTAATGAAAAAGAAGATGTTAGAAATCATAATTTTAGCATTATGGGCTTTTTCTTTTAGTTATCTTGCAATTATATTAGGAATACCAAAAAACGGATTATATATAGTCGTAGGATTTTCAATCTTATTTGTTGGTGGACTTTTGATTGTGCATCTATTTCAAAATAAGAATGAAAATGGAAAATAAATTTGTTTGATTGTATATCTCATACACGTCTAGTTAACATAACGTCCCATTATCGGTAG
>NZ_JBFTMD010000090.1:0-723 GCF_056396785.1 Bacillus sp. 05T21 | reverse complement strand
TATAGCCAAGCGGTAAGGCAACGGACTTTGACTCCGTCATGCGCTGGTTCGAATCCAGCTAGCCCAGCCATTTACGAGCCATTAGCTCAGTTGGTAGAGCATCTGACTTTTAATCAGAGGGTCGAAGGTTCGAATCCTTCATGGCTCACTTTTGTTTTTTCCGCGCGGTCGTGGCGGAACGGCAGACGCGCTAGGTTGAGGGCCTAGTGGGGGAAACCCCGTGGAGGTTCAAGTCCTCTCGGCCGCATCAAAAAATCTTTTAAAAAGTACTTGCATTTGAAAATGTAGTATGGTAAGATAATTGAGTCGCCAAAATACAACGACGAAAAAACATCATGAATAAGCGCCCGTAGCTCAATTGGATAGAGCGTTTGACTACGGATCAAGAGGTTAGGGGTTCGACTCCTCTCGGGCGCGCCATAACGGGAAGTGGCTCAGCTTGGTAGAGCACCTGGTTTGGGACCAGGGGGTCGCAGGTTCAAATCCTGTCTTCCCGACCACGCGGGTGTAGTTTAGTGGTAAAACAAGAGCCTTCCAAGCTCTGGTCGAGAGTTCGATTCTCTTCACCCGCTTTTAGTTCTTTGAAAACTGAACGAAACAAACAACGTGAACGTCAATTTTTATTTTTAGATGCTAGACAAACTAACTTTATTGGAGAGTTTGATCCTGGCTCAGGATGAACGCTGGCGGCGTGCCTAATACATGCAAGTCGAGCGAATGGAT
>NZ_JBFTMD010000089.1:0-728 GCF_056396785.1 Bacillus sp. 05T21 | reverse complement strand
TCCAATAAAACAAGTTGCCCTTTTTTCACCATATGCATAGCTTCTATTCCAGAAAGAATGGATGTAGCTGTGCGAAAGGATTTCAATCCTAACATCGAACGAACCCGCTTTTTAATAAACCGATGAACTTGTTCCACTATGTTATTGAGATATTTCACTTGCCTTAGTTGGATGCCTAATGGCATCTTTTTTTCTTTTCTCAATTCTTCAACTGCTATAGGATAAGCTGGATTCTTATCTACTGTCACGACACRAGGCTCAGAAATATGAAAAGACTGCAAAGCTTTCTTGARGAATCGCTTTGCAGCCTTGTGGTTTCTTGCTTTGCTTAGGTAAAAATCAATGGTATTTCCTTTCGAATCGACAGYACGATACAGGTACATCCATTGACTTTTCACTTTGATATATGTTTCATCGACTCTCCAAGAGTCATTGGTTTGCTTGAGATGACGACGGATCAGGACCATACTGATGAACCCAACGCATAATCGTTGTATGAGCAACGAATAAGCCCCGTTCCTCCATCATTTCCACMAAATCACGAAAGCTCAAGTTGTACCGTAGGTACCATCTTACTGTTTGCAAAATAATATCATGATGATAATGTTTCCACTTGAATAAATTTCGCTTTTCCATACTGATCACGCACCTTTTTTAGAGTAATAGTATCAGTATGTCCAAGATTTAGAGATTACCTGCAATTATCTTGAAGTTTTCGCACCAGAACC
>NZ_JBFTMD010000088.1:0-743 GCF_056396785.1 Bacillus sp. 05T21 | reverse complement strand
TCACCTGGTGTTTCCGTTCCTTCACCTGGTGTTTCCGTTCCTTCACCTGGTGTTTCCGTTCCTTCACCTGGTGTTTCCGTTCCTTCACCTGGTGTTTCCGTTCCTTCACCTGGTGTTTCCGTTCCTTCACCTGGCTCTTTTTGATTTGTAATTTGAAGTTTTATAGCTTCAATTTTTTGATTAGAAATCGTAAATCTGATTTCTTTATCAGATAAAGTGTATCCTTCTGGAGCCTGAACTTCTTTTAAAATATAATCTCCTGGCTCCAATTCTTTCGAAGTTACTTTACCATTTTTATCTGTTGTTAATGTGTCTATTTTTGTTCCGTCTTTCAAAATTTCAAAGACTGCGCCTGCTAATGTTTTATCTGTATCATTAGCATCTACCTTTGTAATTTCTACTTGGCCTGTAATTTTTTCTTTCACTTTTTCATTCAATACTTCTTGTTTTGCTACTTCATTTGCAACAATGTTTACTTCTACTGTTACTTCTAGCGCTTTATAGCCTTCTGGCGCTTTCGTTTCTTCTAACGTATATTTTCCTGGTACAACGTTTTCGAATTTCACAACACCATCTTTATTTGTTGTTTTCGCTTCTCCAACTACTTGACCAGCTTCGTTCTTTAACTTAAATTCCGCACCTGCTAGAACTTTTCCACTTTCTGCATCCTTCTTGATTACTTGTAAGCTTCCTAGTTCTTTTGCGTTTTCCACTTGTACTTGTACTACTTTGTTTGCTTCCAC
>NZ_JBFTMD010000087.1:0-772 GCF_056396785.1 Bacillus sp. 05T21 | reverse complement strand
CCGGCGATCTCCTGCGTGACAGGCAGGCATGTTAACCACTACACCACGGGACCATTTGGTTGCGGGGACAGGATTTGAACCTGCGACCTTCGGGTTATGAGCCCGACGAGCTACCGTACTGCTCCACCCCGCGATGATATAATATTTAATTTAGAAAAAATGGAGGAGGTAGAGGGATTCGAACCCCCGCGCGACTCTCGCCGCCTGTCGGTTTTCAAGACCGATCCCTTCAGCCGAACTTGGGTATACCTCCGAGATATGAACTTTGAGTGGTGGACCTTGTAGGACTCGAACCTACGACCGGACGGTTATGAGCCGTCTGCTCTAACCAGCTGAGCTAAAGGTCCTTTATGGTAGCGGCGGAGGGGATCGAACCCCCGACCTCACGGGTATGAACCGTACGCTCTAGCCAGCTGAGCTACACCGCCATAATTTATATTCAAATAAGTGGAGCCTAGCGGGATCGAACCGCTGACCTCCTGCGTGCAAGGCAGGCGCTCTCCCAGCTGAGCTAAGGCCCCATATTTTGAAAATATCGGGAAGACAGGATTTGAACCTGCGACCCCCTGGTCCCAAACCAGGTGCTCTACCAAGCTGAGCCACTTCCCGTTAATAAAAAACGCGCCCGAGAGGAGTCGAACCCCTAACCTCTTGATCCGTAGTCAAACGCTCTATCCAATTGAGCTACGGGCGCATATGGTGCCGAGGGCGGGGGTCGAACCCGCACGGTGGTCACCCACCGCAGGATTTTAAGTCCTGTGCGTCGTGCGTC
>NZ_JBFTMD010000086.1:0-783 GCF_056396785.1 Bacillus sp. 05T21 | reverse complement strand
ATGTAAGAATTGGATAATGCCAAAGATATATGCCATACGACCTTATTCCTATCCAACGTAAAGGTCTAAATCGTAAAAATTGAGCGATACGGCTCGCTGGATGAGCAAGATTTGCCACTAACAATGCTGTTGCAATTGATAAAAGGACCATTCCCCCACGGTATAGAAACGGCTCATATTGATTCGTCTTCCAAAACATAATGAGAATGATACTAAGAGCAACTCCCCCAATAACATCAAGAATAAGACGTGCTTGCGGAATAATTTTATTCGCAAGTCTACTGCTTGGCCAAATTAAAGCAAGTGCCGCTCCAATTAACAAAGAAAAAGCCCGTGTATCAGTACCGTAATAAATTCTACTTGGGTCAGAGCCTGGTTCATATAGAATTGCCATTGCTAAAGCAGATGCAATTGCTCCTAGACAAATAAATAAGATCATGCGTGATTGTTTTTTTATGTAATAAAATCCTAAACTAATGACGAACGGCCAAACCACATAAAATTGTTCCTCAACAGCTAACGACCAAAAATGATTTAGCGGAGAAGGCTGACCAAAGCTATCAAAATAAGATAATTTATGATAAATATACCACCAGTTACTAACATAAAATAACGCCGCTAATGAATCCCCACGCATTTTTTCAAGTAAAGAGCTATGAAAAATCGTAATCCAGGCCAACGTTATAACGAGCATAACAAACATTGCTGGAAGCAATCTCCTTGCCCTACTAAGCCAGAATTTCTTCAAATCAATTCTCTTATTTCTCTTCCACTCCATCGCTA
>NZ_JBFTMD010000085.1:0-811 GCF_056396785.1 Bacillus sp. 05T21 | reverse complement strand
TTGGCAAGGTTGTATTCTACCACTGAACTACTTCCGCAAGACATGTTTGAGTTATTTTATTAAAAGTGCGGGTGAAGGGAGTCGAACCCCCACGCCAAAGGCGCTAGATCCTAAGTCTAGTGCGTCTGCCAATTCCGCCACACCCGCATATTTTTAAAGAAAATGGTGAGCCATGAAGGATTCGAACCTTCGACCCTCTGATTAAAAGTCAGATGCTCTACCAACTGAGCTAATGGCTCTTAATGGCTGGGCTAGCTGGATTCGAACCAGCGCATGACGGAGTCAAAGTCCGTTGCCTTACCGCTTGGCTATAGCCCAATAATTAAGAAATGGTGGAGGGGGGCAGATTCGAACTGCCGAACCCGAAGGAGCGGATTTACAGTCCGCCGCGTTTAGCCACTTCGCTACCCCTCCGACATATATGGTGGAGGATGACGGGATCGAACCGCCGACCCCCTGCTTGTAAGGCAGGTGCTCTCCCAGCTGAGCTAATCCTCCATTTTGCCTGGCAACGTCCTACTCTCGCAGGGACAAGGTCCCAACTACCATTGGCGCTAGAGAGCTTAACTTCCGTGTTCGGTATGGGAACGGGTGTGACCTCTCTGCCATCATTACCAGACTATATTCAATTGAGACAAACATTATTATACTTGATTCACTTAGAAAGTCAATAAGTTTTTTATATTCTCTCAAAACTAGATAACGTTGCTTCATATTATATGGTTAAGTCCTCGATCTATTAGTATTCGTCAGCTCCACATGTCACCATGCTTCCACCTCGAACCTATCAACCTGATCATCTTTCAGGGAT
>NZ_JBFTMD010000084.1:0-908 GCF_056396785.1 Bacillus sp. 05T21 | reverse complement strand
CACCTTGTCGGATTGGTTTTTCAATATACTTCCATGAAATTTGCGCAATCATTATAATTAGAATAAATTGAAGAATTGCTCTTATTAGTGAAAAATCTCCAGCATTTACTTTTGGAGTCGTCAATGTAAGAATTGGATAATGCCAAAGATATATGCCATACGACCTTATTCCTATCCAACGTAAAGGTCTAAATCGTAAAAATTGAGCGATACGGCTCGCTGGATGAGCAAGATTTGCCACTAACAATGCTGTTGCAATTGATAAGAGAACCATTCCTCCATTGTATAGAAACGGATCATATTGATTCGTCTTCCAAAACATAAGCAATATAATAATAAGAGCAGTTCCTCCCACTACATCAAGAATGAGACGCGCCTTTGGAATAATTTTATTTGCAAGCCTATTGCTTGGCCAAAGTAAGGCAAGTGCCGCTCCAATAAGTAAAGAAAAGGCCCTCGTATCTGTACCATAATAAATTCTACTCGGATCAGTTCCAGGTTCATACAAAATTGCCATCGCTAAAGCTGAAGCAACAGCTCCCAGACAAATCAATAAAATCATACGGGATTGTTTTTTTATGTGGTAAAGCCCTAAACTAATGATAAACGGCCAGACAACATAGAATTGTTCCTCAACTGCTAACGACCAAAAATGATTCAATGGAGAAAGCTGGTTAAAATTATCAAAGTACGATAATTTATGATAGATATACCACCAGTTACTAACATAAAATAACGCCGCTAATGAATCTCCACACATTTTTTCAAGTAAAGAGCTATGAAAAATCGTAATCCAGGCCAACGTTATAACGAGCATAACAAACATTGCTGGAAGCAATCTCCTTGCCCTACTAAGCCAGAATTTCTTCAAATCAATTCTCTTATTTCTCTTCCACTCCATCGCTATA
>NZ_JBFTMD010000083.1:0-1010 GCF_056396785.1 Bacillus sp. 05T21 | reverse complement strand
GGATTAAATAACTTTATTATTGATTTTTGAGTGCAAATGCAATTAAATGGATAGAAATTAAACAACTTTAAAGAGCCTTAGTACAATAAAATGTGCAAGGCTTATATATATTTCATAACAAAATTCAATAACTTTATTATCACTTTACATGAACCGTCAGTTAGCGAAAGGCAAGGCGTTGAATATATTTACAAAATGACAAAACTGTAAGAATACACGAATGTTTGTAAGAAAGTTCGATGTTTTCCTTTTTCTTTTTTTATTATAGTGAAAAAGAAGAACGAAATATTCTCTTATGTAGGAAAGGAAGATAATAATGATTGATCTATTAAATAAATGGATGTTAGAAAGTACAGGTAATTTCAATATCGTTGTAGGACTTACAGCACTTCTATTTTTTGGTTCAGTAATTGCACTTATTATTATTTACAAAAAAATTGGTAAACCAGATGAAAGAACAAATCCTATTTATTTTAAAATTATTTCTTGTATGTTTACTACTCAAATTCTAATGAATTGCATATTTATTTCTTTAGTTGGTAAAGATATCGAGAATTTCCGTCAAATCTTTATATTATTTGAAGCCTTTGTATTCTTCGTTGGAGCTATTTATTCGTTTAAATTATATAGACAAGAATTTAAATAATTTACATTTTTAGCTAATTGTATATTATATACATATGAGGTTAACATAACGTCTCATTATCGGGATTCAATGTATTTAGAAGACTATTAAAAGTCCTCCAGATTGTTTAACTGGAGGACTTTAGTGTTCACATAATTTTTGTTATTAGAAGTTGATTAATATTAGCTTATTTGTCTTATAAGTTAAATTGAGAACAATTAGATCCCCAAATATTTCAGTTCTTTTTGTATGTTATTTAAAGCAAACCTCTCTTGTTTTTGAAAGGAGTTATTTGGTTCGTTTGAAGATAATCTCCAAAGAACTCGTGTATCCTGCCATTGTTAGAGTAAGGACTTGAACAAATTCCCAACCATCTTCAGCATGT
>NZ_JBFTMD010000082.1:0-1066 GCF_056396785.1 Bacillus sp. 05T21 | reverse complement strand
CTCAATAACATAGTGGAACAAGTTCATCGGTTTATTAAAAAGCGGGTTCGTTCGATGTTAGGATTGAAATCCTTTCGCACAGCTACATCCATTCTTTCTGGAATAGAAGCTATGCATATGGTGAAAAAAGGGCAACTTGTTTTATTGGACAAGTCTGTCCAAAATCAAGTGAAGTTCATCCATCAACTATTTGGAATTGCTGCTTAAGACTAGATTTCACTAGGAAACTTTTCGCATCTTTATATCTTTCCTAAGTATTTGCACCAGAACCATTCCTGTTAATATTTTAATAATTATCGACTTTCCAGCACCAAATAACCCTTATTTAACGGGAAAATTGCCTTAACGTACAGCGAACACCTTAAAATGTGTCAAAAATGTGACGTAACGTACAATTTTCTTTTTTTGACATAATCACATAAAATGTTTTATCTTTATATAGTATTTTTTTGATTGTGCGAGGTGAAAAACATGCAAAGCAACGAAGAAATGATAGCGTTTTGGTTAACGAAAGGATTAGTTATACCTGCTGTGGCATTATGTGATGAAGATCATGAAGAGGAGAAAGGACAGGTTATTTCTGATATGCCATTTGAATATTAATAGGGGGTGGTATTTTGTTTTGTGAGCTTGATAGCGATGGGGTACCACCACATCACTATCAAGCTAGGGTTTTCATAGACCCCTAAATGAAAATTTGCTTTCTCTACAGATAGTTACTCTGAGAAGTCAGCTCATTTTTTCGTTTTTGGGGCATTTATTTTTCTTAAGTTGATGGGCATGTATGGTGAGGCCAATTAGAGGAGTATGATATATTTGAAAAAGCACCGATATACTTGCGACCAAGTAAAAAAGCGCCCTGTTTACAGGGCGCTTCGGACATATATTAGGCTTTAATTAATGACTAATATTAGCATTTGGATATAATGTTGTTCCTCCAATTGAAACTTTAATTTCATTTGTTAATGGAACATTTTGTTCATTAATAATTGTTCTCCACCATTCCCATGCAAGACCAGTACATTCTCTTGCTACGATTTTTATATTTTTTGAATTTGGTGGAAGA
>NZ_JBFTMD010000081.1:0-1207 GCF_056396785.1 Bacillus sp. 05T21 | reverse complement strand
TAAATAACCTGAGAGTACAAAAAATACAGTAACCCCTAAAAATCCTCCAGGCATCCAATTAAAATTAATATGATACAAAATAACACCTAGTATAGCTAGGCCCCTTAGACTGTCTAATCCAACCATATAACGACTATTTTTTTAAAAAGGTTTAGTCACCTACAATCACCTCTATTTCTTGGAAATTAGGTAAATAATAGCGGTATAAAATGCTATTAATTTCCTAAAATCGTATAAGCTAAACTATTAAATACACCATTTGGGAAGGCTTTTTTATTATAATTACATGCACAGTAATCAATACTTTATCACGTTATCTGTTTCTGTTGTAAAAATTTTTAAATTAGGTGTTTTTGCTCATCTCCCCGAAAAAGGGACATTTACTTAATTAAAAAGTACACTTTTTGATACGTTTTTACAGACGTATCAAGGACTGACATTGTGAATATGATCTATAATGAATATATAAAAGATTTCCCATAAAGAAACTTTATAAAAAAAGGTCTACTCATTACGAGCAGGCTCTCCATTTTCCTCACCCAGCCTACTTTATTTTAAGCTTCGGCTGCTTCTGTAAACGTTGGTACATAAGTAGAAAATAATAAAAATAATGATACTATAAGTCCTATGATTTTCTTCATACTCGCATCTCCTTATCAATTCATTAAAAAACCTTTTAATTATATATTAAGCTTTGATACTACCGAAATAATAAAAAAAAATATGCATAATTACATATTTCTCTTATTGATAGAATGTATGGTTCTGGTGTGAAAAATGATAAGTAAAAAAGAATCAAGGATTCCTAACGGAATCACCTGTTAAGCAGTTAATCCAAACAGCCGGTTCATAAAAATATTCCGATTTTGGACAGACTGGTCCTGCAAATCAATTTGTTCTTTTTTGAGCATATGCATGGCTTCAACACCACTCAATATAGCGGCTGATGTTTTGTATGATTTAAATCCCAACATAGAACAAGATCATCGCTTTTTTATAAAGCGATGATCTTGTTCTACTATGTTATTCAAGTACTTTTGTTGTCTAAGTTACATACCATCAGGTATGCTTTTTCTTACGATTAGTCAACCTGTATTTATAGATTTTTGAGGGATTGAGTACCAAAAATCTATATCACACATGTATCCACGTATAACGCATACTAAATACCCCTAATATGATTCTTTTTTTTACTAGGGGGAGGGGG
>NZ_JBFTMD010000080.1:0-1334 GCF_056396785.1 Bacillus sp. 05T21 | reverse complement strand
CTGTCGATTCGAAAGGAAATACCATTGATTTTTACCTAAGCAAAGCAAGAAACCACAAGGCTGCAAAGCGATTCTTCAAGAAAGCTTTGCAGTCTTTTCATATTTCTGAGCCTCGTGTCGTGACAGTAGATAAGAATCCAGCTTATCCTATAGCAGTTGAAGAATTGAGAAAAGAAAAAAAGATGCCATTAGGCATCCAACTAAGGCAAGTGAAATATCTCAATAACATAGTGGAACAAGTTCATCGGTTTATTAAAAAGCGAGTTCGTTCGATGTTAGGATTGAAATCCTTCCGCACAGCTACATCCATTATTTCTGGAATAGAAGCTAAGCATATGGTAAAAAAAGGGCAACTTATTTTACTGGACAAGTCTGTCCAAAATCAAGTGAAGTTCATCCATCAACTATTTGGAATTGTTGCTTAGGACTAGATTCCACTAGGAAATTTTTCGCCTCTTTATATCTTTCCTAAGTATTTGCACCAGAACCCTCATATGCAATATTGCATATAATAATGTATTGATAAAAATGTAAGCGCTTACTATAATGAAAGCATAAAGATAAATCACATCTTAGCAACAACAAAAGAGGAGGAAATAATATGACAATCGCAATGACAATTTTAAAATTTGTAGGTGGAGTACTCCCATTAGTTCAAGAACTTTTAAAAGCATTTATGTAAGTTCATTATTTAGCAATTATTTATAAATAATTATCATACCTTAATACGAAAAAAAGGAAGAAGTTGATTTTTTTGAAGACTACCAAAAATACTAAAGGAAAAAAATTACTAGCAAGTTTATTAATTGGCTTTTGCACTATTAATTATTCATCTATTTCCTTCGCTGAAACACCTAAAAGTAATTCAGCTAATGCACCAAAACAAGCTATTGACATTGATACTGGCATAACAAATCTAAAGTATAACAATCAAGAGGTTTTAGCAGTAAATGGGGATAAAGTAGAGAGTTTTGTTCCGAAAGAAAGTACAAATTCAAATGGTAAATTTGTAGTAGTTGAACGTGAGAAAAAATCACTTACAACTTCACCAGTCGATATTTCGATTATTGATTCTGTGGCGAATCGCACTTATCCAGGAGCAGTACAACTTGCAAATAAAGCTTTTGCAGATAATCAACCTAGTTTATTAGTGGCTAAGAGAAAGCCTTTGAATATTAGTATAGATTTACCTGGCATGAGAAAAGAAAATACAATTACTGTCCAAAATCCTACATATGGTAATGTGTCTGGAGCAGTAGATGAATTAGTATCTACTTGGAATGAAAAATATTCAAAAACACATACGTTACCTGCAAGAATGCAGTATACAGAAT
>NZ_JBFTMD010000079.1:0-1403 GCF_056396785.1 Bacillus sp. 05T21 | reverse complement strand
GAATTTGAAGTGTACAAAGATGGTAAAAAAGTAGATACGTTACGAACAGATAAAACAGGTAAAGTAATATCTACGAAATTAGAACCAGGAAAGTACACATTAAAAGAAACGAAAGCACCACAAGGATATAAGTTGTTAAAAGAAGAGATTGAAGTCGTTGTGGAAGCGAACAAAGCAGTACAAGTACAAGTAGAAAACGCAAAAGAGCTAGGAAGCTTACAAGTAATCAAAAAGGATGCAGAGAGTGGAAAAGTTCTAGAAGGCGCGGGATTTAGACTGAAGAACGAAAGTGGTCAAGTAGTTGGAGAAGCGAAAATAACGAATAAAGATGGTGTTGTGAAATTCGAAAACGTAGTGCCAGGAAAGTACACGTTAGAAGAAACGAAAGCACCGGAAGGCTACAAAGCAGTAGAAGTAACAGTAGAAGTAAACGTTGTAGCGAATGAAGTAGTAAAACAAGAAGTTATGAACGAAAAAGTAACAGGTCAATTTGAAATCGTGAAAGTAGATGCGAATGATAAAACGAAAGTGTTATCAGGTGCAGAATTCGCAGTGTATAAAGATGGTAAAAAGGTAGCGGAACTGAAAACAGCTGAGAGTGGAAAAGTGATGTCACCGAAATTACCATTAGGTGAATATACAGTGAAAGAAACGAAAGCACCAGAAGGTTACAAGCTTTCTAATAAAGAATGGAAAGTAACAATTCAAAATGAGAACGAAATAGTAAAAGTAGAGGCAGAAAATGAAAAAGTCTTAGGTTCTCTACAAATTATTAAAACGGATGATAAAGATCAAGCGAAACGTTTAGCAGGCGCAGAATTTACATTGAAAGATGTGAAAGGAAATGTTGTAAAAGAAGGAATTACAACAGATGAGTCTGGAACTGTTAAAGTAGACGGACTAGTGCCGGGTGAATATACGTTAGAAGAAACGAAAGCGCCAGAAGGTTATGAGTTAACAAAACAAGTAATTCATGCAATAGTTGATGGTGAAAAAGTTATTGATGTAAAAGTAACGAATAGTAAGAGCCTTGGTCAATTCGAAATCGTGAAAGTAGATGCAAATGATAAAGAGAAACGATTATCAGACGCAGAATTTGAAGTGTATAAAGATGGCAAAAAAGTAGAGACATTACGAACAGATAAAACAGGTAAAGTAATATCTACGAAATTAGAACCAGGAAAATACACATTAAAAGAAACGAAAGCACCACAAGGATATAAGTTGTTAAAAGAAGAAATTGAAGTCGTAGTGGAAGCAAACAAAGTAGTACAAGTACAAGTGGAAAACGCAAAAGAACTAGGAAGCTTACAAGTAATCAAGAAGGATGCAGAAAGTGGAAAAGTTCTAGCAGGTGCGGAATTTAAGTTAAAGAACGAAGCTGGTCAAGTAGTTGGAGAAGA
>NZ_JBFTMD010000078.1:0-1475 GCF_056396785.1 Bacillus sp. 05T21 | reverse complement strand
TTTGGCATTATCCAATTCTTACATTGACGACTCCAAAAGTAAATGCTGGAGATTTTTCACTAATAAGAGCAATTCTTCAATTTATTCTAATTATAATGATTGCGCAAATTTCATGGAAGTATATTGAAAAACCAATCCGACAAGGTGCGTTTCGAAATATTCAGTTTAAGAATTTAAGACTTCAAAATGTCGCTTTAGGTGTTAAGTTAGCTTTAATTTGTGCAGTATTCGTTTCGTCGATAGCCGTCTTTGGGTTATCAAAAGTTAGTAAGGCCAAGGAGAATCCGCAACTAGATAAGGTGGAAGCAGTACAAACACAACCGGCGAAACATCCAGTTGCAGTTTGGGAAAATCCAATTCAAGAGACGCCCAAGAATCAAGAAGAATCAAAAGAAGTAGATTCTGCGCAACCTAAAAATTCTCCCAGCATTACAGCGATAGGCGATTCCGTTATGATTGATATTGCTCCATATTTAAAAAATACTTTTCCTGATATTAGGATTGATGCACAGATTGGTCGCCAGCTGTCAAAAGCGATTCCTATAGTTGAACAGTTAAAGAATGAAGGGAATTTAGGAAACTATGTCATTATTGGGCTAGGTACAAATGGAGCCTTTACTACGGAGCAACTTGTATCATTAATAAATTTAATTGGGAATGAACGTAAAATGATATTTATTAATACGAGGGTACCACGTCCGTGGGAATCAATCGTGAATGAGAGATTAAAAGCGACAACATCTGAATATCCGAATATAACTCTAGTAGATTGGTATGCAGCAAGTGCTGGAAAGGGAGACTACTTTGCACCTGATGGTGTGCATTTAACCAAAGTAGGTGCAGAAGCATACGCAGCACTTGTAGCCAAAGCGGTGAATCAATAATTAGATATATTTTATTAACTTCTTTTGCAAAATTAACTGAAATGTAAAAGATCTATGGTTGAGGAAGACAAATTTTTTGCAGTCATCAATAATTTCTGTAATTCATTATACGTCGAAAAAGCGAAGTTTGGTTGAAGACTCCGTCTTTTTTATACAGGGCATGAATGGTTTCGATGCCTTTTACTATACGTGAGGCATGACGAATGTTTAGAAATCCTGCGGATTTGGAAAAGTGTCTGTCGCTTTACATGTCGCTGGTCCTGTTCTGTGAGATTATTTATAGGAAGAAAGAATGTAACTTCCTAACTTTAAAAATAAGCCCAAAGAATTATTTAATTCTTTGGGCTTATTTTTGGTTCTGGTGCAAAAATGATTACGTAGATAATCCAACATGAATGTTATATTCTCATGAGAATGAGTTGTTCAGAAATCAATATAAAAATCGGTTCTGGTGCAAAAACTTAAGGACAATTGCAATGAATCTATAAATCTTGGACATACTGTTACTATTACTTTAGAAAGGGTGCGTGATTGGTATGGAAAGGGAAAATGTATTCAAATGGAGGCATTATCAGCCTGATATTATTTTGT
>NZ_JBFTMD010000077.1:0-1770 GCF_056396785.1 Bacillus sp. 05T21 | reverse complement strand
TCGACTTGCATGTATTAGGCACGCCGCCAGCGTTCATCCTGAGCCAGGATCAAACTCTCCAATAAAGTTAGTTTGTCTAGCATCTAAAAATAAAAATTGACGTTCACGTTGTTTGTTTCGTTCAGTTTTCAAAGAACTTGTYTGCCGCTCATTTGCGACTCCCTTATGTTAACATCTTCGTTAGTTAATGTCAACTAAGTTTTTTATTTCGTTTGTCGCTTTCTGCGTTGTTGCTATCGGCGACTTGTCCTATATTACACCTTTATAAGCTAATCGTCAACACCTTTTATTCAATTTCTCCATTTCAATGAAAATAATAAACAAGGACATCCCATTACATACAAGACGCCCTTTTGATTACACATTATATACATGCACTCTTTAAACTCTTGAACTCCCCCTTTCTATTTAAACTATCGTCCTACTGATTCCTTGAGGTGGGAGTTTTCTGTCGGGAATTGATAAATAGATCAATTAATTCATTTTTATCCGCCCATACCACTCCAAATAAGACTAAGCCGCCGCCTATTACTATTCTCCACGTTAAAGATTCATTTAATAGAACAATTGAAGCAACAATACTTATTAGCGGTAATGCATTTAAATATAATCCACTTACTGATGCTGAAACTCTCTCTAGTGCTTTATTCCAAAACCAATATGCTAAAATTGTTGCTCCAATAACAAGATACATTACACTAAGTCCAGTCTTCCAGGTTTCAATCTTTGGGAAACCGTAATAAAAAGTTTCTACCATTGCAAATGGTAATAAAATAACCGATCCAATAATTAAAGTTAATGTTGTAAAAACCTTGTTTGATAGATACCGTTCCTGTTTCGGTTGTTTTAACAATACTGTATAAAAAGCAAATAAGAAGGTGCTTAATAAAATAAGGATATCTCCTATTAAAGATACCTCTTGATCAGCATTGTTAGATGAAATTGTTATAAGAAGTACCCCTATAGCCCCCAATATAATACCAATCCAATAATTCGGCTGAATTTTCTCTTTTAAAAAGAAAGCTGAAAAAAGAATTGTAACTAACGGCAATGCAGCATCAATGATACTAACATGTAATCCACTTGTTAAAGAAATCCCGTAGGATGTGAACATAAAATACCCAGCTACACCAGTAAAAGATAGCAAACTCATTCTTTTCCATGGAATATGTTTATGTACGATTGCTTTTTGAAGTTGGCCATATGAAAAAAGCATACAAATCCCCCCTGCGAGGAAAAGACGAATAAATAACAAAGTAAATGGTTGAATAGATTCTAATGCCCATTTTGTTGGCGCAATTGCCGTCCCCCATAATATAACAGCCACTAATAACATGCATATTTCTTTCATAATCCCCCACACCCATCAAAAAGTATATGTTAACTACCTTAATTATAGATTTTTTCTTAAGTAAAATCCTTTAAAACCACAAAAAGGTTATGCGAAAAATAGCCATCCAGCCATTTTCGCATAACCCTTTCATATTAAATCAAAAACATCATTGTTCATTCGACAACTAAATCAACATAAAAAGGTAATCCTTACCTTCAATTTATATTTAAACGTATTACTTTATAACCTTCTTATCACTTTAATATCCAAATTTTATTTTATACCGTTTCTATTTCATTCTTTTTTCGTCTTTAGGATTATTAAATTTATGAATTTTAACCTTCAGTAAATAAAAATAAACACAAAAAAACCTAAGTCGAAACGACTTAGGTTTTTGCTTGGCGACGTCCTACTCTCACAGGGACAAGGTCCCAACT
>NZ_JBFTMD010000076.1:0-1792 GCF_056396785.1 Bacillus sp. 05T21 | reverse complement strand
TGAACTACCCCCACTTTCACTTCGTTTAGAAGAGGGGGATTCCTAAGTAAAGAGTTCTATCGAACTCTAATTTATTAGGCTATCTCCACAGTCCTTGCGGTTAGAAGCCTTATCGCTTCATTCTTTAGATTGATACTTGCGTTAATATCTCTATCATGATGTGTACAACAAGAAGGGCAGTCCCATTTACGTAGGTTTAGATTTTTAACGTCTTTGTTTTGATATCCACAACAAGAACATAATTGGCTTGAAGCAAATGTTTTCGATACGACAATGATTTGTTTACCGTACCATTCCGCTTTATATTCCAACATGGTTCGAAACTGTGACCATGATACCTCACTAATTGCTTTTGCTAACTTATGATTCTTTAACATATTAGATACTTGCAAATCTTCTATACCGATAACATCGTGGTTTTTGATGATTTCAGTTGAGATTTTGTCCAAGTAATCTTTTCTGGCATACAAGCACATGCAATTCATCTAACTTCTTCCAAAAATCTTCAACATCAGCTGGCCATTTCCCCCGAGCTATACATGAGATAAAAAGGTGTAAGAAATTAATCTACTAACCTCCTTTCGCCTTCTCTCTTACTCTCTAACAATACCCAATTCTGGTTCAAAAATAAGCCCAAAGAATTAATTAATTCCTTGGGCTTATTTTTAAAGTTAGGAAGCTACATTCTTTCTTCCTATTAATAATTTCACAGAACATGACCATCGACATGTATAGCGAAAGACACTTTTCCTAATCCACAGGACTTCAAAGCCTTCGTCTTGACTCACGTTTAGTAACAGGCATCGAAACCACTCATTATTGATGACTGCAAAAAATTTTTCTTCCTCAACCATAAATCTTTTATATTTCAATTAACTTTGCAACAGAAGTTTATAAAGCATATCGAATTATTGATTCACAGCTTTGACTACAAGTGCTGCGTATGCTTCTGCACCTACTTTGGTTAAATGCACACCATCAGATGCAAAGTAGTCTCTCTTTCCAGCACTTGCTGCATACCAATCGACTAGAGTTACATTCGGATATTTAGATGCTGTCACTTTCAATCTCTCATTCACGATTGATTCCCACGGACGTGGTACCCTCGTATTAATAAATATCATTTTACGTTCATTTCCAATTAATTCTATTAATAATACAAGTTGCTCCGTAGTAAAGGCTCCATTTGTACCTAACCCAATAATGACATAGTTTCCTAAATTCCCTTCATTCTTTAACTGTTCAACTACAGGAATCGCTTTTGACAGCTGGCGACCAATTTGTGCATCAATCCTAATATCAGGAAAAGCATTTTTTAAATATGGAGCAATATCAATCATAACGGAATCGCCTATCGCTGTAACGTTGGGAGAACGTTTAGGTTGCACAGAATTTACTTCTTTTGATTCTTCTTGATTTTTGGGCGTCTCTTGAGCTGGATTTTCCCGAATTGCAACTGGATGTTTCGCTGGTTGTGTTTGTACTGCTTCCACCTTATCTAGTTGAGGATTCTCCTTAGCCTTACTAACTTTTGATAACCCAAAAACGGCTATTGACGAAACGAATACTGCACAAATTAAAGCTAACTTAACACTTAAAGCGACATTTTGAAGCCTTAAATTCTTAAACTGAATATTTCGGAGCGCACCTTGTCGGATTGGTTTTTCAATATACTTCCATGAAATTTGCGCAATCATTATAATTAGAATAAATTGAAGAATTGCTCTTATTAGTGAAAAATCTCCAGCATTTACTTTTGGAGTCGTCAATGTAAGAATTGGATAATGCCAAA
>NZ_JBFTMD010000075.1:0-1923 GCF_056396785.1 Bacillus sp. 05T21 | reverse complement strand
CCCCCTAGTAAAAAAAAGAATCATATTAGGGGTATTTAGTATGCGTTATACGTGGATACATGTGTGATATAGATTTTTGGTACTCAATCCCTCAAAAATCTATAAATACAGGTTGACTAATCGTAAGAAAAAGCATACCTGATGGTATGCAACTTAGACAACAAAAGTACTTGAATAACATAGTAGAACAAGATCATCGCTTTATAAAGTAGCGAATCCATTCTATGCTAGGGTTCAAATATTTTGACACAGCTACATCCATTCTTTCTGGAGTAGAAGCCATGCATATGATTAAAAAGAACAGCTTGATTTACGGGACCAGTCTGTCCAAAATCAGAAAGAATTCATCCATCAATTGTTTGGACTTGCAGCATAAGATACGATTCCGTTAGGAATATATGCGCGTTATTCTCTTTTATTTTATTTTTACACCAGAACCGAAAAATTAGCTTAATGGAAAGTCGAACAAAATAGTTATTTGAAACTATTCACGAAAAAAGAGCACTAAAGAAAGTGCTCTTAGAAAATACATTTTATATTCTGTTTTGAGCTACGATCTTAATATTCTCTGGTGGAATGATAGCTTGAATTTTTTCTTTTAAATCTACTTGGACCATTTCTTCAAGATTTTCAAGTGAAACTTCAAAGTTTATGCATTCCGCAGTTGCGATGTTTAATAAAGAATAATTTTCATTCTTTTTAACAACAAGATATTGTGATTGATCTGTTAGTAATATGCATCCTTGTTGAATTCCTAATTTACGATTATCTTCAAAAGTCATAAATAAATCTCCTAACATTTTTCTGATAGGAATTATACTACATAAAAACGTTAGTGTCTAGTCGGTTTTATGTAAGAATTAAAGTCAAACAAAATAGTTATTTGGTAAGTATATGTTAAAAAAAGAGCGCCTTGTAAAGGCACTCTTTGCAAAGTGCTTTGTCTACTGGTGTGATCTTTGAAAAGCGATGAAAGCTGTTATCCCACTTATGAAACTAGGCAGTAGGCTCAAAAAAAAGAAACTCCATCGGCCAGTTACTAGAGTGACAGTTAAGAAAAAGAGTGGTATTAAAATAATAATTATTAAAGATATTCTTTGATATGGATTCATATAAAAACGCCCCTTTATAGAAATATAGTAGTGTATTTATATTTACCATTCAGTAGCTTTGAAAGTTCATTATTTATAACAAAAATTTCATTTTGTAGAAAAGGAGAATGGAATTGAACAGTACAGATGAACAAGTGCATGAGTTGCCTAAATGGGACGAGTGTTGTCAGTCGTGCGGAAAGAAACGAGCTACTAAGCTATTTGACTATGTAACGGGTACGATCTTGACTAGTATAGATTTCCAAAGGCGGATAACGACTTGCGATTGTAAGTTATGTGATGATTGTGCAAAAGAAATGGGAGATAAGTATGATTTTTGCCCAAAACACGTTGAAGAAGCGAAGAGGAAATTAGAACAGTGGAAAAGAGGTATGGATATGAAAACATATGAGGATCTAGTAGACAAATGTGAGGTAATCCTTAATAGAGGATGGATGCTTCAAGCGGTTTATAGTTTTATGGAGGTACATTCTGGTTGGGGGCCTGACAGTATTACTTTTGCGATAGATGAAGCAATTAAAAGAGCAGCTAGCAAAAGCTAACTGCTCGGTTCTCCAAGGGGGAACAAGGAGAAAATTTAATGTCATCTACAGTATTGACGGAATATTGAGTTTTAATCAAGGGAGATTATATTTTACAAATTAGATTATGATAGCCGATATTCGGTTCTGGTGCAAAAACTTAAGGACAATTGCAATGAATCTATAAATCTTGGACATACTGTTACTATTACTTTAGAAAGGGTGCGTGATTGGTATGGAAAGGGAAAATGTATTCAAATGGAGGCATTATCAGCCTGATATTATTTTGT
>NZ_JBFTMD010000074.1:0-2843 GCF_056396785.1 Bacillus sp. 05T21 | reverse complement strand
CTTAATATGCTTACCAAACATTATCGAGCTGAAGTTGGATATGAATTAAGCAAAGATTACTGGGGAAAAGGGATAGCTAGTGAAGCATTGGAGGCCGTTGTTAAGTATGGCTATCATCACTTTCAGTTAGAAAGAATTGAAGCTTTAATTGAACCTGCGAATCTCCCATCACAAAAACTAGTAGAAAAGCAAGGCTTTAGAAGAGAGGGGTTGCTGAGACATTATGAATTTACTTGTGGTAAATTCGATGATTTATATATGTATTCAACCATAAGAGAAGATCTTAATATTATTTAAAGTATAGTTTGGGTAAAAGAGTTTTTTAATAAGGTCAATTATGGGTTTAAAATAAAGTTCTTAGAACCTGTCTAGAATCTTTTTAGTAAAATCGCCACACCTGCCAATAAGYAACTCTGTCTACTATTTTCAAGTGTTCGTTCACAGTTCTTCCACAGTCTGCGGTAATTTTCCAACCAAGCAAAAGTTCGTTCCACAATCCAGCGTTTCGGTAACACAACAAACTTGTGAAGTTCAGAGCGTTTAATGACTTCAACCGTGTTACCTGAATTGCATGAATGAGACCGTTGGTATCTACAGCGATATGTCGTTTGATTCCTGACACTTTCTTTCCGGCATCGTAGCCTTTTTCACCAGCCGTCCATGTGTTTTTCACGCTTTGTGCATCTACGATGCAGAAACTCGTCTACTTTCCGCCAAATTTGATAGTAGGCATACACGGTTTTCCAGTTTGGAAAGTCACTTGGCAGATTACGCCATTGGCAGCCTGTTGCGAGCAGGTACAGTACACCGCAGAATACTTCGTACAAATCGACTGTGCGGGGGCGCGTCCTTTTCCGTGCGTTTTCTAAATCCTCTCGAATCAGTTCAAACTGTTCACGGGATATATTACTTGTATAATTGTGTATCATAGGAATCATCCTTTTTACATAGATTATACCCCAGATTTTAGACAGGTTCTTATATTTACTCAAGGCTTGGAAATCCGACTGTAAAATTATTTGAAGAACGTATGGCTGTGTTAGAAGGAGGAGAAGAAGCACTTGCCTTCGGGTCTGGTATGGCAGCTATTTCAGCAACTTTAATTGGTTTTTTAAAGGCTGGAGATCATATTATTTGTTCAAATGGATTATATGGGTGCACGTACGGCTTTTTAGAAGTGTTAGAAGAAAAATTTATGATTACGCATTCGTTTTGTGATATGGAAACAGAGACTGATATTGAAAAGAAAATTCGTCCGAATACAAAGCTCTTTTTCGTTGAAACGCCAATTAATCCAACGATGAAATTAATTGATTTAAAACAAGTTATCGGGGTTGCGAAGCGAAATGGCCTACTCGTCATTGTTGATAATACGTTTTGTTCACCTTATTTACAAAGACCGCTTGAGCTTGGTTGTGACGCTGTTGTGCATAGTGCGACAAAATATATTGGTGGCCATGGTGATGTTGTAGCGGGTGTAACAATTTGTAAAACGAAAGTGTTAGCTGAAAAATTCGTCCGATGCGAAAAGATATCGGCGGTATTATGGCGCCGTTTGATGCGTGGTTATTATTACGCGGATTAAAGACGTTAGCAGCAAGAATGGATCGTCATTGTGATAATGCAGAAAAAATTGTATCGTTCCTAAAAAATCATGATGTAGTAGAAGGGGTTTGGTACCCAGAAGGGGAGTTAGCATCTCGCCAAATGAAACGGGGCGGTGGCGTTATTTCTTTTTCTGTCAAAGGCGGGAAAGAGGAAACACAAGCGTTTATCAATGACCTTCACTTTATTACGATCGCGGTAAGTTTAGGTGATACAGAAACGTTAATTCAGCATCCAGCAACAATGACGCATGCTGCGATTCCGGCAGAACTAAGAAAAGAAATGGGTATTTTCGATAATTTAATACGTTTATCTGTCGGTTTAGAATCGTGGGGGGATATCGTTTCTGATCTAGAGCAAGCGTTAAAGAAAATATCTACTGTTAGTAATCAATAAAAAAGAGTGAGCTATCGGTTTCGTACATTACGTACTTAATCGATAACTCACTCTTTTTCTTATATATGTTTTAACAGTGTTTCCACAAACTTTTCTAAATAGTGCTGATCTACTTCATCGAAACGATTTTTTTCAGGACTATCAATGTCAAGTACACCAATGACATTTTCGTCTTTTATAATCGGTACAACGATTTCCGAATTAGAGGCACTATCGCAAGCGACATGTCCTGGGAATTGGTGAACGTCCGCTACAAGTTGCGTTGTTTTCGTTTCAGCTGCTACGCCGCAAACACCGCGTCCGAATGGAATACGTACGCAAGCTGGCATTCCTTGGAATGGCCCAAGAACAAGCTGATTTCCTTCTGTTACATAAAAGCCAACCCAATTAACGCGATCTAAAAATTGGTTTAATAATGCGGACGCATTTGATAAGTTTGCGACTACGTTTAATTCGCCAGTTAATAATGCATCCAGTTGTTTAATTACTGTCTCATACTGCTTTTCACGAGAACCTGCATAACTTTCTTTTGTAAACATGGAAACAACTCCCTTTTTATCGAGATGTGTAAAATATTAGCAAAATACGATGTATTTCACATGATTTTGTCGATAGAAGATTAAAGGAATTTGTCTTAAAAGTCAAGAAATTTAAACTATAGCTGTTCAGTGAGAGGAAGTGAGCGCATAAAGCAGACGAGTTTCTGCATCGTAGATGCACAAAGCGTGAAAAACACATGGACGGCTGGTGAAAAAGGCTACGATGCCGGAAAGAAAGTGTCAGGAATCAAACGACATATCGCTGTAGATACCAACGGTCTCATTCATGCAATTCAGGTAACA
>NZ_JBFTMD010000073.1:0-2553 GCF_056396785.1 Bacillus sp. 05T21 | reverse complement strand
TGATGGCAGAGAGGTCACACCCGTTCCCATACCGAACACGGAAGTTAAGCTCTCTAGCGCCGATGGTAGTTGGGACCTTGTCCCTGTGAGAGTAGGACGTCGCCAAGCAACTTTAAGACGAGTCAGAATGACTCGTCTTTTTTGTGTTTTAAACTTCTTATCAGTCTCAAGTAAGTAATCCTTATTCTTTTGATCCTCTCATATTCATTTTCTTTCGTCATTTTTGATGTGTAGTTTAAGATTTTCTATTTTATTTTTTGTAGAAGCAAGCTGTCGGTGTGTTAAAATAGTGCAGTTGTTTTTTTGAGTACTTGAATATAAGAAGATTTAATTTTGAAAAAGGAGATAATATGAAAAAGATAGGTGTAATTACTATAGTAGTTTTAGTCCTTCTAGCAATTACTTATATGTTAGCCGGGAATTATTTTTATAATTATGCGTTGAATGCGAAACAAGAGAAAGAGTTTTTAGAGGATAATCCTCACTTAGTAGAAACTGTGAATGCATCGGGAGGTGTGTTTGCTACAAATGAAGAAAAGGATGCGAACTTTGTATCAAATCATAAACCTAATACATTGAACGTAAATTCTTTCGATAAGTTGAATTTAACAGGTTATGAATATATGAATGAACAATCTAGCCATAAATGGGCAATTGTAGTTCATGGATATGATAGCAGGGCATCGAAAATGACGAAATATATCCGGAACTTTTATGAAGAAGGATATAATGTCATAGCGCCAGACCTTCGTGGGCATGGAAATAGTGAAGGCGATTATATAGGGATGGGTTGGCACGATCGTAAAGATATTTTGATTTGGATTCAACAAATTGTAAAGAAAGACCCTAATGCTGAAATAGCACTCTTTGGTGTTTCAATGGGCGGGGCCACTGTAATGATGACTTCAGGTGAAGAGTTACCTGCTAACGTTAAAGTTATTATTGAAGATTGTGGATACTCAACTGTTATTGATGAATTTACGTATCAATTAAACGATTTATTCCACTTGCCGAAGTTTCCTGTTATGAATGCGGCAAATACAGTTACAAAATTACGAGCTGGATATGATTTAGAAGAAGCTTCAGCTATAAAACAAGTGGCGAAAAGTAAAACACCTATGCTATTTATTCATGGGGATGCTGATACATTCGTTCCTTATGAAATGTTAGATGAAGTATATAATGCTGCAAAAGTAGAAAAAGAGAAATTAATTGTTCCAGGTGCTGGACATGGAGAAGCCGAGAAGGTAGATTCGAATAAATATTGGAATACCGTATGGAAGTTCGTGGGGAGATACATTCCAGTGTAATTAGATTGTTTTAGATTTGTATTTTGTATATACGATAATCAGAAGGAAATGTTTTTATACTTTTGATTATCGTTTTTTCTATTTAAAAACTTATTTTGGTTTGTAGTATATAAGGTTTGAAGCATAAATTTTTGAATTCCTTATTGCCAGTGCTACAATAATTGAAAACTACATGTTAATGAGGTGTTTCTATGAAAATTGAAGTATGGTCAGATTTTGTATGCCCATTTTGTTATATTGGGAAACGTAGATTAGAAATGGCTTTAGAGCAATTTCCGCATAAGAAGGATGTTGAAGTTGAGTTTAAAAGTTTTGAATTAGACCAAAATGCTCCAATCTATTCTGGAACAAGTATTAATGAAGTACTTGCATCAAAGTATGGGATTAGTATTGAAGAAGCTAAGCGTAATAATATACAACTAGGCAATCATGCAGCTAGTATGGGTTTAAGTTTTAATTTTGAAGAGATGAAGCCGACGAACACTTTTGATGCGCATCGTCTTGCTAAATTTGCAAAGGATCAAGGGAAAGAAAAAGAAAAAGAGATTACGGAAAATCTACTTTTTGCATATTTCACTGAATCGAGAAATTTAAGTGATGTGGATACGCTTGCTACTATTGCTGAAGCTTCAGGTTTAGATAAGCAAGAAGCTTTACGTGTTATTAATGATAAAGGTGCATATGCAAATGATGTTAGAATTGATGAAGCGATTGCTCAGCAATATCAAATTTCAGGAGTACCTTATTTTATTATTAATCAAAAGTATGCTATTTCAGGTGCGCAACCACTCGAAACTTTTGTTGGTGCACTTCAACAAGTGTGGGAAGAAGAGAATCCTGCACCTAAGTTACAAGAGCTTTCTTCAGAGGGTGGAAGTGATATGTCTTGTACTGATGAAAGTTGTTCTGTACCTTCAAAAGAACAATAGTTTTTATGATGGAATAGCAACCCATAGAGTGTTTCATGGGTTGCTTATCTATTCTTATAGAAGAGGTATATAGATAGATAATTTAATAACGTAAATAGCATTTATAAAAAAATGAAGTTTTTTATAAAAACATATTGACGGTTGTATCTTAGAGGTGTAATATAGAACAAGTCGCCGATAGCAACAACGCAGAAAGCGACAAAAGAAATAAAAAAACTTGGTTGACATTGAAATATGAAAATGTTAACATAAGGGAGTCGCAAATGAGCGGCAAACAAGTTCTTTGAAAACTGAACGAAACAAACAACGTGAAC
>NZ_JBFTMD010000072.1:0-3103 GCF_056396785.1 Bacillus sp. 05T21 | reverse complement strand
GGTTCTGTTGCAAAGTTTTCTAAATGAAGCTACACTCTAGAAAAAAAGAATGAGGAGAATCACAAGTGCGATATTTTAAAGGGAAACAGTTCAAGAAAGATATTATTTTGGTAGCCGTTGGCTATTACTGTCGTTTTTCTTTAAGCTATCGCGATGTATCTGAGATTTTACAAGAACGAGGAATTTCCGTTCACCCTACGACAATCATGCGTTGGGTTCATGAATATGGAAGTCTGATCTATCAAGTCTGGAAAGAGAAAAACACAACTCCCCACCATGCTTGGCATTTAGATGAGACTTACATCAAGGTGAAAGGTGAGTGGTGCTATCTATATCGTGCCATAGATAGGGATGGACATACGCTTGATTTCCAACTTCGAAAAACACGTGATCATCAAGCAGCTTATATGTTCATGAAGCGACTTGTCAAAGCTTTTGGAGAACCAACGGTTCTTACTACAGACAAGGCTCCAGCCTTGCTTTGTGCGTTCAAAAAACTGAATTCATGCCCTATATAAACAAAGGCGAAGTCTGCAAAGAGACTCCGCCTTTTCAACGTACAATGAACTTCAACAATTACTAGCTACTTCCTAAACCTTGTTCCTCATTTACCAACCTGTTTATGCTTTTTTCAAACTTTGCAACAGAACCAATTAATCCACCTACAAATTTTAAAACTGCCACTGTGATTTCCATAATATTCCCTACTCTTTCTTGGTGTTTAGATGTGGTACATCTTTATGCTTTCATTATAGTAAGCGTCCGTAACAATGTTTAAAAATCTCGATATGCAAAATTGCATATTTATATCCGTATTATTGAATAAAAGATCTATGAAGCCAATGAGCATGCAGGTTTCTCTTTTGGTTTATTAGTTTCATCAGAAAAGAATTCAGACCTCTGAAAGACTTTTGTAACATTTATGAAAGAGAAATGAAAGACTTTTTAGCTAGGATGAGGCTTATCTACTAGTAGACGATGCGCACAGATAGTAAAACCATTAGTGAAAATAAGGAGAAGTTAAGGTATGTTTATGAAAAGAAAACTGTCTATATTTACATTTTTAGCACTAATATTTAGTTTGATAGTTACTGTTGTTCCTACAAATTCTGCTTATGCAGCTGAGGACAACCGTATACTTGATATTTATGGGGATCCAGTCCAGACATCTAAAGATTATATAATGGTACGTAAAATTTTGGATGGCAAACCTCGGCGTGATGCTTATGCAGGTATAGGTCAGAAGAGACTTGGAGTAACTTATGAGAAGTTTGCGGGTTGGCATTATGTAATTCAGTATAAAGATAAATCTTATTATGGTACTGCTGAGACTCATAAGGATACAAAAGGTAATGAGTACTATGGTACACCTATCAATTTTGAAACTCCAGATGGGGTAGAAAGTGATGGATATATAAGACATAATACGCCAGTTACCATGTCAATGTGGATTGGTGGGCCAAATGCTGAGGCAGGAGGAATTAAAAAATATGTCAATGCAGGGAATCGCGGCTGGATTTATTTTAGCGACCAATCAAAAAGCACGTTAACAGTTTGGGAACAAAATGCAAAGGAAATCAATTTAATAACAGGTAAAACTGATTATCTTAGAGATAAAATGGGAAGGCCTTGTGATTGGTACAGTGCAGATCCACAAAATTCTGAGTATGGAGTTACAACGTATTTCGAGCTAGAGACTTCAGACCAACCATTTTCAAATCAAGATAAACTATGGGGAAGTTCTGCGCCGCCATATCAATCTGGTTATGAATTAGTACCTTTACCATAGAGCATCTATTACATTTAGATTTATATAACTGTACTTATTAATATGCAATGTGTCTTTCAGTAAGGTAAGAGAAGATCCTATGAAAGAAATTTAAATTATATATCAAATGGAGGAATATTTATGAAAAGAAAAATTTTAGCTATAGCTTCTGTAATTGCTTTAACAGCTCCTATTCAAAGTGTGGCGTTTGCGCATGAATCTGATTCGCCTATTGCTTTAAGATGGTCAGCGGAATCTGTACATAATGAAGGAGTAAGTTCTCATTTATGGATTGTAAACAGAGCAATTGATATTATGTCCCAAAATACGACTGTGGTAAAGCAAAATGAGACAGCCCTATTAAATGATTGGCGTACTAATTTGGAGGAAGGTATTTATTCTGCAGATTATAAAAATCCATACTATGATAATTCCACATTCGCTTCACACTTCTATGATCCTGATTCGGAAAAAACGTATATTCCATTTGCTAAACAAGCAAAGCAAACGGGAGCAAAGTATTTTAAATTAGCTGGTGAAGCTTATCAAAATAAAGATATGAAAAATGCATTCTTTTATTTAGGATTATCACTTCATTATTTAGGGGATGTCAACCAACCAATGCATGCAGCAAACTTTACTAACATTTCGCATCCATTTGGCTTCCACTCAAAATATGAAAACTTCGTTGATACAGTGAAAGACAATTATAAAGTAACGGATGGAAATGGCTATTGGAATTGGCAAAGTGCAAATCCAGAAGAGTGGGTTCATGCATCAGCAGCAGCAGCAAAAGCTGATTTCCCATCAATTGTTAATGATAATACGAAAAGTTGGTTCCTAAAAGCAGCGGTATCACAAGACTCTGCTGACAAATGGCGTGCTGAAGTAACACCGGTAACAGGAAAACGTTTAATGGAAGCACAGCGTATTACAGCTGGATATATTCATTTATGGTTTGATACGTACGTGAATAACAAATAACAAATACATTTACACATAACAAAAGTTATTTATGTTATACAGTGAAATTTCTAACAGTGGGGGCTTCATCCCCCACCCATCTTCTTTGTTTCTCTCTGAATCTTGATGTGGAAGTCTTGTTTGATAAGTCTATTTTAGAAATCTAAAAGTCTTTTAAATCAATGAAAGACTTTTGTAACATTTATGAAAGTAAATTGAAATGGGTTCTGTTGCAAAGTTTGAAAAAAGCATAAACAGGTTGGTAAATGAGGAACAAGGTTTAGGAAGTAGCTAGTAATTGTTGAAGTTCATTGTACGTTGAAAAGGCGGAGTCTCTTTGCAGACTTCGCCTTTGTTTATATAGGGCATGAA
>NZ_JBFTMD010000071.1:0-2630 GCF_056396785.1 Bacillus sp. 05T21 | reverse complement strand
GCATACCCTGAAGAAAAGTAGAACACTTCATCATCAGCAAGTATTGAGATTGACATTCCCGGCACACCTGATATACGAGAGGCATCATCTAGCAACGCTTGTATTGCCGCAGATTTCGAATCAGACAACGCATAACTTTGTGTTGCGAATCCTGAGAATAATATAAATATCGTTAATACAAAAACAATAATCTTTTTCATAAACTCTCCTTTTTGAAAAAATATAATAGAATAATATAAATAACCTACTTTTACAACTACTAAACTAAATTTTAATTTATCTTTCTATTCACCTATATAATATCAAGTAATTGTGAAGAGTTACACTTAACGAACAGATGCGTTAGTTCAATAAGAAAAACGATCTTCAACAATCGGGCGCTTTTCCGGAGTAACGATAAAAGCCCAATTTCTCAATTTTAATGCGAGAAATTGGGCTTATTTATGTTTACTTATAGTGCAAAATAACGCTTAAAATAAGCGCAAATTACCTCCTAAAGTGACACTTTGAAATAAAGTTTGATCAAAATGGATTCTTCTTCAGTAGAATTAAAATTGGTTTTTATAAAAAAGTTTAATCATTTTTTGCCCTTGTTATTCAAAAATCGTACCCGATTGTTGAATAATTCTACTTTTATCTAATACTCTGGTCAAACATCCTACAAATAATCCTGGCTATTATAAATCAGGATGAGTCCAACTATACACATAATCCACGAAAGAGCCGATCCTGTATTATTAGCGATTTTCACTCGAAGCTTCTCGAGAGATGTTTGCATCCACCGCCCAAACAGGAGATAGAAGAGAAACAGCACGAGGGAAGGCAACACCATGATAAAGTTGTATCCAGCTAAAATAGAAGACCATTCCACCCACGATAGATTAGAAGTAGTCATTATGCCAATTGCTACAAAATACGGAAAAGCAGTACCTACTTCAATTAGTGAGGTAGTGAATCCCAGCGCAACCATTGAAAGAATGCTTTTTGATTTTGGTGCAGGTAGGTCTGAACTTTTCTTTGTTGGAACATAAAAACTTGCTATGAACAATATCACCCCAATAATAAAGAACGTCCAGCTTACGATTCGATTTTGAAATACGCCAGAAATAATCTCAAGCAAGAAATCTAATCCTAACATGAGTGAAACTCCAACAGCAAAATAAAATCCTGCTATCGTCAATAAATAAACCAATAAACGTTTGGTAAGTCTCTCTTTATCTGTTAAAAGCAAATATACTGTTACCCCTAATGTGGCAGGGCTTAGCGTGTCCAATAGGGCCAATCCCCCTATTAGGAGAAGTAGTTCTGTACTCATCATTCTTTCCCCCTTATTCCGGTTGGAGATTATTCTTTTCAGCCATAAAAATGGCATATGCCTGATCCATAAACTCAAGCACATCCTGTTCAATTGGATATAATCCCAGTTTCTCTGATTGCTTTGGCGACATCCTTATTTCCCACAGCTTATCTAAAAATTCATCCTCACCTTCAAACTCCTCTAAGCGTTTTTCATCCATTCTTCTAATGATATTTTGGACTTTGGGTGCTTTTGGGCCGTCCCCCATATAATGCTTTAACTGACCTATCAGAGCAATCCATTCGAGCGACTGAGGGTTGTCACTCGTCATACTGGGAACCTTTTCCCATAATTTTATATCTCTGTCTTTAAATAAAGACTCACGATAATACTGCTGTATTTCTTTATCTTTATTGGATAATTGCATAATCTTTTGAATCGCGGTCCAGTTTTCTATTCCTTCTATCGCAATTCCATGTATCAATTCCCTTATGGATAACTCTATTTTCTTTAAATTTTCCTGTTCTTTTATTACAAAAGATAATTGACTCTTTAAACTCTCCGACCAATCCCACTCACTGGAAGCGAGCATATTTTTAATCTCGTGTAACGAAAATCCAATCTTTTTTAAAAATTGAACTTGCTGTAGTTTTTTTATCTCTTCATTCGTATATAAACGATGGCCGCCCTCTGTTTTGGATGCTGGTTTTAACAGGCCAATTTTATCGTAGTAACGCAGTGTTCTTACTGTAACACCTGCCAGCTCTCCAACCTTATTAATGTGTATCAACTAATAAACCTACCTTCCTGTATGTTAAGATTCTAGCATTAACAACTGCCTTATTCTTTTCTCACTTGTCCTTACCATAAGTCTTTATGTATTTATTCTTCTTTACGAAAAAAAATTCTGAAGTAAGTATCCTGCTCCCAAGCCAATCAGTACACCTGGAAATGCATGATCCATTATCAACCCAATACCTGCACCTATAATGACACACCCATAAATAATAATACCTCTCATTTTCATCTAAAAACCTCCTGATTTTTTAATCTAATTTATCTCGAGAACACGAAGTAGTTACTAAACAGTATATAAAATGACCTAGCGTCAGCTTCAAGCTTTTTTTATCATTTTTCGCTTTTGTAAATTAATTTATATAAAACTAGTAATTAATATAACACCATCTTCTATAACGATATCCAACGAAAGGAGTAGTGAAAAATGAAGAAATACTTTATGTAGCTTTAAAATTAAGCTTGATCAAAGTAATGTTAATAACTTTGATCTAAAAGAAAATAGAAAGAGAAGTTTTGAAAAAAGACTGATTAAAAG
>NZ_JBFTMD010000070.1:0-2741 GCF_056396785.1 Bacillus sp. 05T21 | reverse complement strand
GTCAGTTTTTTTTACGGATTCGGAATCCTAAAGCATACACGACCCTTTCTTCACTTCTACTATATAAAAAATAGTAGTGCGAACCAATGCCTTGGCCTGCACTACTAATCTTAGTATGTTTTCTTTTTTCAACTATTCAATTGCTATAGGATAAACCGGGTTCTTATCGACTGTTATAACACGTGGCTTTGAAACATGAAAAGACGGCAAAGCTTTCTTGAAAAAGCGCTTTGCAGCCTTATGATTTCTTGTTTTGCTTAGGAAAAAATCGATTGTTTTTCCTTTCGAATCAACAGCACGATACAGGTACATCCATTGACCTTTTACTTTAATATATGTTTCATCGACTCTCCAAGAGTCATTTGTTTGTTTGAGGTAACGTCGGTTCCGTTTGTCCAATTCAGGACCATACTGATGAACCCAACGCATAATCGTTGTATGAGAAATAGATAAACCCCGTTCCTCCATCATTTCTACCAAATCACGAAGGCTTAAATTGTACCGCAGGTACCAACGTACAGTTAACAAAATAATATCAGGCTGATAGTGCTTCCATTTGAACAAATTTTTCTTTTCCATACCAATCACACACCTTTTTAGAGTAATAGTATCAGTATGTCCAAGACTTAGAGATTACTTGCAATTGCCTTGAAGTTTTTGCACCAGAACCAAATATTGTCTATACATGAAGCGGATAAGCTTCATGTACAGGCAATATTACATATTAATACTTTAGGAAGTTATAAAATAAAGAGGTGGCTTTTAAATGTATAATGAGTCATTATATTATCCTTATATAAATTATAATCAATACTTCGATCGTCAATTCCCTGGTCTTCAAATTCCTGGTTTACCAGGAACATCAGGTTTTCCAGGTGGACCAGGTTTTCCGGGTGGACCAGGTTTTCCGGGTGGACCAGGTTTTCCGGGTGGACCAGGTTTTCCGGGTGGACCAAGTTTTCCGGGTGGACCAGGTTTTCCAGGTGAACAAAGTTCACAAGCTCCAACATCTCCTCCCCCATCATTTATTCCTCAACAATCAACTGCTTCACCATTTGCTGTTGATCCAGGAGCAATTTCATTCTGTTTATTTCGAAATACCTATATATGGCTTAGTAATGGTGAACAATTTTGGTATTTTCCAATTTTTGTAGGACCAAGGTCTGTTGCTGGTTTTAGATGGAACGGTAGGTTTTGGGTTATTTTTGGAATTGATACGAGAAGGATTATTTCATTTACATGCTTTTAAAAATTGTAGAGTAGCGATAAAGGCTTAATTATATAAACAAAAGAGGTATTAGAATGAAAAACTTTCAATCATTTGAGGGTACAATAACTATGATTAACGATTTTGTAACAGGATCAAATGAAGAAATGGGATGTAATAAGTTAATATCCGTAAATAATGGTTATGGAACTCTAATAAATTTTGTAGTGAAACCAAATACTTATTTTATTGACTATGCAACAGTAGTAATAGGAGATAAAATAAGTGGATTTTATGATGCTAACGCTCCTGTTCCTCTCATTTTCCCACCACAATTTCAAGCAATTGTTATGGCTAAATATACACCGCATCAAAATGTAAAAGTAGACTATTTTAATGAACAGTTGGAGAGTGGTGATGGAAAATTAAAATTAAATATTTCTCCTTCTACTCAAATTTTATTAACAAACGGTCAATTGTTTACAGGGAATCTTGTGAATCGAAATTTAATAGCTATTTACGGTTTTACAACAATGAGTATACCAGCTCAAACTACACCATATAAAATCATTGTTTTGTGTTAAAAGGGATGCAGACCGATGCTCATCAAGCTAACAAAAAGAAACACCCTATTAGCAAAGATGAGATTTCATTTTTAGAAATTGTCTTTGCCTATAAAATTCGGACTTATCTTAATTTCAATGTGAGAACTATTGGATTATCAATGGTTCTCACATTGTTTACATGTATTAAACGGAAGTTTGGTTTCTTCTTAAAACTCAAGCGTATAAACAAGCTTTTACATTAATATGAAGTCCAATCAATTAGTTTAGATTTTGAAAAATAATATTTTAATGAAATCCAATATATAAAACATGGTTATCAAGTCGGAGGAAGACACCTTAGGGCGTTTATTCTTTATTTTCAAAAAGACATGCTAAAAGAAAACGAATTTTGCAACAGAATGCTCTGAATCATCTTTTTCACTTAACTTAGTGTCCAATTTAGTGTCGCATCTCCAATTGCTGCGTAATTTTTCTGTCTAACTTTTCGGGTTCAGTTCATTATATTTTCTACTTTATCTTTATATACAACATATTCTTTCCCATCCACTACTGCTACCACCGCAAATTCATCTTTTGGATTGAATGACAGCCAATCAGCCCACATATTTGTATTTGGCCCTCCACCCCACATATTATGAACCGTTTTTTTAGTTAAATTCATAACTTTATAAGACGCATTTGGTGCATTTGATCCAGTCTTTATTTCAAATGTATATGCGTTATGAATTTTTTTACAAAAGTAGAAAACACTGGATGGACGAAGCTGATTCATAAAATCCTGTTCTTTTTTCTCTGCAATTTTTATCCCTTCTTGTAATGTGACAACATCTGTTCGTAATGTTTTCCAACTGTCTTTCGCTGCATTCAAGTTAGGGGTTAAGAATTTATATCTATTTTGATCCGCTTTTTGATCCGCTTTATCAATATGTCCCAGTACGCCCGAATATTGAGAGTCTAAATCATCCCAT
>NZ_JBFTMD010000069.1:0-2884 GCF_056396785.1 Bacillus sp. 05T21 | reverse complement strand
TTGCAAAATAATATCATGATGATAATGTTTCCACTTGAATAAATTTCGCTTTTCCATACTGATCACGCACCTTTTTTAGAGTAATAGTATCAGTATGTCCAAGATTTAGAGATTACCTGCAATTATCTTGAAGTTTTCGCACCAGAACCCATAATAGGTTCTTTTTTTCTTAATACGTACTTTACTTACAAAACAAAACCGACTTTAAAGAAATTTTTACAATTCTCAATAACATATGCTGTTAATATTGCAGTTACAACTGTCGGCATTTATATTTTAGTTGACTTAGTAGGTTTAAATGAAATAATTTCACCTTTCCTAGCATCACTGACTGCGATACCTTTTACATATTTATTATCGAAAAAAATATTAGTTACGAAAATCGAAAGAATAGTATAGTGTGAAATTTACATAGGAAGCAACATTTTTATACCTAATGAAACTTGTAATGGGTGAAATGGCTGCAGAATTGGAGTGAAATAATAGCGAAGACTGGTCTCTTAGAAACCGGCTTTTAAAATGCTAACTAACAATGTCTTTTACTAAAAATAATAATGCCTATTATCATATAAAGGATGGTGCAATATGTCTGTTGAGGTACCAATTGTAATACCTAAAACCTTGATTATCATTCCCGCTTACAATGAAGAGGAAGCGATTGCAGATACATTAACAAGACTTTTAGAACTAAAAGAACACTTTGTAGGATTAGATATTTGCGTAATTAATGATGGATCCAAAGATAAAACACCTGCAATTGTCACAACATTCCCGGTACATCTTGTAAATCTACCTTATAATTTAGGGATTGGGTCAGCTGTACAGACTGGATACAAATATGCTTATGAAAATGGTTATGATATCGCTATCCAATTTGATGCCGATGGACAACATAACCCAGAAGATTTATATAAGATCATCCAACCTATTGCTGAAGATCAATGCGATATGGTACTGGGGTCTCGATTTACGGAAAAAACCGCATATAAAGGAAGTCTTTCAAGACGAATTGGAATATTTTACTTTACTGCCTTGTTAAAATTACTAACAAAACAAACATTTATGGATCCAACATCTGGATACCGCGCTATTAATCGCGAAGTAATTAAGATTTTCGCACACAATTATCCGAAAGATTATCCAGAACCAGAAGTGCTCATTCACTTAAAAAAGAAGAACCTTCGCATTAAGGAAATATCAGTTAATATGCAAGAAAGACAAGGGGGACAATCTTCTATTACACCTTTAAAATCTGCATATTACATGATTAAAGTAAGTTTAGCCATATTAATGCAAAAAATTGTGAAAGGTTGATAATTCATGCCTATAGTTACCTTTTCATTTATCTTTATCTTATTATTATTTTTCCTAATTATTAATTCTATACGTAGAGGTGCTTTAGACACAAAATATTCTATCCTTTGGATTTTCGTTTGTATCGCAATGGCAATTTTAAGCTCTACAGATAAAATTATAAATTGGATTGGGAAGCTATTACACGTAGAATACCCACCATCTGTTTTATTCTTGTTCGGACTTTTATTCTGCTTTATTTTAATTTTTGATTTAACTCGTAAGGTTTCTAAACAGCATCACCAACTTGTAACATTGACACAAGATTATGCGCTGCTAAAACAAAAATTAAATAATAAAGAACAAAATGATTCTTTACACGATGCATAATTAAAAATGACCTACTTTCTAATTTTAGAAAGTAGGTCATTTTTTAAAATATATCTCTTAGAGGGGTCCCGCCACATCGCTATCAAGCTAAGAAAATACAACTCCCCCAGAACGAGATTTTGTCCTAACTTGTAATAAAAAAGCTCATTTTTTCGTTTTGGGGTGGATTTGTTTTCTTAAGTTGATGGGCATGTATGGGAGGCCTAGTTAGCGTTTTAAATGTGTTTTCTCCAAACTGTCCTAGGGGCAGGGCGGTTTTTTATTTTGTTTTGATTCCTTTTCCCCAGCATTTATAGATAGGGATAATTGGCATTAATTCGATGATGTCAACCTTCCATTCTGGCGGTTCACCTTAAAAACGACTATCCACTTCATAATGTTCAAATCTAAATAAGTACTTTATTCCGAAAAGAAAAAACTTGTCTTTGTTCACATGTTCGTAACATCCTTATATAAAGTTTTTTAAGATCAAGTGTTAAACTTACTACAGTCCAAGAAATTCTTATAAACTCGACAACTCGATGATCTTAGTACTGCCCTGCATCCTCTGCAGGGCTTCCCTCATTTAGCTATAGTTATATACTTGTATGTTTCTTCAACCGGTTCTGTTGCAAAAATAAAAAAGAATAAAGTGCATATATACCTAACAGAATTGTATTTTAGGTTCTGGTGCGAAAATTTCAAGACTCTTGCAAGTAATCTCCTAATCTTGGACATACTGATAGTATGACTCTAAAAAAGGTGCGTCATCAGTATGGAAAAGGAAAATTTGTTTAAATGGAAGCATTATCAGCCTGAACTAATCTTATTAACAGTAAGGTGGTACCTACGGTATAATTTGAGTTTTCGTGATTTAGTCGAAATGATGGAAGAACGCGGGCTATTTATTGCTCATACAACCATCATGCGTTGGGTTCATCAATATGGCCCTATTAAGGTGTCATCTTAAGCCAACCAATGATTCTTGGCGAGTCGATGAGACGTATGTGAAAGTCAAAGGTCAATGGATGTACCTATATCGTTCCGTTGATTCAAAAGGAAATACGATTGATTTTTATTTAAGTAAAACAAGAAATCATAAGGCTGCAAAGCGCTTTTTCAAGAAAGCTTTGCGGTCTTTTCATGTTTCAAAGCCCCGTGTTATCACAGTAGACAAGAACCCAGCCTATCCTATGGCAATTGAAGAGTTGAAGAAAGAGAA
>NZ_JBFTMD010000068.1:0-4382 GCF_056396785.1 Bacillus sp. 05T21 | reverse complement strand
TCACTTCGTTTAGAAGAGGGGGATTCCTAAGTAAAGAGTTCTATCGAACTCTAATTTATTAGGCTATCTCCACAGTCCTTGCGGTTAGAAGCCTTATCGCTTCATTCTTTAGATTGATACTTGCGTTAATATCCCTATCATGGTGTGTAAGGCAAGAAGGGCAGTCCCATTTACGTAGGTTTAGATTTTTAACGTCTTTGTTTTGATATCTACAACAAGAGCATAATTGGCTTGAAGCAAATGTTTTCGATACGACAATGACTTGTTTGCCGTACCATTTTGCCTTATATTCCAACATAGTTCGAAACAGTGACCATGATACCTCACTAATTGCTTTTGCTAACTTATGATTCTTTAACATATTAGATACTTGCAAATCCTCTATACCAATAACATCGTGGTTTTTGATGATTTCAGTTGAGACTTTGTCCAAGTAATCTTTTCTAGCATTCGTCACGTATTCATGAATTCTAGCTACTTTTACTCGTTGTTTATTCCAGCGAGAAGATCCTTTCATTGTTCTAGAAAGAACACGCTGTGCTTTTGCTAACTTCTCTTCTAATGATCGAAAAAAATCCGGATTTTTATAGGTTGTTCCATCTGAAAAAATGGCGAAATCTTTTAGTCCTACATCAATTCCAGTGTAAGAATGTGTCTTTGGAAATTCTTGCACTTCTGTTTCTACTAACAATGACACAAAGTATCTATCAGAAGGATTCCGTCTAACCGTAGCGTTTAAAATACGTCCGTTTACTTCACGACTTTTGGCAAACCGAACAAGACCTAGTTTTGGCAATTTAATTTTGTTTCCTACAACGGCAATGTTTTCATTTGTTTGTTTTGTGGTGTAAGATTGTACAATGTTCTTCTTAGATTTGAAACGCGGGGCACTGTTTTGTTTTTTGAAAAAACGTGTATAAGCATCCGCAAGGTTGCGAACAGACGACTGAATAGCAATACTATCCACTTCTTTTAGCCAAACAAATTCTTTCTTCATGGCAGGAAGTTTGGCAGAGCATGTACCATATGTCAAACCTTTTCCTGTTTCTTTGTACGCGTTACCCCATAGAGATAGGAAATGATTGAATACAAAACGAGAACAACCAATCGTTTTATTGATTAGAGTTGCTTGTGCTTTATTTGGATATATACGAAATTTATATGCTTTATTGATAATCATAAGTTTCACCTCCATTTCGATATATGTCTATTATACACCAAACATATATTCGGTAGATAGTGAAGTGATCATGACAATTTGTCAATTAACAATTTACTACCTGTCGAACAATTAAGATGGCTTCCTGCCATCCCTTGTCCGAAGCCAATTCATCTCCCACCTACTCACTGGTCCGTGACCCTTCAGGTTCCTTGAGGAAGGAGTTTTCTTGGCTAAAATGATAAAAAAATATAGCAAGGCTCTTATATTTTTTTATCGAAATTAAATAACTTTACTATCAATTTACATAAGGAATATCATGAGGATGTTGCAGTGGAGAGAGAGAAGAAAAGGTTGTGGAGGAAGTTCTGGTGAGGATATTTATTAAAATCGAAAAAATATAGAAATATCCCTATTTCTATGTAGGGATATTTCTATATTTCTAAATCTCTGTTAATAATTTAAATTTCCTTTTCTGTTCGGGAGTTAATTGATTTTCTACATAATGATGTATAAGTAAATCTATTATTTCATGAGCATATTTCGTATTAGTAAGTTTCATTAGTGCTCCAAGCTCTTCCTTAGATTGACTAGAAATTTTAATACTACCTTGTTGGTTTTTAAATTTCTTTTTCTCTGGTGTTTGCTCCTTCTTTTGTTCCTGTTGATTTACTTGTTCTTGTTCATTTTTAGGGGGAAAAGTAGGAGTATCTTCGCCAATTCTTGTTACAACTGAATCCTCGTTTGGGATATAAGGATCTGTTGGGTCAAAATTGCTCTTTTTTCTGCCTAATAATCCAGGAGTTCTTGCCATGTTATACACCAACCTTCATACTTTCAAAAACATTGATACGAGATAATAATTCATCACTAATTTTTTCGTATAGTTCTATTACATTTAAATCATGTCTATCGTTTTCAGTAATACCGTTAACATCAAACCTTTTAATACGTTCCATCTGTGGAACGATATTTTTAAATAGGTTTTCTTCACCAAAAATTTCACGAGCATTTTCCATAATGTATTCATCCACTTTACCATTATTTTTTAATAGCACTGGAAGAATTCCTACAACTTCAACATCAAGATTATATTGCTCTTTTAATTTTATTAGTTGGTTAATGTAGTTTTCTGCACCTGTAAGAGAACGTTCTTGTGTTTGTAGAGTTATAAGAACATAATCAGAAGCTACAACTGCATTTTTTGTAACTTCAATTGACATAGGTGGAACATCGATAAATATGTAATCGTATTTATGTTTTATTTTCTCAAGTAATTCCTTAAAGTAGAAATCTTCCTCTTCTTCCGAAGAACACGATTTATATAGAAATTTTGCGAAATCTTGAAAATCAACATAAGAAGGAATTAAATGTAAATTTTCCGTTATTTCAACTTCTAATCCATCTAAATTCCCCTCTTGAATTCCTTTCATCAATGTTTTAGTTAAAGTTACCTTTTCGTCAGGATTAAGGATAGATTTTGTTAACATAAGAGATTTTGTTGCATTACTCTGTGGATCAAGGTCAACGAGTAAAGTTCGTTTCCCCTTTTTTGCGAATTCATAAGAGTTTAATACAGCATTAGTGGTTTTACCAACGCCTCCTTTGTAATTCCCAACAGTAATTGTAATAGCCATTTATACCACTCCATTTATTTTCTAGAATATACCGCTATATCCCTATTTCTATATTTTAGTGAAAAGATTAGAAGTATAGGGAAATATCTAATTATAGAAATAGGGATATTTCTATGTTATAGAGAAGATTATAGCAGTGATATGTGGTACATGCAATAAAATCTGTCATTTATACCACTCCATTTATTTTTTGAAAAAGTCCTTATGTCCCCATATTCCATGCCCATGAAGCTAGGAAAAGCAAATATCCCAAAACGAGAGAATTGATATCGTCAGGTGAACTGTACAAATTTTTTTGTTTGGGACGTTATAAAAAATATAGTAGTGTTATATGGTACATGCAATAGAATCAGTAATGTATATTACTTCAGTAATTTTTCAAAAGGTCCCCCCTATACCGCCATTTCCGATAACAAAAGCAAGGATATATAGAAATATCCACTTATAGAAATAGGGATATTTCTATGTTGTGAGGGAGATTATAATAGTGATACGTAGTATAAATAATAGAATCAGTAATTTGTTCAAAGCCTCCCCCTATACCACATGCCCATCAACTTAAGAATTTTATAACGCCCCAAAAATAAAAAATTGCACATTTTCACCTGGAGGTGCCAATTTTCTTGTTTCGGGGTATTTGCTTTTCTTAGCTTGATTGTGATGTGGCGAGAACCCATTTATAAAAATAGATTCCAATAGAAATTTAAATACCTTTTTCAAATAAATACAGTCTTTGCACCAGAACCATATATACTATATGAACGTATACAATAAACATAATTAAAGGAGAATAGAACTTGATAAAACATATACTCAGTTTCATTCTTGGAACAATTGTTATATTAATTGGTTCCTTTTGGGTTATTCCTTACACCCTCGAAGCAATTGACAGTAACGTAAGCCATATTACTCCTGACAAAAAGTATTTTAGTAAGCTATATGACTATGATATTAAGCTTTGGATGATTGCAAACCTTATATTTGTCATTTTTTGGGCAATTACTGTTCTTATAGTTAAGTTACCTAATTATAAGAAGAACAGAAGTACTCATATAAAAAAATATAGTCATACAAATCAGCGTAAAAAAGCAAAGAGAAGGCGTCGTAAATAATTGTTTTCTATAAAACAATATACATATTTTATTTTGGATAACATAAGAAGAAAATTATGATACTCATTATGGGGATAGCGTCACATCATTATCAAGCTAACAAAACTAAATTTCCTTAATGTTGAGTGATAATAAAGTTCTTCAAAAAGATGGTTTGAAATTGAAGGAGATATCCACTTATAGAAATAGGGATATTTCTATATTGTGAGAGAGATTATAATAGTGATATGTGTTACAGACAATAGAATCAGTAATTTTTCAAAGGCTCCTCTTATACCATCATTTCTAATAATAAAAGTAGAAAAATATCCCAATATAGAAATATGGATATATCTATATTGGGAGAGATTATAATAGTGATATGTGTTACAAATAATAGAATCAGTAATTTATATTATTCCAGTAACTTTTCAAAAGGTCCCTCCTATACCTTCATTTTTGTAACAAAAGCAACGGGATATAGAAATATCCACT
>NZ_JBFTMD010000067.1:0-3555 GCF_056396785.1 Bacillus sp. 05T21 | reverse complement strand
GCATGTGCTCTTGCATTCTTTTGATCTTGTACAATTTTACTAGGTAAATCTGCATACCCATTAATAGTAATTCCTTCAAAACTCACATCCGGATTATTAATTAATAAATAAGAATATTCATTCATAGATTTTACAAATAACCCAGCATCTTGCACAGTTTTTTTCATCTGTTCTTCATTTGCTGAAAGAGACATATCTCCATTGTTAGTTTGTTCAATTTCATTTGCAAAAGCTGCTACTGGTGTAACTGCATAAGTTGTTGTCATAGTTAAAAATGTCGATACAGCGAGTATTTTATAAGGGATTTTTTTCATCATTTTATACTTCTCCTATATAGGTTTTGATTTTTAATTCTATTCTTCTTTAAAAGCAACGTCTTTCAAATTTTTTAAAAATCTGTAATACAGCACGGTTATCTTGGTATCTGGGTACAAATTTTATAAAGACGAAGTCTTTAATGAGACTCCGCCTTTTTGATGTATAAGGAATTATTAATTGTTGCATTACTATTTAACAACGTAATCATAGATTCTCTATGTTTTAGGTGAGTTTGCAACAAAACTAATATTTTCTTATTTTTGCGGAGTAACAGGCTCCACTTTTAATTCTTTGATTCCTTCTTTTAAAGTGACCGCATCTGTGTGTAATGTTTTCCAACTGTCTTTCGCTGCATTCAAGTTAGGTTTTAAAAATTTAAATTTATTTTGATCAGCTTTTTGTGATGCAGTTTCAATATGTCCMAGTACKCCCGAATATTGAGARTCTAAATCATSCCATTGCGTGGACATATAAGTAAGRGAAKTAATAGCATYATCAAKCGCMYTATGCATWTCACTAATATTATKRWAMGCMACTCCWACTACACGATTTWATGTTAYYTTATAATCTACRKTCTGACGTAATTKTGCTAATAAAGGCTCTAACTTACCTAAATTATCTCTTGCAACACCCACTATGATACCGCCGATTATTGGTAGACCCAAAATGGCACCCTTCATTACATTAAACCCATCAGATTCTAATTGTTTATAATAGTTTACTGATCCTAAAACTTCATCTAGACGCTTTTGATCAACCTCAACATCTACACCTTGGTTTTTTAAAATCGACTGCAAGAGATCTTTATTGCTTCCAAATGCTCTAACATCTTGTCCAATAGAGTCTCTTAATTTAGTTAATTCTTCTATTAATTGTTGTGCACACTTTTGATTTTGTTGAATTTCACCTCGTAAATCTGTAATCCCTTCTTTTAAAGTATCTCCATCTCCTGTATTAATCGCATCTACCATTGTGTCATAGTAATTGTCAAATGTTGTATCGTATTCAATAATACCCGTCAATGTATCTAAAAGCTGTTTTTTCACCTTCGTATCCCATGTAACAGCATGTGCCCTTGCATTCTTTTGATCTTGTACAATTCTACTAGGTAAATCCACATATCCATTAATAGTAATTCCTTCAAAGTTCACATCTGGATTTTTAATTAACATATAAGAATAGGCATTCATAGATTTTGCAAATAACCCGGCCTTTTGCAAGGTTTCTTTCATCCTCTCTTCATTTGCTGAAAGAGCCGTATCTCCATTGTTAGTTTGTTCAATTTCACTTGCAAAAGCTGCTACTGGTGAGACTACAGAAGTTGTTGTCATAGTTAAAAGAGCCGATGCAACGATTAGTTTGTACGGGATTTTTTTCATCATTTTATATTCCTCCAATATAGGTTATGATTTTTAAATTCTATTCTTGTTTAAAAGCAATATCTTTCGAAATGAATTCTGCATCTTTATGAATATCATTCCAACTTTGTTTAGCAGCCTTTAAATCATCAGGTATTAACGAGAGTTTATGCTCTTGCATTTGGTCGATATTATCATACAAATCCGTATAATTAGCCCCCATTTTATTCCATTGTTGTTGAATATTCGTTAGAGACAGTATCGCTTGATCCACTGTCTGATACAGAAATGCCAAAGTGTCTTTCGCGTTAGTAAGCGAAATAACAGCTTGGCTAGCGAGATCAGCTTTTGTACTTAATTGTCCGATTTTGTTAGAAATTTCGTTATAGGAGTCCATATGCTTAGATGCCGTGACACCAGCTGCTGTTCCTAAACCAATTCCAGCTGCACCAAGAGCCGTAAGGCCACCAACAACAGCCGGTGTTGCTGTACCGCCAGTCACAACAATCACTACCGCTCCTGCAATAGCGCCAATAACTAAAATGACTGCTCCTAATCCACCGCCAATTGACCATGCTAATACATTGTCAAAATGTTTTTTCTGAGTAGAATGTAGCTTCTCAATTTCAGCTTGAAGTTGTGGAATTAGCGCTTGTTGACCCGCTAATAGTGCCGTTAATCCACCTTTTCCATCTGGGCCGCCTACATTATTTTTAAAATCTGTAGAATTTGTATATAGTTTTGCTTTGAAGTCCTGTAACATCTTAATTACTTCTGTAACCTCTTTTGAATTTGTATTAATTGTAGTGATTAAATCATTTATACCCTCTTTTAAGCTTGCCTTATCTTTCTTTTGTACAGTATCTACTAATGTGTCGTAATAATTTTGAAATTGTTCATCGTAATTTACAATATTACGTGCTGTTTTTTGAATCTTTGGTTTCGCTGTATCTAGCCAATAATTAGCATTGATTCGCGACAGTTCCTGATTAAGGTGAATAGTTTTGATTAATTCTCCTCCTTCTGAACCTAAATCAATATTGGATAGATTTACATTCGGTTGTTTAATCATTGTTTTTGCGTATAAATCCATTACAAGAATATGAGATCCTGTTTCAGCCAATGCTTTCTTCAGTCCTTCAGGCCCTAATGTATAATTCTCTACTTTTTGTTCTTGAGCGGTCTTTTCTTGTGCAAATGCATGAATAGTGTTACCGGTAGTAGCAGTTATAACCGTTGCCAGAGTAGCTAAAGTCAACACTTTAAATGGAAATTTTTTCATAACTATTCTCCTTCTCATTCTTTCGCTAGATTCTTATAATTTTTTTAGATTTCGAAAAACATAATATTAGAATTTATAGACCTGTTCTTCAAGGTAACTTATTACATTTTTTAATTGTCTTAATGTATCTTTTTGAGACTGCTGGTTAGTTGTATCAACATTAGTAGATAATTTTGTAATGCTATTTTTTATTAGACCCAAATCTTCCTTATAGCGCTTTAGTAGGTCAAGTTCTACATCTACTTGATATGCAAATGTATGTAAATCATTTTGCATAATAAGTAACATTGATTTTTGTAAATCTGCTATTTTTAGGTTCTTAGTTAAATCATAAAATTTTTGGTTTTGTGTCTCTAAATCTGCTAAATGTGTTCGCTGTTCTGCTGTTAGTTTATTAATTTCTGCAAAGGTACTATATGTTTTTTTAATTTTTTCAGGATCAATCACTTTCATAAGATCATACTCTTTCGTTTTTGTAACTGCAGCTGCAGCAATTTCACCTTTTTTACTTTTCTCTATCGCTTCACGTACTTCTTTTTTGGCAGCTTCAATACTTTTCTCTATCGCTTCACGTACTTCTTTTTTGGCAGCTTCAAT
>NZ_JBFTMD010000066.1:0-4136 GCF_056396785.1 Bacillus sp. 05T21 | reverse complement strand
TCTTTTCTAGCATTCGTCATGTATTCATGAATTCTAGCTACTTTTACTCGTTGTTTATTCCAGCGAGAAGATCCTTTCGTTCTTCTAGAAAGAACACGCTGTGCTTTTGCCAACTTCTCTACTAATGATCGAAAAAACTTTGGATTTTTATAGGTTGTTCCATCTGACAAAATGGCGAAATCTTTTAGTCCCACATCCATTCCAATGTAAGAATTTGTTTTCGGAAGTTCTTGCACTTCTGTTTCAACTAACAATGACACAAAGTATCTGCCAGAAGGGTTCTGTCTAACCGTAGCATTTAAAATACGTCCATTTACTTCACGACTTTTGGCACATCGAACAAGACCTAGTTTTGGCAATTTTATTTTGTTCCCTACAACGGCAATGTTTTCATTTGTTTGTTTTGTGGTGTAAGATTGTACGGTATTCTTCTTAGATTTGAAACACAGGGCACTGTTTTGTTTTTTGAAAAAACGTGTATAAGCATCCGCAAGGTTGCGAACAGACGACTGAATAGCAATGCTATCTACTTCTTTTAACCAAACAAACTCATTCTTCATGGCAGGAAGTTTGGCAGAGCATGTACCATACGTCAAACCGTTTCCTGTTTCTTTGTATGCGTTATCCTATAGAGATAGGAAATGATTGAATACAAAACGAGAACAACCAATCGTTTTATTGATTAGCGTTGCTTGTGCTTTATTTGGATATATACGAAATTTATATGCTTTATTGATAATCATTCGTTTCACCTCCAGTTCGACATATGTCGAACAATTAAGATGGCTTCATGCTATCCCTTGTCCGAAGCCAATTCATCTCCCACCTACTCACTGGGCTGCGACCCTTCACGTTCCTTGAGGAAGGAGTCTTCTTGGCTAAAATGATAAAAAGTGCACCATCCTATCTTAATGGCGCACTTTTTTATTTTATTTAATCCGAGAAGGTGTAATATGTTCTAGCCATAGAATGCCATCATACTGTTGATTTGGAATCATAATTTCATCCTGAAACCCCCAATGTTGTGCAATTATTGGTGTATACATCCAAGATGTTTCAGGACGATTTTTCTCGCCTTTTAAATTTACAAACACTTGTGGATGTTGCGCAGCTTTCAAAATTTCTTCAATACTATTGGATTCATGTTTCTCCTTTACATATTGGATTGTTTTATTGTCATTAGAGTCTAGGCTACTTCCGCTATACGCAAATAAACCAATGGCATACATCTGATCCTTTATATGTTTTGGTAGGTAATCTATCATATTGGGTCCTACGAATCCGTATTTATGAGTATTACTAATATCCTGTATCATTTTAGAATTTTGTTTTCGAAGGTGGTAATTATGACCCCATACCATTATTTTTTTACCTGTATATTGTATTTCACTAAGCCATGCTAAGTTTTGAGCCATCTTTTGGTCACGTGAATATAATGAGTAATTATTGTAAATAGTGTAGTCAAATGGAATGCTATACTGCTCTTTCATTTGATTTGACATATATGTTTTAAGCGAATCAATACGAGTACTAATTGTCTTTTCTAAAAGATTTACATCATATAATGATTTAGGTGCCACTTGTCGTAATTCATTCTTATGTTGTTGGATAAATTCTTTTATCCTTTCATATTTTCCTATAAGGGGTGTCTGCATTGCTTGAAACTCTTTATAGGAAGACACAGAACGATATTTAAAGATATCACCCTCCACTTCTGTAAGTAAATTAGCTACTTCAGGATTCAACTTCTCAATCCACTCGGAAGCAAAGGTTGCAAATGGAAATTTTTCAATTTTATACGGGATTTGTATGTCAAACCCCGTTAATATAAGGGGTTTCCCTTTTTCCTTTTGTTCCTTTATGTATTGAAATAATTCTTCCACGTCTTCTGTAGACCATACATCAGAAATAGATTTCTTCATCGCTTGTTCAGCTGTTAAATTATCTAAGTCTTGATACCCTGTATTTGCTTCCGCAAACCCTGATTCAAATGCAATTACATCATAATCCATTTCTTCATGTAAATACTTAATTATACGAATCTTCGATTGGTTCATTTCTGTTGAACCATGTGTTGATTCACCAAGGAGAACGATACGTTTGTCTTGTACCGTTTCTTTCAAGAATGATAAATCCTCATACGTATAAGCAGTTGGTTCTTTTAATTTTTTTGCATGCTCCCTAACCCATTCTTGCCATTTTGGCTGATCCACTAGTTTTTCTTCAGCTGATACTGCCGTTGTAAATGTCGTTAGTGCAAGAATAGATGCTGTAATTCCTACTTTCCACTTTGATAACACACATACCCCTCCTGTATTTGCTAGATTCCCCACCCATTTATGAAAAGAATTTTCTATAACCAATGTATGGGCTTATGTAATTTATTTCCTCACATTTATATTAATAAATAGATATGATGAAAACAAGATAAAAGACATAAAATTCATTTTAATTAGAAAAGATAAAATAATTATCTGAGGCTTTACCCATTCACTCAAATTGGGGAACAATTCATTTCTTAAGTTGATGGGCATGGGATATCGCCAACATTTTGAAAAAACATGCTAAGCAAAAAATACAATAAGCTGCCCATATGGACAGCTCATTTACATAATTTTCGTTATTGGAAGTGGATTAATATCAGCTTATTCGTCTTATAAGTTCAATCGAGGACAATTAGATTCCTAAATATTTCAATTCCTTTTATATGTTGTAGTATTAAAAAAATGTCGTAGACTGAAAATATGCTTTCTGTACCTAAAGGAGAATGTGTTGAACGAGATGACTAGTGGAGTTGGAAGTATAGGAGAGTATAAGAAAACCGCCTGTGATGGCGGTCGATTTTTAACATAGTAATGGAGTTCATGTAATCATCTTAAAGGTGCATCTTAACGAGGCGTATTAAAATATGTCGTTTTAATTTAACGCTTTTATGATGTTATCTACAAATATTTTATCGATTTCATGTCCTTGGTTTGTTTGTTCTGAATCCATAATTATTCCTTGTGATTTCTCTTTGTCAATCCACAAATAGTATGTTTGAGTTGTTCCACTTAAAAAGTGAACATTTACTTTAAAATTTGGCTTGTGTGTACTAGATGTATTTGAATGTGTATGCCCGATATGGGTGATAGCGTTCACGAATGCTCCAACATCAAATTGTTTTACGAATATGTAGGTCTTATTCCCCTCAACTTCAATAAATTCAATAGATTTATCTTTTATGGAGTGTACTCCTTCACCGTCCTTCGCTGTATTATGAAGTATAATACCATCTTCTGACTGTTCGCAATCTCTTAGCATATATGCCACACCATGTGTTTCTTGAGGAGTAACGAACTTCTTACAAATATCCTTTCTATAGTCGTTTTTGTACTTGTGAGTAAAAGTAAATTTCTCATCTTGATAAGTTACAGTGTTTAAACTCGGTATTTTTGCCTCCTCGTCAATGAAATAATCTTTAATTTGTATTTCGTCACTTTTCTTATCTTTTACATTTTGAGAAAATGTTTCAAATCGTTCTAGATTTCTAGATTTTTCTTTATATAAGTGTAAAACAATATCATTTTTGTTTGCTTCAGTGTATGTCTCTTCATCGCCATTAATAAATACAATTAAAACAGCGATCGATAAGCATAATGCTCCAACAATTAATGTTTTCTTCAAATTGAGTTCCTCCCTAAAGGATATTATAAATTTAATCATAACAACAAATGACTATTCTTATTAAAAAACTTAGTACTTCGAATAGGTTAAGTTTAGATCACATATCTCTAATCAGGTGATTAATAAGCATGCATGTAAAGTTAACATAACGTCTCATTATCGGTAGCAAGGATAATGGAGAGTCCCTGCTATTCTTTTTTTGCATAAAATCTTGTATAAAAAGTAGTTGGGTTATAGTGCTTTACTTAGGATAGCATCCGCATTTTCGGGATCCCACCCCTTTAAAAGAATAATTTCAACAAAATATAGATTTTAATTGCAATTGAACTACCCCCACTTTCACTTCGTTTAGAAGAGGGGGATTCCTAAGTAAAGAGTTCTATCGAACTCTAATTTATTAGGCTATCTCCACAGTCCTTGCGGTTAGAAGCCTTATCGCTTCATTCTTTAGATTGATACTTGCGTTAATA
>NZ_JBFTMD010000065.1:0-4499 GCF_056396785.1 Bacillus sp. 05T21 | reverse complement strand
TGATGGCAGAGAGGTCACACCCGTTCCCATACCGAACACGGAAGTTAAGCTCTCTAGCGCCGATGGTAGTTGGGACCTTGTCCCTGTGAGAGTAGGACGTCGCCAAGCAACTTTAAGACGAGTCAGAATGACTCGTCTTTTTTGTGTTTAATGAAATAAGCTTGTTATTAATGGCTCAAGAAATCCATTGATAACAAGCTTATTTGTTTAAAGATAAATGTATTTATCTAGTATGGACTTCCGGTAAAATCGTTATTTATCATAGCTTCACTTTGTTTTTTACATCGATAAGCTTAAAACGTTCGCAAACGAGCAGCATATCTTCAGAAAAACTAAGATCAAGTTCGCTTAGTTCCTTTGTAAAGAACTGTATATGGGTGTCTCTCCAGTAACTATAGGTACGATCGCCTTCGCCTTCAGCGATAGTGAATTCTTCAGTCACTTCATTCATTGGCATTATAGTTACTTCTATTGTCTTAATAATAGCTACAGGTTCATCCTGACTATTGAGTACAATACTATAATCGTTAGTTGTTGGTAGTGGTTCGTTTTCTAATTCATAAAAAATATGGCCGGAGCATGTTGCGGTTTTCACACCATCAATGACTAGTTTAGCGAGATAATCAGGAGAATCACCAAATTGCCAAGCTGTAACAGATTCTGGTTTTTCATTGTTTCCCCAATAAGTATCCCAATATGATTGTGCTAATGGATTCATTTGTATATTTACCTCACTTTAGTTAAAGTTCACTTTCTTTATAAGCCCTGGACAATTTTCCTATTTGTAATAGCTTTGTAGTCATTTAAAATTTGTATTGTTGTATTACGGATTAATAAAGATAATACGCTGAATGAATAGAGTTTGTAAACACGTTCTGTCCATTTATGGCCATCTTTCCCGTAGACGCCCATATAAATAGATGGGATGTTTAATTTTTGGATTGTTTCGTATGGTAATGGATATAGTTGTTATGTAGTCTATTTGTGATTTGGGCTGCAATAAAATTAGGATCAATGCCAGACAATGTATCACCTACATGTACTTCTCTTCCATAAATATAGAAACAAGGAAGAAGTTTACCTGAAGTTCTTGTATAAATGTAGCGCGGAGTATCTCCATCATATAAAGGTATTATAAAATCATTGTTAAAGCCAAACGATACTGTAATTGTTTTTCTTGCTTCAGTCTTTCGAGTTCGGTTAAGGCAGAGATAATTCCACGATGTTCCTCTTCTTCATCTTCATTGAATAAGAGAAGTAAATTTCCTTCAAATAAATGCACATGTTCTGAGAAGTACAGTATATTGGCTAGATGAATGGCAGCGCCACTTTTCATATCAAGAGAACCACGGCCGAACAGCCACGCTCCAGGTTTTGCATCGGTTTGAAAATATTGTTCGAGTGTTTCAGGAGAGAAAGCATGTTCTTTTAACGATTCGAAGTCTTCAATGCCAACCGTATCTAAATGAGAAGGATAGATAATAGTAGAAGTTGAATCATGTGTCCCTTTTACAAACGCAAATGCATTTTTCCTCCCTATTGGATCATGAGGGACATATTGAATCCATACATGCTCAGGATATTCTTGAAAATAAGGGAAGCTTTTTAAAATACCATATAGTTCATCTATAATACCGACTTCGCCGATGGTGCTGTTAATACTATTAAATGAAACTAAATGATTTGTTAGCAATTCGACCTGCTTTTCTAATTGTGTATATAGACATAGGATGAAACCTCCTTAAATCTTATAATTGGGAGTCTTTCGTAGAGAAGATAAGTGCAAGTGAAATATAGTACGATTACTTAAATGCAAGGAAGTAGTTTCATGGAATGTTTGTTCTGTATTGGTATAATGGGCATATTCAATCAATTGAGGTGTTTATTTTTAATTCAGTGTCGATTGATAGCAAAGAATATTCTGATTATTAATATTGATCTATTACCCACTATGCCATATTGAAGTGAGTAATACTAGAGGTGAAATAGATAAAAACCGATATTCCTTGAATATCGGTTTAATAATATGTGGCTTGTAATTCGTTATTTGCTATATCTAGAGTAGCGGTCCATGGGAATAGGTCTTTATGTTTTGAATTTACGATCATAAGGTTAGTCATTGTAATAATGATTGTTAATATAATAGGCGGTACATAAGTCTTCATTACAAGAGTTAGTAGTACAATAGGTGAAGACGAAAGAAAGAGAAGTCCACCACAGATTAAAAATTTTATGAGAGAGCCTAAAAGTAAGGTGATACTAAACCCAGGGAAGCTACCTATTAGCCCTAATAATAAAGTTAGCGCCCAAGCAACTAAAGTTAGCATCATGATCCAAAGTAATAGAAGGATAAACTTACTTATAATAAAGCTAATACGTGATACTGGGATAGTTAGCAAGTTTTTTAATGTATCTTCCGTGTATTCACGGGTAAATAGATAAGCGATCACAACTCCATATAAGGGGAATCCTATAATCAAAGTAGTGTATAGGTTAACTTCAGTGAACAGTTGGCCAAATAAAATAGTTGGAGTAGGCTTGCTTTGTCTTCATGTGTATATAAGAAGCTACAACCACTAAAAATGGCGCGACACCTGCTCCGATAATACTAATCAAAAACATATTGGATCGTTTCAATTTTAGTAGTTCTGTATAAAGCAGATTAACCAATTGTGCCACCCCAACTAGTTTGGTGAAATAATCTTCTAGTCTATCTTCGCTCATCACAATTTTTAATACTTCAATATCGTTACGAACTAACGTTCTGTCGATGTGTCCTTGCTGTCCAAAGTGAGAATAAACGCGAATATTTCCTTCATCATGTACCTCATAATCAAAAATTTTAAAATGATTTTCTAATAGCATCGCAGCTTTATTATCATTATTTACTTGGAATTCTATGTACTTACGATTGGCTTTACGCAGTGTATCAAGAGAAACTTCTTCTAATAACCTTCCTTCATGAATAATTCCCATACGATCGACTAGTTGTTCCACCTCAGCTAATATATGACTAGAAATGAGTATCGTTATATTTCTTTCTTGAGCTAAAGATTTAATGAGTTTTCGCATTTCTTTAATACCGATTGGATCTAGTCCGTTAGTTGGTTCATCTAGTATGAGTAGTTCAGGATAATGGAGAAGAGCACGTGCAATTCCTAAGCGTTGCTTCATTCCTAAAGAGTATTTTCCTACTAATTTTTTTGTTTCGTGCTGCAAGCCTACAATTTCTAATGCTTCTTCAATTGCATTCCTTTTGTGAACTCCAATTATCTTTGCATTAATTAATAAGTTCTCTCTTGCAGTTAAGTTTTCTAATATGTACCATAACGGTATTATCATCTTCTATATAATTAGCGTCCCACACATTTCGGAAGAGTTTTGTTTTTGTAAATAATTGCTCTGGGTTGGAAGAGAAGAACTTTACTAGTTTAAGTTTTTTTTCGGTTAACGCAATCTCTTGTCCGTTCGTAGGGACTTGTGTGTTTTTTTAAATCAATGGTTAGTCCCTTAAATGTTAAAGTTGTTTTTTCTTGTAAGTTAGTGTTGCTTCCGAGAAATAAAAAACGTCGCATAAGAGCCTTTACTCTTGCAACCACTTCGTGAATACTGAAAGGCTTCGTAATATAATCATCAGCACCGATGCTTAAGCCTAAAGTTTTATCAACTTCGTGATCTTTAGCAGTTAGCATTAATAATAGGAATGTTAGTTGTATCTCTAAGCTTTCTACATACTTCGATCCCATCTACTTTAGGCATCATAAGATCTAATATAAAGAGGTTATAGTTGTTTTGATTAAATAATTGCAGACGTAGTATCTACTATGTATAACTCTCGTTCTAAATATCTTTTTAATAAATCACGGATTTCTTTATCATCGTCTGCTATAAGAATACATATATCTTTCATATCGTCACCTGATTCTAATAGAATGGTTATTGATAGTACAATTTGATAAACACAGGGGAAAAGGGAGCAGTAATGAAAAATAAAGCAACTTTCTACTTATATACTATTAATTATTAAAATAAGGTTGTCAGTTTAGCTGAAAAGAATCAATCGTATGAGTTCGGTAAGATGGGGGAAGCAAGTCCTTTGTAATAGAGAAGTTTCTAAATTGTAGAAGGATAGATTAATAAAGAAAAGTAGACGATGGTTTCTATTTTAATGAAATCTTTATAGGGCCTGATTTAGAGCTAAAATGGTGTGAACATATTAAATTAAATATCTTTGTAAAAAGGTGTTGACGATTAGAGTTTAGAGGTGTAATATAGAACAAGTCGCCGATAGCAACAACGCAGAAAGCGACAAAAGAAATAAAAAAACTTGGTTGACATTGAAATATRAAAATGTTAACATAAGGGAGTCGCAAATGAGCGRCARACAAGTTCTTTGAAAACTGAACGAAACAAACAACGTGAACGTCAATTTTTATTTTTAGATGCTAGACAAACTAACTTTATTGGAGAGTTTGATCCTGGCTCAGGATGAACGCTGG
>NZ_JBFTMD010000064.1:0-5987 GCF_056396785.1 Bacillus sp. 05T21 | reverse complement strand
CTTTTAGTCCCACATCCATTCCAATGTAAGAATTTGTTTTCGGAAGTTCTTGCACTTCTGTTTCAACTAACAATGACACAAAGTATCTGCCAGAAGAGTTCCGTCTAACCGTAGCATTTAAAATACGTCCCTTTACTTCACGACTTTTGGCACATCGAACAAGACCGATTTTTGGTAATTTCATTTTGTTTCCTACAACGGCAATGTTTTCATTTGTTTGTTTTGTGGTGTAAGATTGTACGTTGTTTTTCTTAGATTTGAAACGCGGGGCACTGTTTTATTTTTTGAAAAAGCGTGTATACGCATCCGCAAGGTTGCGAACAGACGACTGAATCGCAATACTATCCACTTCTTTTAACCAAACAAACTCTTTCTTCATGGCAGGAAGTTTGGCAGAGCATGTCCCATATGTCAAACCTTTTCCTGTTTCTTTGTATGCATTATCCCATAGAGATAGGAAATGATTGAATACAAAACGAGAACAGCCAATCGTTTTATTGATTAGGATCGCTTGTACTTTATTTGGATAGATACGAAATTTATATGCTTTATTGATTATCATTCGTTCCACCCCCATTTCGATATGTGTCTATTATACAACAAACGTATATTCGATAGGTAGTGAAGTAACAGTTTATGTATGTAGAACAATTAAGATGGCTTCCTGCCATCCCTTGTCCGAAGCCAATTCATCTCCCACCTACTCACTTTGCATTCCTTGAGGAAGGAGTCTTCTTGGCTAAAATGATAAATAATGTAATAGGTGTCACGTTATGGTCTGTATCCCTTTAATTCTTTAGATTGGCTATAAATGACCATTCATAACTTTTTAAATTTGTATAATAGTCATTCTCTTCTTCCCAGTTGCCTACGTGCCACCTCATATATAGAAAATCATCTTCTGCTAATGCTTCATTTATCTGTTCCTTTGTAAATGGAATGTCTGTACTACGATTAACTTTTATATATTCTTTAACAAATGGAAACTTTAACGCTGCCTCTTCCCAGCTTCCTGTATTTATTAATTCCACCAATTTTTTATATTCATCCTTTATAATTACTTTACCTCGAAAGGCTGTATACATTTCAAAAGACAACTTTATCACCTTCTTAAATTCATTATGAATTTAATTAACATATATACTTAACTACACAATAGATGGTTTTAGAAATCGTACTACGTTTCCCTTTTCACTAAATTCACTCTCATTGTTACAATTTTTGGCGGTAAGATCTACTATATAACTCTCTGAAATTTTAAAAGTTCTCTCTTCATTAAACATTGTCAAAGGAACTGATACTCCAACATTATTATCTAGATGACTTAATACCATTACAGGTATAGTTTCTCCTTTTAATAAATCAACATATGAGGTCTTAACTTTATAATAATGGCCTTCTAAAAAATGCATTTTTCCGTTTATTAAATCCACTGCAACTCCATTATTACAGTACGCTAAGCTTTGATTTGAAAAATGGATGTCATCCGATACTTTAATAAATTTCATCGTTTTATTATCAAATATATAGTAACCCTCTCTTACTACAAAGAGATTATGCGGATTGATAAACTCTAGCAAATAATGTGTGATTTCAAAGCTAGTATCCCCCTCAATCATTTCTCTGTATTCTACATAAAGTTTCTCTAATTTTTTAAATGTACTTAGTTTGATTCCCTGATTTGGTCTTGATGCAAGTGTTAGGTCATCTAATACCCATTTAGCCACGTATGTTGACGTTGGAATCATTTACAATATACCCCCTTCAAAATTCTATATATGAACATATAAACTATTTAAATTTAATAAATTGGGCTCTACTTAAAGTATAGGCAGAATCTATTTAATAACTAAGATAATTCTCTAACTTTTTCATATTTACTTCTTATAAATTATATTTATCAAACTCTAAAACGAATTCTTTATAATCAATTTACATTTTCAGAAATTTGAGATATCATTTGTTATATACACCTTTTTTATTTTTCAAATCAATCTCAATACACATAAGCCCTTCGGGTTACTTGAAAGAAGAATGTAATGCTAAATGCATTGGTTCTTACTATCCAGTATCCTTGAAGGGCTTTTTGTATTGTCTAGAAAGGAGAGAATAAATGAGTTTTAATGAATTCGTATTAGATCAATGCGGTAAAACATGGCCAGAATTAAAAATGATGCTCTTACTGAGAATCAGGATCTAACACATGAAGACATTCAAGAAATCATTTCAAAACAATACCTACTTTTAAGAAATGACTACGAAGAGTCTCGATTAGAAACACAGTAAGAAAATATTAAACGCATGTATGCGTAATGAACAGACTTCTCAAATTTGAGGAGTTTTTATTATGGAGGGAGTTAAGATGAATAATTTTATTGAGCTGCTAAATGAAACTTACTGGGATAGCTGTTCACTTCACGAAAATACTGAAATTCAAAAGTTCTCTACTAAAAAAATTGAATTTACAAAAACGATGCTTTTTTTAGATTCCTATAATCGTATCTACAAAAAGAATCCAGAAATTTTTACTTTTATGATGGAAATACTTTCTTCAAGTCTCATTAAAGCAATATATCGTTTTATCGCTCCGAAACTTGAAGAAAGAAATCTTCTCGGATCGCCAATCAAAGGATAATCATTATAAAAAATTAATGAATTATTCATTTTGGTTGGTTATGCTGTGTTTAGCTTATTCTTATATGTTTTACAAGGATTCGGGATTATATCATGAAGGTCTTTGGAGTATGAAAGGTTCATTATTTTGGAAGGCATTTTTATTTGAAACTCCATTTGTCCTTTTGAAGTTGTCTTCCACACTTCTGTTTGTTTTTTTGGGTATCAATTTCTATAAAACTTATCGAAAGTATTCAATGTTAAAAGAAAAATAAACGTTTTTTAAATTTTCCAGAATCGGGTGCGATTGTGGAGCAAGAAGTAAAGGAGTGATACATATTAGTCAATGACTAATATGTATCACTCCTTATTTTTTATGACTTTTTTGATTTAGGTCTTGATAATGTAAATTAAACAACTATATTATCTCCGGACATCTTATTGTATAATTTCCCTAATAATCGGTACCTTCTATATAATCATTAGGTTAAAATTTTATAATGCTTTCAGAATAAAAACGTGATGTCTTTTATAGCAACCAAGTTTATTTTTATCGTTTTGGGGGGACATTAAAAACTTAAGTTGATGGGCATGGGGTACCGTCAGCATTTTTCAAAATAATCTATGCTATGCGGAAAAATAAAATAAGCTGTCCATATGAACAGCTTATTTAAATAATTCTTGTTATTGGAAGTCATTTTAAAATTCTACATGTTTACTTTTTTCTTGTTCTTACGAATAAACCATGACACCAAAGTTAAAAATAATAAAAAAATCAGTAAAAAGAGCGGTATTTTTTGAACAAAGAAAAATCCTTTCCAAAAATCTAACCTAGTACTATCAGGAGAATCTGTTGCCATCCCACCTATAAAATAAGATAACGGAATGGTAAGTATATTTATCCCTAAACCGATCATTACGAATGATAGATTTTTACTCCAGATTTTTGGTAATGCAGCCATAATAAATAAAACTAATGCAGTACCAATTATAAGAAACAGTACTCCAAAATAAAATGCAAAATATAAAATAATTCCCATAATATCCCTCCATGATTTTAATTGTACCATCAATAAGGGCAATTTTGGATGAATATGATATTCGTATATAGTTAACATAACGTCCTATTATCGATAGCAAGAAAAAGGTGGATCCCTCCTCTAAAAAGGCATCCACCTATTCATTATGTACTTCTATACTTGTTTTGTTTTCTTTGTTAGTGCAAACTTCAAAAAAGCTGCAAGTAGTAGGAGGAGCGGTATTCCCTGAATAAAGAGAAATCCTCCAAAAAAATCAAGCGTAGTACTATCTGGAGGGGCTGTTGCCATCCCACCTATAAAAAAAGCCATTGGACTTGTGAGTAGATTTATCCCTAAACAGACCATTATCAATGATAGGTTTTTAGCCTTAATTTTTGATGTACCAGACAAGAAAAATAAGACTATTGCAGTGCCGAATATAAGAAACAGTGTTACATAAAAAATTACCATAATATCCCTCCATGATTTTAATTGTACCATCAGCTAGGACAAATTTGAACAAATAGGATATTTATATAAGTCAGATATAGTGTCTCTTTATCAGTTGTAATAAAAAAGCGGATCCCAACTCTCATAAGGAATCCACTCTTTCTTTTTCTACAACTCTATTTTTATACGTTCCTCTTCTTGTCCTTACCAGAACCTCCACCACTAGATCATTTACATAATTATCGAAAGCGGAAGTTAAAAGTATTGGTTTGAAACAAAGATATAAAGTTTCAATTCCTTTTTATTTCGCTCTTTATGTGATATATTTATCTCATAAAGAGCGAAATATATCACAAAGGGGATCTTATATGAAGAATAAATTAGCTTACTTAGGGTTTATTGGCTTTTTAGGTTTTTTGGCACCTTTCTCATTTTTAAGTGAAAATTCGTTTTCGCCTCACTACTATTTCCTTTTCTTTTTCTTTTTTTTATACGCAAAAGTTATACCAGATGAGCTTTTTATATTGCATGTTCGTATCGCCGCTACAAGGGCATTTTTTGTAACACTAGTATTTGGTAGTATATTACTCTTAAGTGTTTCTATTTTTGAAAATGTACATGTAATTCGTTTATTTTTTGCACTTTCAATTTTAATACCATTAGGAACTTTTCTAATTAATTTAGAAATATTTGAACGTAGAGAAAAGAAAGGGATGCAGGATGACGTTGATTACTCGGATGAAAGAATATAGGGTAAAGTTAAATATGTCCCAAGGAGATTTAGCTAATAAGGTTGGAGTTAGAAGAGAAACAATTGGTAATCTCGAAAACGGAAAATATAACCCTTCATTAAAATTGGCTTACGATATTGCAAAAGTTTTAAAAGCACCTATTGAAGTGTTATTTTGGTTTGAAGACTAGTTTAATTCTAGTACAAGTGAATACAAGAGAAAAAATGATGAATGTTCTATTCATGCTCGGTTAACATAACGTCTCATTATCAGTAGCAAGGACAAGGAGGTTCCCTTACAAGGGAACCTCCTTTCTTTGTTCTATCGACCTATGTATTTTTTTATACATTCCTATCCTGGCACGGTTTTAGGGTTCTTTTTTGTTGTTGGATAAATAAAAAACTGTATTAAATCTTGCATGCTCCTAGATGTCACTATATATGAACACTACGTATTTGAATTTCTCAATGACCAACATTACTTAACGTGGTAAAATAGTATTCGGATGGAAATCCAATGTTATTAAAATTAAAGTGGTTATCAAGTCGGAGGAAGGCACCTTAGGGTGCCTTTTCTTTTTAAAATATATAAGCGCAACTATCCCTTTCCTAATAGAGGCCTTCCATCATGCCTCCTTACAGGGAGAATGATAAGGCTTTTTATATTTGCCCAATTACCGAGCTCTCAAATGTTTTAAATAGTCACAATACATGTATTGCTTCAATAACATATGATCATTCTTAAGAATATCATTTAAATTTACCAATAGGTGTTAGTGCAGTAAAATAAATTGTGTTATGATGTGAGCAAATATAAAGCTATCTAACGGAGGGATTCACATGCCGCATGTTGTGTTTCGTGGAATTACTACTGAACAATTAAAACGCATAAGCAAGCCATTAGTAGAAGAGCTAGCAGAGATTTGTGAGTGTGGTACGGATAATTTTACGTTTGAACTACCAGGTTCTACGTTTGTATTCAATGGAGAAGAAATAGTAGCATTTCCTCTTATTGAAGTGAAATGGTTCGAGCGTGGACAGGAAATTCGTGATCGATTTGCCAAGGCCATTACTACATATGTAATGGATTTTGGACTTCCAGAAGTAGAGGTTGTATTTACGGTTTTCACAGAATCAGCGTATTATATTAACGGGAAGTATTATATTAACGGGAA
>NZ_JBFTMD010000063.1:0-6593 GCF_056396785.1 Bacillus sp. 05T21 | reverse complement strand
CATGAAAAGAGTCATTATTAAAGTAAAGTATTAGGGGTTCAGTCACATGTCCATCAAACTAACAGATAAAAATATTGTTTTTTTACACTTGGAGGTAATTAATATTTTTAAGTTGATGGGCATGGGGTCACCATATCAAAAAAAGAAAATTGTACGTTTRGACACAWTTTAGACACAAAATAACCGGTACCTTGTGCGTTAAGGAACCGGTTATTAGTGTTGCAAAACTTTTACTAAACTTATTTATAATGACTTAATTTATTTACATAGGCATACCTGGTAAAAACTTCGCTATTAATACAATAATTGCCGCTAAGAAGAACGCTTTAATAATGAATAGGATAATAATTGGAATCGATGCTTTCACTTTGCTTAATCCAGCTGTAATATGTAATCCAAGCCAAATTAAGACCAAATTCCATACATAGAATACTTCAATTGTATTACCAATTCCATATGCAAATGTACCTTCCTTAAATAACAACCCTAAACTAGTATAATAAGTCGTTTTACTACCAAAGATTAGACTTAAAATTGTATTAATAAGTCCACCAATAATAAGGACAATGTTTGTATAAACTACAATATTCAATAAGATTTTGTAAGGCGTATCATTACCAAAGAACATCATAAATATTTTATAAATAGCTGCTATAAATAGTGTTCCAATTATTGCACCAGCAAAGCTCGATCCAATTCCAGAAATAACTTCAGATGTAAGTGAACTTTGCCCAGCAAGATCACCTAATTCTTTTTTTATTTTAACCATCTCAGGTGATGTATACATAACATACGCACTTAAACCACCTAGTAATCCTTGTAACAATGCAACTAGGAAGAACATACCCCAAACTTTCTCGCTCATCTTCATTCTCTCAAACTGTAAACCTGGAGAAGTAATTATCCCAAATATAGAGGGCTTCTCTCCGCCAACTTTTTGCGTATTCAAATTCGCTTCCATCATAATTCCTCCTTCTATTTATATAATCCGTTATAACGGGCAGTGACGTGTAATAGAGAATCCTACTACTACACTAATAATCTAATCATAACGAAGTGCTTCAATTGGATCTAATTGAAGTAGCTTTGTTCATTCAGATTAATTACCAAAATAATACCTCACGTCATAGAGCGTAATACGCCTAACGACACCTTCCCAAGAAACAAGTGGTGGCCATTTTGCAAACGCGGAAACAATATATGCACCACCATAACCAAGTCCAATTCCTATCAATCCACCAAGAAGCGTTAACATAACTGTTTCTTGGCGGATTGTAATAAAATTTTTAAAGATTAATTTTCATCTTCTATTTTTCGAAGAAGTAACCATTCAACTAGTACATAGAGCGCAATAGGAACAATAATGCCAAGAATGACAAAAGTTTGGTTTTTACCATCTTGGAAAAATTCTTTCGTTTGTGGAATCCGTAATAATAAACCAAAGATTCCTAAAGTGATAACAAAAGTAAGACCTCCAAAGAGTTCTCGTTTCTTTTTGAATATAACATAAACGGTAGACACGATTAAAATAACTAGAATGGCAATCCAATCAAATGGAGCACCAATCTTTACAATTCCCTGTTTCGGTGTATACAGCCGAATAAGGAAAAATACACCAAATGGAATCATTGCCATTATCCATACTACGAAAAATTTAATTAACTTTGGTAATTGCATTTTCATATAAATACTCAGATGTAACAATTTAAAAGTACCATAAACTAATGCAACCGAGAATATCCCATTCAGCAATATAACTAATACATTTACTTGTAATGTTGGTGCTGTAAAACTACCGACAATGACGTAAAACGTACTAATTAAAAAAATCAAGCCACTTATTTTAAACATCGAGTTCCATGAAGGTTTCTCAAATTGTTTTGTCAGCTGATTGACGATTTCCTTCGGATTTTTACCGAAATACTCTTCTGCGGATTCACCGTGCTTTTGCGCTTCTAAAATATCTTGTAATATTGCCATTAAATGTTGTTCTGTTTCTAATTCTTCATAGAAAAAACCAAATGTTCGCATATACATTAAAATATCTTCATAGTACACTTTATTTTCTGGGGACAGCTGTTCTCTAAGCTTGTTGTTTTTCTCCACTAATTGTTTAGCTGAATTATTTTTCATCCAATTCACTCTCCGCTTTATTCATAATCCGATTCACTTTTACAATCAATGAACTCCATTGTTCTTCAAAACCCTCTAATTGTTTTTCTCCTTCATTTGTAATAAAGAAGTATTTCCGATTCGGTCCATCTGATGAAGCGAGCTCCTTACTTTTAATTAACTCTTGTTTCTCTAACTTTTGCAGTAGAGGATAAATCGTTCCACCTACTATTGTTGTAAACCCATAATTACGCATTATTTGTACAAGTTCATAACCGTACACTTGTTGTTGTTTAATAATAGATAGTACACAACCTTCAAGTACGCCCTTTAATAATTGTGTCTCCTTCATTTACTCACCTCACTAATTTGTAATACATATTAGTTAAATGTACTATATTATGTAACAACTAGTTTGTAAAACATACTAGATAAACATACTGTATCATACAACAACTAGTTTGTAAAACATACTAGTTGTTGTATGATAGCTTTTTTTTTGTCATCCTACAAAAGAAATCTAATCTTTTTTCTTGAGTTCTTTTTCTATCTATGTGCAATTTATCATTTGAAAACTATGCAAAATACCTCCTAAAGTTACACTTTGTAATGTTTGTTAAAACCCATATCAAGGAGTTGTTCTTTTTAAGATTACCCCCAAAATTTTAACGAATATATACAATAAACAAATTTCGAAATAAAATAAGCCGAATTTCATAATCTAAGAAAAATTCGACGTCTATTCTATAAATTATTCTGCACTTTAGTTAAATCATATTCTTTCATTATTTTATAGAAAGTATTTTTCTTCAATTCAAGTAACTCCATAAATTGGACACCTGTTATTTCTCTATTTTTCCACTTTGAATAAGTTTTTTCTATTATATGTAGTTGCTGTTGGCTTAATGTTGAAAGAGTAAGTTGAGGACGTCCTAAATGCTTTCCCTGCGCTTTCGCAATTGCAATCCCTTCCGCTTGTCTCTGATGAATTTTTTTTCGTTCTTGATCGGCAACATAGGAAAGCAAAGATAAAAATTGATCTTCCATTAATCGTCCCATATCTCCCATCTCACGAAATTTTCGACTATCAAACAGTGTTTCATTTTCTAAAACAACAATATCAGCTTGTAATTCTCTCGTGATGTACTTCCATTCTGAAATTACCTCATCATAATTACGCCCCATACGATCTAAAGCATCTATGTAAACAATGTCACCTGTACTCAATATCTTTCGTAATAATTGGTACTGAGGACGATCAAAATGTCGTCCACTTGCCTTATCGACAAAAATACGTCGAGCTTCCACTCCACGTTCCATCATCTTATGTAATTGACGTTGTTCATTTTGATCTTTTGTACTTACACGTATATATCCATAAATATTTGCCACGTTTTGTATTCTCCTTGTATTTGTTACCACAATTATACCATTTTTGTTTATAAAGGTATTCATTGAAAATAAACGTTTATAAAATAATTTAAATCACCTTTATAAACTTGATATTTCAATGTTTCATAGATGGTCCTTAACCGTTTACAAAGGTATACCTTTATAAACACGAGGTTTTTGAAACAAGAAAATGTGTCCTTAAGTGAATTTGAAAGTAAACAAATGGCTAAAAGTTTACATTGGGAAATAGATAAAAAATTTTTATTCATTTCATTAGCAAACATAAATGTTCAATAAAGATACTTAATTACAAATACAATTATTTGATTTATAATTATATTTAGAAAACAGAATAGAAAGGTCTTGGTAATATGTTGGGTATTGATGTTATAAAAACAACAGAGGAATTAATTATTAAATGGCAATTGGCAAAAGTTAATATTCCATTAAATGAAATTATTGAAGTTACTGAAGATGATACTTATGCTGGCGTTGAAAAAAATGATGCAATTCGAATTGGGACACCTTATGCTACAACTGATCGCATCTTAATTAAAACTAAAAAGCAAGATTATGTATTATTTACTACTAATAAAGTTTCAATTTTAAATAAAATAAATGCTTAATAACTTGATTGGTTTAATATAATTCTTTAGAAAAAAGGCGACTAATGTAAAGTCGTCTTTTTTTCTTTTAATAAATTTGAAAGTAAACTAATGGGTAAAAGTTTACATTGGAGTTTTGAATCATTTATAGCTAATTTTGTAATAAATTTCTCAATATAGATATACTTGTTAATTATGGTTTTAATATTCAAAATTAACAAAAATTAAAGTATAATAAAAACATGATGGTTATCACTTATGTTTACTCCTTGTGCTGAAGATAAGATCGTATTCTCCGATCTTATCTTTTTTTGTTTGTAGAAATTTAATGCAAAAAAATAGAATCCTTATACTAGGGGCACGGCAACCATTCGTTCTTTTTCGGGCCACTTGCAAAAAACTTTCAAAGTTATGATAAAACAATGAATTTAAGGTAATTAGATTTGAAATTTTCAAGAATACTTGCTTAAAATGTGTTCCGTAAACATATTTTAAGCAATATTTACAGGTGTTCTGTAAACTAATCTTGTTAAATTCATCTCAAAAAGTTAACGGAACTCTAATTCTGTTAACAAAAATATATATCAAGTAATATTTATATTAAAAGATAAAACATAGGAAGAAGTTAAAAATAGATACTTTTGAAATCGTTTTGTTTTTGTGAGTGTTAACTTTAAAGGTACATCTACATACCTTGCATTACAAGTTATTATGTGTTATTTTTATATCCATAACACTTGCATTGCAAGTTATTATTGTAATCATTTACCTTGTATTACAAGCTACTAGAAAATATGTATGAAAAGGGGGATGAAATGGCAGACTCAACGCAAATGTTAAAAGGTATTTTAGATGGATGTATTTTAGCCATTATTCAAGAAGGGGAAATATACGGTTACGAATTAACGGAGAAATTGCATAGCTATGGCTTTCATTCGTTTAGTGAAGGAACGATATATCCATTATTATTACGTATGCAAAAAGAAGGATTAGTTACGAGTGTATTAAGGGAATCTACGGCTGGTCCAAAACGAAAATACTACTTGTTATCAGAATTAGGTGAAAAAGAATTGGATAGTTTTAAAGAGCGTTGGAGCGATTTAAAACTATCTGTTGAAAATGTGATTAATAAAGGGGGAAAATAGCATGTTATCAACGAAGTCTGAACAATTTTTAGTCGAACTTAGAATGTATTTATTGCAACGAGGAAAAAAAGATGAAGATATAAATGGAATCGTGGAAGAATTAGAAGTTCATTTAATAGAAGCTGAAAACAAGGGGAAAAGTGTAGATACTATTATTGGAAAAAGCCGAAAACAACATATGAAGAATATTGGGAAAGAACTACCTGTAGATAAAGAAGGATTGTTCGTATTAATTCCTGCAGCAATTCTAGTTATTGTCGCTTATATGTGCTTTGCTCCAACTATTAGAGGACAATTCAAAATTTCACAAAACATATTGTTATTTGGATCATTACCCTTATTTCTGACCCTTTCTGTATTTGCAATTACACTATTCAAAGGGATTCCTAAAGTATATCCATCTACAAAAAGTTCACTATTTCTTGTAATGTTAGCTAATTTTATTGCTATCGGAGTCTGGGTAGGATTCTATTTTTGGATGAATAAACAAATTGATACCGATTATTTTGTGGCAACTACACTACAAAATTATAGTATTGCGGCTGTTTGTATTCTGATTTTTATTATGTTTGCGTTGTATACAAAATCGTGGATTACGATTTTTGTAGCATTTTCAATGTGTATAGGCCCAATCTTAGAAAGGGTAATCCCAGGTGAAATAAATAAAGACCCACTGTATATTACAGTAACGATTATCGGTTGTGTTGTCATAGGTATTTGTTTAGGGATATATTTCTACAAAAAAAAGAAAAAATCATGAAACAAGCCATTAAACAGGATGAAGCTTGGGCGATATACAAAATCCTAATTTGGATTGTATTCATTTAAACGTCTATTATATATATCTATTTTTCGATAAGTATTAGCATAAAGGAATACATTTTGGTTAATCTTCTTTCCAAATGTATTCCTTTTATTTGGCGTACCGCCAACATTTTAACGAAAATATACGCTAAGCAAGATTCGACATGAGAAAACGTTGATTCTACTACTCTAAGCGGTATCACCAACAAATGCACTTCAATGTAAAAGGTGCTGAAAAGAGCTTAAATAGTGTCTCAAAACTCATCTTTAAATCAAATTCTCAATTTAACTTGTGTTATGGAGTTTTGAGAATCCCTTAGCGTATAAAAGCATTAAAATGTGCGTCTTACTCCTTTTTAGCGGTTCTGTTGCAAAGTTTTCTAAATGAAGCTACACTCTAGAAAAAAAGAATGAGGAGAATCACAAGTGCGATATTTTAAAGGGAAACAGTTCAAGAAAGATATTATTTTGGTAGCCGTTGGCTATTACTGTCGTTTTTCTTTAAGCTATTTACTGTCGTTTTTCTTTAAGCTAT
>NZ_JBFTMD010000062.1:0-6697 GCF_056396785.1 Bacillus sp. 05T21 | reverse complement strand
ACACGACCCTTTCTTCACTTCTACTATATAAAAAATAGTAGTGCGAACCAATGCCTTGGCCTGCACTACTAATCTTAGTATGTTTTCTTTTTTCAACTGTTCAATTGCTATAGGATAAGCTGGGTTCTTATCGACTGTTATAACACGTGGCTTTGAAACATGAAAAGACCGCAAAGCTTTCTTGAAAAAGCGCTTTACAGCCTTCTGGTCTCTTGTTTTATTTAGGAAAAAATCAATTGTGTTTCCTTTCGAATCAACAGCACGATACAGATACATCCATTGACCTTTTACTTTGATATATGTTTCATCGACTCTCCAAGAGTCATTTGTTTGTTTGAGGTGACGGCGGATTCGTTTGTCCAATTCAGGACCATACTGATGAACCCAACGCATAATCGTTGTATGAGAAATGGATAAACCCCATTCTTCTAGCATTTCCACCAAATCACGAAAACTGAGGTTGTACCGTAGGTACCATCTTACCATTAACAAAATAATATCAGGCTGATAATGCTTCCATTTGAATACATTTTCTTTTTCCATACCAATCACGCACCCTTTTTAAAGTAATAGTAACAGTATGTCCAAGATTTATAGATTCATTGCAATTGTCCTTAAGTTTTTGCACCAGAACCTTGACCTTATTCCCTGTAAACTCCATTCCACACATTCCATCTGTGCCTAATAGCTTTACGTTACCTTCCATTCTTTTAACCTCGCTTTCTATTCAAAGGATTATTTTGTTTAAATCTTCCTTAAATCGTATTACCTATCATTAATCTACAAGTTAATTCCTGTATAATACAATTAAGTAATTAACAGGAGTGTTATACATGCCAGATACACTAAGGCTTATTATTTTTATTGTTATTGCAATTGGCGCAATCATTAACTTATATCTAGAGTTTAAGAAACCTAAAAAAAGTATATTCTCAATAATTTTCCTCTCGATACTCCTTATTGGATCTTCGACATTGGTAAAAGAGATTTTATCCAGACTTATATAAACAACTGAATAAAACTCAATATTCCGTAAATACTATAGACACATGGTTATCTTTCCTCTGTTTTTCTTGGGTGAGCAGTTAGCTTTTGCTAGCTGCTCTTTTATTTCGTTCCTGCTCCTGTTTCTTAAAGAATTCTCTAACTGCATTTTCCCAATAAATACATTCTCTATTCCTCCTTGAATAAATTCCAATAATTCGTAAATGCTATAAACAACCCATTCTTAAACGTTTTTCTTAAATTGAGCAGTTAGCTTTTGCTAGTTGCTCTTATTTTCTGTAATTGGTTACATTTACCTGATGTTTTCAACGTAATATTACGTTACGATATAAAAGAATAAAATATATTGAGCTGTTATACCATTACCCTAGAAAACTAGGGTTTTTATTTCTAAAAATGAAATATTTATTAAAACCTTTCTCAACACCAATACATAGAAAACAGAATCCAAAAAAGAGTAGTAATGATTTTTCTAATAAACGGAGTTAGAGTCCCCGGAATCATTATCGCTGTTGATAAATTTTCAGTGCTAATCTCCAATAATGGGAAGCAACAACTCCTTTATAAACAAGCTATTTCAACAGTTGCTTTATAAAATAATACGAGCTTCGGGGTTCTTTATAAATCTATCCCACTTTAAAAATGGCAAAAATGATTTTAAGTCAGTAATGTAGATATTTTGAAAGTAAAAGAAGAGTCTTAATTTAAACGAAGCCGAAACCTGATCTCAGATTTCGGCTTTTCGACATAAGATGAATTACAAATTATATTCAAAATCGCATAAAATGAAAAATTTTCATAGGAGTAATTTAAGCATACCTAAACTTTGCAACAGAATCCTATTTAACGGTTTTATCTCTTTTTCTTATAAAAAAATATGCAGTAATCCACGAAGTAATAGGAATAACCAAAGCTATACCGATTCCAGCGCAAAATATAGTTATCAACTCGGCACTAAATACTTTTGAATTTACAATTTCCCCAATTGAATAAGATAAATCTTTAAACCATAAAAACAATGCTAGATAGCTTCCAGCGAAAGCGAAAAATAATGTATTCGAATTTGACCCTAATATATCCTTCCCAATGCTTATTCCAAATGTAAATAAATCTTTCCTACTGATTAATGGATTGTGATTTAATCTTTCTGCCATTGGAGATGCAATAGAAATAGCAACATCAATAATCGCACCTATTGTACTCATGATAATTACAGCAGCTCCAATTTTAATAAAATCTACTCCAATATGAAGGGAAAATATGCTAAGCTCCTCTATTTCTTCTTCACCAAACCCCTGAATCATAGTCTTTTTTGTTACTATAACAATAAAAAATAGTAAAATCATAATAGTGATAATAGTGGAGATAAATGCAGCTATTGTTTTAAGGTTTATTTCATTAATGTAGAACAGAGTAATAACACTGATTATCGTACATGCAATCATGGAGATAACAATGGGGTTGGAACTCGGGTCTGACATAAAAATTATAATCAGAAAGATTACACCAAAGTTTAGAAATAAGGCAATAAAAGATCGTATTCCTTTTTTTCCACCAATGGAGGTCATCAATATAAATAAAATGACTGTCAGTAATACTAATACATTCATAATCTTGCCTTCTTTCGATTAATAAAATAAATAGTTGTATATAGACCTATCGGAATCGTTAACGCAATTCCAATACCACCCGCTAAGGCTCGAGTTAATTCCAATGAAAGGTTTATAGAAAGCGTATAACCTAATGGGGACGCATTCTTCAAAAATAAAATAATTATCGGAATAGAACCGCTTATGTACGCAAAAAATAAAATGCTCGTCATGGATCCCATAATATCTTTTCCAATATCCATACCCGATGTTTTTAGCGCCTTCATTGAGATGTTATTATTTTCTTCATATAAACCAAAGATAGAAGAAGACATTGTAATAGCTACATCCATTACGGCTCCTAAAGAGCCAATTAATACACCTGCCATAAACACCTCTTTATAAGGTCTAGTTAAAAATTGCATTTCTTCATATCTAAGTCCTTTTTCATCAGTTAACCATATTATAAGGTAGGTAATTAACAATGAAATAAAAGTTCCTAGTATGGTGGAAAAAATAGCTGCAAATGTTTTCTCGTTAAAGCCATTAGTAAGTAATAAAGAAATAAATATAATTAAAATGACACTTACACCGCATATTAGTAATAAATTGCTATTTAACGTATGCAAGTAAACATCTAATGCATATGATAATAAAACAACATTGATTGCCAAACTTATAATAGAAAAAAAACCTTGCCTTTTTCCAATGAAAATTAAAACGAAGACAAAAATCCATCCACTAATCAAAACATATTTATCACGTTTTACATCTGTTATATCTCCAGTTATCTTTACGCTTTTTTCTGTGCCCTTATGAATTGAAACAAACAATTCATTTCCAACATGATATTCTTGATCATATCCACCGGATAAGGAATATTCATTAACTAAATGGATAAGTTGTCCTTTCTCTTTCCCGTTTTTCAATTGTGCTACTATACTCTGAGTGTATATCTTATCGAGATTATTGTTCCTATCTGAAATTTCGGACGAAGACTCTAATTGAGTTTTGATAACCTTGGCTATAGGGCGTTCATAATATGAATAATTGTGATGAACAAAAATAATTGAGGCCGAAAAGCAGAGTAGTAGTATAGTATAAAGAAGAATTTGTTTCCGAGTTATTCTTTTTAATTTATGTAGCACATTATCCAAAAAAAAACCTCCAACTATTTAATAGGATAAAACAAATACAAATTTAAGATATATTGTTTGCAGGTGTCTTCAGAGAAAAATATGTCTAAAGGCATTACATGAGGACAAGCTTAGTATATTAGTATAACAAGGATATTTGGGGTTTGGTACAAAACATTAAAACTTTGGTTCTGCTGCAAAAATATTAGTTAGAAATATAGAATAGCAATTTTCTCTTCATTTCTATCTTATGAAGCTAGGCCAAGCAATGTATGAATACATTGTTTCTGGTTTTGGACAGAATTGTCCGGTAAAACGCGTTGCCCCTTCTTTAGAGTCATACTATCAGTATGCCCAAGTTTAGGAGATTACTTGCAAGAGTCTTGAATTTTTTGCACCAGAACCTAAAATGACAAAGTCACGGAAATGAGCCACTTCATTTAAAGTAACTGTTGCTAAGGGGTAAAACAATGCAACTTTTTTATAAACAGTAGCACTTTCTTTAAAAATGTATGACTTTAATTTAAAACTACAGTAACGTTCTATCTGCATTAAAGTGAATAAAATCAATTTAAGGAAATAAATTAAAAATAATAAAGAAGTAAACAAAAAGAGATCGGAATTTCCGATCTCTTTTTTACATGCAAATAAACAATCCAACCAAAAGTTATCTTCAGCTAAGCTGCTCTCTTCTCCATACACTTCTATTTTCAAACGTATTCGTGTCCTAGATTCAACTGCATTTCAACTTCCAGACCCTTTTTCATTCGTTTATCCAGGTGCAGGAGGATGCAGCCATACAGCGGGAGTAAAGATTCAGCTTGAGTATGATTTATTAAGTGGACCGTTCCTTCATATTCATACTGGCCCAGGTAAACAACATGATCGCACTTACGGCTCTCTGTGTGTCCCAACTATGACAACGAATGATTTATGTATCCGGGATTTAGGTTATTTTCATTTAAAAGACCTTCAATATATACAAGATAAAGTGGCCTACTATATCTCTCGTATCAAATCGAATACACGTATGTATCAAAAAATTCCTAACACTGATTATTTTCAAGATGGCAGAATCAAGAAAGTATATATTTCACCTTATACATACTTACTTCCTATTTATATACTTACCTTCGCTTCTCCAAAATCCTGTTTTTTAATTAAATCTAAGTAAAAATGTGAGACAGTTATATTGTAATAGGGAGAAATGAAAATAAATGATAGATTAAATGTAAACATCCCTATAAATGCAGCTAATAGAAACCAACCAATAAATGATAACCAAAGAACAAATAACTTTAGCTTTTGCCCTTTCATTATTCTTTTACTTTCTCTCAATGCTTCACTTGCTGTATAATCAGGATTCTCTACTAATATGTAATACGACATGGAATAAGAAAAATATTTAATAATACCTGGAACAATAAATAATAGGCTCCATAAAAAAAGAAAAACAGCTTGCAACAGGCCCAATTTTATTGATCTAAACAAATTGCTTTTTTTAAACCCTAGAAATACATCGTCCACTTTAGCGTCTTCATTTTCCCCTAAATGTAAGGTGAAAGCAGAATATCCATAATTAAAGATGCCTTGTATGGAACTGTAAATTAAGAAACAAATAAGTCCTAAAAAAATATAACTTAGAATAAGTAAAACTAGTGCAGTAGGGTCTACTTGAGGTTGCCCACTAATTGAATAAACAAAGATTACATCCAAACCAATTACTCCAATAAACAGGCCAACTATTAAATACATGAATGTCGCGATTGCTGACGCACTAAGAGTAGGTACAAAATAGTTTAACGCTGATACTCCTATACTTATCCCCCATTTACCATCTAACGAATTAAGTGCTGCTTTCTTTAAATTTCTTGTCATACTTGTATTCCCTCCTTTTTTCTTATTTTCCTTTACTGAAAAAACAAAAAAACTTGTAGCAGGCCCCGCTACAAGTTCTTTTAGCTAAATACTTTAGCTCATCAAAACAAATTATTTATTCTACACAATCGGGGGTAATGCCTAAAATATGGTTTGTTAACATTATTATATAACATAATTATGAATTTTTGTTAAAAATTATATATATTCAGACGAAAAATTCTCCATTTTTTTACTTATTTTTGATTTTCATGTAGTTTTAACTATTGAAAATAAGTAAAAAAAACTCTGCACTATTTCAATCAAAAGTTTTTTTAATAAACATTAAAAGACCACCTTTGAACTACCCCCACTTTCACTTCGTTTAGAAGTGGGGGATTCCTAAGTAAAGAGTTCTATTGAACTCTAATTTATTAGGCTATCTCCGCAGTCCTTGCGGTTAGAAGCCTTATCGCTTCATTCTTTAGATTGATACTTGCGTTAATATCCCTATCATGATGTGTATGACAAGAAGGGCAATTCCATTTACGTAGGTTTAGATTTTTAACGTCTTTGTTTTGATATTCACAACAAGAACATAATTGGCTTGAAGCAAATGTTTTCGATACGACAATGATTTGTTTGCCGTACCATTTCGCTTTATATTCCAACATGGCTCGAAACTGTGACCATGTTACCTCACTAATCGCTTTTGCTAACTTATGATTCTTTAACATATTCGATACTTGCAAATCTTCTATACCGATAACATCGTGGTTTTTGATGATTTCAGTTGAGATTTTGTCCAAGTAATCTTTTCTAGCATTTTCCATGTATTCATGAATTCTAGCTACCTTTACTCGTTGTTTATTCCAGTGAGAAGATCCTTTCCTTCTTCTAGAAAGAACACGCTGTGCTTTTATCAACTTCTCTTCTAACGATCGAAAAAACTTCGGATTTTTATAGATTGTTCCATCTGACAAAATGGCGAAATCTTTTAGTCCCACATCCATTCCAATGTAAGAATTTGTTTTCGGAAGTTCTTGCACTTCTGTTTCAACTAACAATGACACAAAGTATCTGCCAGAAGAGTTCCGTCTAACCGTAGCA
>NZ_JBFTMD010000061.1:0-7305 GCF_056396785.1 Bacillus sp. 05T21 | reverse complement strand
ATCTTTTCTAGCATTCGTCATGTATTCATGAATTCTAGCTACTTTTACTCGTTGTTTATTCCAGCGAGAAGATCCTTTCGTTCTTCTAGAAAGAACACGCTGTGCTTTTGCCAACTTCTCTTCTAATGATCGAAAAAACTTTGGATTTTTATAGGTCGTTCCATCTGACAAAATGGCGAAATCTTTTAGTCCCACATCCATTCCAATGTAAGAATTTGTTTTCGGAAGTTCTTGCACTTCTGTTTCAACTAACAATGACACAAAGTATCTGCCAGAAGGGCTCCGTCTAACTGTAGCATTTAAAATACGTCCCTTTACTTCACGACTTTTGGCAAATCGAACAAGACCGACTTTTGGTAATTTCATTTCGTTTCCTACAACGGCAATGTTTTCATTTGTTTGTTTTGTGGTGTAAGATTGTACGTTGTTCTTCTTAGATTTGAAACGCGGGGCACTGTTTTGTTTTTTGAAAAAGCGTGTATAAGCATCCGCAAGGTTGCGAACAGACGACTGAATCGCAATACTATCCACTTCTTTTAGCCAAACAAACTCTTTCTTCATGGCTGGAAGTTTGGCAGAGCATGTACCATATGTCAAACCCTTTCCTGTTTCTTTATATGCATTACCCCATAAAGATAGGAAGTGATTGAATACAAAACGAGAACAGCCAATCGTTTTATTGATTAGGATCGCTTGTGCTTTATTTGGATAGATACGAAATTTATATGCTTTATTGATCATCATTCGTTTCACCTCCATTTCGATATGTGTCTATTATACAACAAACATACATTCGATAGGTAGTGAAGTAACAGTTTATGTATGTCGAACAATTAAGATGGCTTCCTGCCATCCCTTGCCCGAAGCCAATTCATCTCCCACCTACTCACTTCGCGTTCCTTGAGGAAGGAGTCTTCTTGGCTAAAATGATAAAGAATCTGAATTTTGTTTAATACTATTTTTTACGAAACAAGAAAATAGTAAAATTTTCTTGAGTATAGTTCCGTTGGGAGGTTGTTCGTAATGAGATTCAATAAATATACCGTAATATTTATCTTTTTAGCTATTACTTCAAATTTCGCCTTATCCATGTGGCTCAAACAAAGACTTTTAGGTGTAGTTATTGCTATTATTTTCTTATTAATCGCTACATGGACTACAAAACAGCCTACAGACGACCAGCATAAATGAACAAAATAACTTAACATGGTATAATAATATTTGGATGGGCGTCCAATGTTATTAAAATTAAAGTGGTTATCAAGTCGGAGGAAGGCACCTTAGGGTGTCTTTTCTTTTTAAAATATATAAGCGCACCAGAACCGGTTCATGAATATGGAAATCTCATCTATCAAATTTGGAACTAACTTCTTCCGAAACATTGTTCCTCATTTACCAACCTGTTTATGTTTTTTCAAACTTTGCAACAGAGCCACATTGTTTTAATTGAATTTTGTGTTATACTTCTATAGGCATCTGATTTTTATTCTATATAAAAGTATGTGAAAAGCCCTTATCAATTCGATAATGGCTTTTCTATTTTTTATGAAGATCGATTATATGGTATGGGTAATAAATTTAAAGGAGAATTATAAAATGATTTTTCCAAGTAACATCAATACGTCTTATGAGTATTCAATTATAGAAATTCAATGTTTACCTTGTATTTCTACAGCACCCGATTTTTATGATAATTTTGTACTTATTTGTAGTACTTATCTTAACAAAAATGATAAAGCACATGGTCATACTACATTTGAAATTCAATCTATAAAAGAACTGTCTTATAATAATCCAAATGTAAAAAATGCTAAGAAGTTTGTATACCAAGGTGGGTCTTTGAAAATAAATGATTTTGTAACAATTACTCATGCGGAATCAGACTATGATACGAAATTCATAGCGAGACTTTCCTATCAATATCATAGCGATCAAGAGAGGGAATATATACAAGAGCAAGATTTACTCTTATTTTCCATTTCTGAAGGGTCAAAGGGGCAATTGTCTAATATTCCTTATTTATATCTTCCTCCGGATTTTAAGAAGTATATAGAATATTATCAGGCTAAGCACGATTCTGAAGTTCTTCACACTGCTTACTCAATATTAGAACATTTCATAAAAGAAAATGATTATTCAGAATCTTTTATTAATCAATTTGAAACTTTAAAAGAACAACAAAAGAATAAATCTCTTATCATGTATGATAGCTTTTTACGGAATCAATATAAGAAAATTTGATTTATTTTCATAGAAACATCAAAAACCCTTTAAATATTATACAAAATACACCTATTGCTTTAAAAAAATGAAGAAAATGCATAAATGCATAAAACTATATATGTATTTTGTAGTATCCTAGACTGTATCTGTCTAAAAGTCTTTCATAGTACATTTTTGACACTCCCACCCCTAAAGGGGCAAGCTGACATAGGTCAGTGGGATTCTTGCTACCAAAGGCGAAGTCCATTTCTGGGAGTGCTGACGTGCAAAATTGCGACTTGCCATCACCACTCCCATGACAGACCGTATAGGTTCTCCTTATGCTTTAGCGTCTAGTACTTGACGACATGTATTGTTTTACGCACGAAGTGAAATTGATTCGTGCAACCTCATACAATATTCATTTTTTAGAGAACATTATTGTTTTAGAGTCTTTTGCATGACTTTGAGGCCATTTTGACATGTTTTGCTACGCAAAAGCGATACTTTCATCCCATGCTTAAAGGCGGACTTAAGTCCTGCAGGGGCTTTCTCGTATCGTAAATCTATAAATTTTAGTTAAAAGATACCACTTGTTTAATAAACTTAGTGAAGTAAAGTTAATTACTTTAATATATTATTAGGAGAGAATTTATGAGTAAAAAACTATTAAAATCAATAACATCATTAACGATGGTAGGAGGTGCATTGTTAGGAACAAGTAGTGATCCCGTAAAAGCTGAAGTCCAATCAGGGGGAAATTCAGTTGTATTTAATGATGTTCCCAAAAACCATTGGGCAAATAATGCCATTACGAGCTTAGCTAATCGTAATATTATCGGAGGATATGGAAATGGAATGTTTGGCCTGGGAGATAATGCTACTCGTGAACAGGTGGCAGCTTTAATTTATCGTGTGCTAGCTCCTGCTAAAAAAGGAGGCACTCTTAATAAGGACAACTCTTTTTATATTATGCAAGATGGGTCTCAGCTTAAAAATCCATATAAGGACATTAATAAAAACTCAACAATGTTCTTAGAAGAGATTCTATTTTTGACAGACATAGGAGTCTTTAAAGGGGATCAAAATGGGGCATTTCGACCAAAAGAATCATTAAGTCGTGCAGAAATGGCACAGGTCATCAAGACTGCTTTTAAAGTTCCTGTGTTAAGTAAACATACTTTTAATGATGTACCAGATAATTCATGGGCGAAGGACGCCATTAGTGCCGTACAGTCGAATAAAATTGCATCAGGTACAGGTAATGGAGGTTTTGAACCAAATAAAACTGTAACTCGTGAACAGTATGCACAGTTTTTATTTAATGCATTAAATTATAGGGAACAATTAAATACACAAAATCCTGATGTGACAAAGCCAAATAAAGAAGATACGAGTGTACAAACTGAGGTACAACTATTAGAAGCTTATAAAAAAGACATGAAAAATTATATTAATAATCATGAAGAAGATATAACTATAACATATAAATCTAAACAATCTAATATAAGAGAAGTTATGGATACGCTTGTTAAAGCATATGATGAGACAGTTGATTCAAATGAATACATGAAATATAACGTTGCAAATACACAATATTCTATTCGTGGTATTCCAGGAGATTATGTATTTACATTAAAAATTACATACCGTGAATCAAAAGAGCAAATGAACTATGTAAAGACACAAGCAAAATCAGTTATCACTTCTATTGTTAAAGCTGGTATGGATGAACATGAAAAAGTAAAAGCAATTCATGATTATGTCGTAAAACATGTTTCGTATGATACTTCTTTCCAGGCTTATACGGCATATGAAGCTTTAGCAAACCGTTCTGCTGTTTGTCAAGGATATGCATTATTAACTTATCAATTGTTAAAAGAGGCAGGAGTAGAAGGTCATATTGTAACAGGGACTGGAAATGGACAACCTCATGCTTGGAATCTAGTGAAAATTGAGGGGAAATGGTACCATCTTGATACAACCTTCGATGATCCAATTCCAGATGTAGAAGGACGTGTAACTTATTCATACTATAATTTATCTGATGAACAAATTGCTAAAGATCACCAATGGGATCGTAATCAATTTGCGAAAGCAACAACAATCTATAATAATGAGTTAACAAATAAAATTCAGATCGGTAGCCCGAAAACAATGGGATATCAGAAAATATTAACGGATATCAAACGCTAATATGAATCTATGTAGTTTATTAATAAAATTAAACAATGAATAAACGATAAATTGAGGTCTGTGTAACAATGGACCAGTACTAGATAAAAGCAGAATCCCATAAACATATATGATATGGGATTCTTTTTTTTATTTGTTTTGTTTATCTGATGTGTATATTTACAGCATGTAATCATTTTAACTAAATTTAGGTGATTCCTCTCTCTCTTCAATTTGTATGTAGGTGCATGGCACCAACAAATAGGTGGGAGATGAATTACTATTTTTTCATAATAAAACATACGTTTTATCGAACTATATAAACTAACGGGATAGCCTAATCCATAATTAGTTCTTGTACTTGTATAGAAATAAACACGCAAGATAGGTGAATCTAGGAAGCGACCACTCCTAAACAAGCTGGAAGTGGAGATAGTTTACGAAATTCATTTAGTCCTTATATGTGTTTTGTAAATAACGATCATATAAATCTTTTTCTAAAATACTTTGTTTATCTTGTAGTTCCTTAAATTGTTCAATGAATTGACTATCTTCTTTTGTGCTTCGACACAAAGTATAATAAGCATCATGGAGAATTTTAGATTCTTGATGAGCATCATAGTAGTCCATGTAGGTCTTAAATTCTGGTGGTAGATAAAGATAAGGGACGTTAGAAAAAGAACCTTTGATTCCTACTGAAGTAGAAAATAGGAGTAAGTCTTTATTTTGTATATATTCCATCTCTTGATCTTTAGAATATTGGTAAGAAAGGTTTGCTATAATCTTTGTATCATAATCAGTTTTCACCTCAATTATGTTTACAAAATCATTAATCTTTAAAGTACCACCTTTGAATGCAAACTTTTTGGCTTCTTTAACGTGTGAATTATTATAAGATAATTCTTTTACAGATTGGATTTCAAATGTAGTATGACCATGTGCTTTATCATTTTTATTAAGATATGTACTACAAATAAGAACAAAGTCGTTTTGAAATTTTATTGTTTCAGAATTATAGGGTAAGCATCTAATTTCTATTATTGAATACTCACACATACCGTTAACATTATTGGGAAAAGTCATTATTATTATAATTCTCCTTTATATTTATTTCAGGTGAAGAGTAGTTATTCTTCACTACCTTTATTTTAAATAAATTATAGATTAATAGTAACCCTCAATTCCAGAAATTTATGAGGACTTATAAAATGCCCCTTACTCAACCATATTACAATTACCTCCCAAACTTATACTTCTGTATGACTAAGTCTTTATCCTCATATCTAGGGTCCAACTTAACTTCACCTTTGTACTCAATGATTCGTACCTTGTCAGTCGGATATACCTTATCGTAAAGTTCCTGTTTCACCCATATCTTTTTCATTTTGTTATTGTCAAACAACTCTAAAGTAGGGTGTTTCAGTATGATATACTCTTCTTCAATGTGTTTCCCAAGAACCATAACCTCTTTTACTTTGCCGTTTTTAACTAATTCTTCTTTTTGATACCCCTCTATAACTGACAAGACCAAACAGAATAAGACGAAAATACCTACATACATCCAAGCCTTCTTCCTTCTCTTTTTCTTGTATGCTTCAAGTTTCATGATATACTCTTCAAGTTCATACTCTGTATACCCTTTCACAGATGAATCTAAGTAGTAGGTTTTTCCAAACTTTGTACTCTTAAATACAACATATTCGTCTACATACTCTGGGTCTTTCTCTAAGTTTATGAATTTCTTTTCACTCATAACATACCCCTTTATTTGTTTCCTATTATAACTACCCCAACTAAGATGAAAACAATAACACTTATAACCACAAGAGTTACCTTTTTACTTAACTTTCCCCTAGAACCTTCTAATACTGCCCATATAATAAGTGGGAAAAGAAGAATACCAAGGAGAATGTCAAAGAACTTGTTACTCTGCTCCTCTTTCGGTTTCTCTTCTTTTCCTATGCGTTCTACCCTATTTGGTACTTTTTCTACGTGTATTGGATTCTTTTTTTTCTTACGTCTATGATTCACTATTCATACCCCTTACTTTGAACCGTAACTTTCAAATAGCATAGTCTTTCCTTTGTACTCAACAACCTCAATGCGAGAACCAATGTCTAAACGTTTGTATACTTTCTTACTTACGCTACCTGTGTGCGTTTCACCATCTACTTTGTACTTGATTTCATAAGTCTTAAACCCTCTAGGTGTGTACTCTTTCATGTCTACGACTTCCGCTATACTTGACTTACCATGTTGTCTGACTTGTATCTCGTTGTACGTTCCTACCCCTATGAGTAGGAACGTACACACTAGAAACACTACCATACAACCAATTCTAAACCGTTTCTTTTTCAATATAATCCCCCTTACTTTACATCGTAACTATCATACATGATTGTCTTTCCTTTGTATTCTAGTACTTCTATTTTAGAGCCTTTGTCTAACTTCTTGTACAACTCTTTATCTATATTACCTAAGTAAGTCTTATCTTTTATATAATATTCACGACTTATTTTATTTCATTTATCAATCCATATATATAATCTATATTTTATTTGTTTATCGAGTCTTAATATATCTATGAAAAAAGCACTTGTTGCCATAAATGACAATCAAGTGCTTTAAGTTCATATATTTTTAAATAGCATAAATTTGTAAGTATTCAAGTTATTGCGTGACACCTTTTATATGTCATGACAACTACTACATTAAAACTTACGAGTTTGTACGAGTTCTTTAGTTTAATATACATTCCATGCATTTATATTGATCGCCTATTGAACTACCCCCACTTTCACTTCGTTTAGAAGAGGGGGATTCCTAAGTAAAGAGTTCTATCGAACTCTAATTTATTAGGCTATCTCCACAGTCCTTGCGGTTAGAAGCCTTATCGCTTCATTCTTTAGATTGATACTTGCGTTAATA
>NZ_JBFTMD010000060.1:0-7786 GCF_056396785.1 Bacillus sp. 05T21 | reverse complement strand
AAACAACAAGAAGAGCAAAAACGCCAGGCTGATGAACAAGCTCGCAAACAACAAGAAGAGCAAAAACGCCAGGCTGATGAACAAGCTCGCAAACAACAAGAGGATCAGCAAAAAGCACAGCAAGCTCAAACACAACCAGCTGCAAGTAACAATAGTAATGTAACTTACAAAAATTGTACTGAAGTTAAAAATGCTGGAAAAGCTCCATTATATAGAGATCAACCAGGTTATAGCTCTAAACTTGATCGTGATGGCGATGGAGTTGCATGTGAAAAATAGTAATAAAAAAGAAGCTTCTAGTAAGCTTCTTTTTTATTATCAGAAACTATTGCGACGAATTAACCTCCCTCTTCCTTTTATAAAACTCATTTTATTATTCTCAAAAATGACACATAATAAGTGATTTCAATCACCACATTGATTTTAATTTAACGCTATTCTTAATTTAGATATTACATTTAAACTTTATGGAGGCATTCATATGGAACATACATTTACTGAAACTTCTATTGTTGGTGAGATTGTTACACAATTCCCGAAAGCTAGCGACCTTTTTAAATCATATAGAATAGATTTTTGTTGTGGTGGTAATAGACCACTTATTGATGCAATTAATGAAAGAAATTTATCGGCAACAGAGGTAATCACAGAGTTAAATACGCTTTATCATAAAACGAAGCTATTAAATGAATCTGAAATTGATTGGAAAACTGCTTCTTATCAAGAATTGATTGATTATGTTGTAAATAAGCATCATCGCTATTTAAATGAAGAGTTGCCACAGCTAAGTCCATATGTGACGAAAGTATTACGCGTTCATGGAGCAAATCAGCCTCATTTAGCTCAAATTCATAAACTATTTCATGAACTTAAAATGGAATTAGAACAACATTTAATTAAAGAAGAAACGGAAGATTTCCCGTTAATTTTAGCATTCGAACAAAATCCAACTGATGAAAACTATGCAAAGTTACGTAAAGTAGTAGACGAGTTGGAGAATGAACATAACCACGCTGGCAATATTATTAAAGAACTTCGTAAGGTGACAAATGACTTTACTCCACCAGAAGGAGCTTGCGGCACTTATCGCCTTGTTTACCAGCGCCTTGAAGCCATTGAATCTGATTTATTTGAGCATATTCATTTAGAAAATAATATTTTATTTCCGCGTGCAATTTCAAGAGCATAAATAAAGTGCAGGACCTGAGTATAAATGCTCATGTCCTGCTTTTTCATTGCGTGAAAAATATTCACGCTTCCCCTCTACCCTATAACCATATTCCCTTTCGCTTCTCTCTTCACATAAATCCGAATTTTAACAATTTGTGAATCATTATAAAAATGTGATAAATATCACATCTCCCTCTTTTTTAATTTTCTATAATGGAAATATAAATTTTTGTTCAACTTTTCACATAGAAAGGGAAATGAATATGAAAAAACGTTTAGTTATGATCGGGAATGGTATGGCTGGCATACGCTGTATGGAAGAAATATTAAAACATGATAGTGATTCATATGAGATTACTATTTTTGGAGATGAACCACATCCAAACTACAATCGCATTATGCTCTCTCATGTTCTACAAGGCAAAACAAATATGCAAGATATCATTATGAACGAATATAGTTGGTACGAAGAAAACGAAATAACTTTATATACAAACGAGAGAGTTCAAAGTATTAACCGCGAGGAAAAGGTCATTGTCACAGAAAAAAATCGTACTCTTACATACGACAAACTCATTATCGCAACAGGTTCTAGTGCTTTTATTTTACCAGTTGAAGGTTCCACCCTTCCTGGTGTAACAGGATTTCGAACAATTGAAGATACACAATTTATGATGGATACCGCTAAAGAAAAGAAAAAGGCCGTTGTCATTGGTGGTGGATTACTCGGTTTAGAAGCCGCAAGAGGTCTTATTGACTTAGGAATGGACGTACATGTTGTTCATTTAATGCCTAGCTTAATGGAGCAACAACTAGATACGAAAGCAGCTTCCCTATTGCGTGAAGATTTAGAAGCGCAAGGCATGAAGTTTCTAATGGAAAAGAAAACTGTAAAGATACTTGGTACAAATCATGTTGAGGGTATTCAGTTTGAAGATGGTGAAATTGTAAATTGTGATTTAATCGTGATGGCTGTTGGAATACGCCCGAATACCCATTTAGCAAAAGATGCTAGTTTACTTGTAAATCGCGGCATTGTAGTCAACGACTATATGCAAACAAATGATGAATCCATTTATGCTGTTGGAGAATGTGCGGAACATGGCGGTATCGCATATGGACTTGTTGCCCCTCTTTATGAACAAGGCGTAATATTAGCAAAACATATAACGAATTTACAAACTAATGGATATGCGGGCAGCATCGTCGGTACGCAATTAAAAGTTGCAGGTTGTGATTTATTCTCTGCTGGTCAAATTTATGAAGATGATCAAACGAAAGCAATTTCAATCTTTGATGAATGTAAACGTTCCTATAAAAAAGTATTAATTCGTGACAATAAAGTCGTCGGTATCGTTTTATATGGTGATGCAACTGATGGTACACGCCTCTTTAGCATGTTAAAGAAAGAAGAAGATATACAAGAATATACAGCCGCTTCCCTTCTTCACAAAGCTGGTGAAGAAAGTGAACTTGACGTTGCTACAATGAGTGCGGATGACACAATTTGTGGATGTAATGGCGTTACGAAAGGTACAATCGTTCATGCCATTTTAGAACAAGACTTAACAACTTTTGATGAAGTAAAAGGATGTACGAAAGCCGCAGGATCTTGTGGTAAATGTCGTCCTCTTGTTGAACAAATTTTATCTCATACACTTGGAGATGCTTTTGATGCCTCAGCACAATCTGCCGGTATGTGTGGATGTACAACTTTATCACGTGATGAAGTCGTAGCGGCCATTCACGAGAAAGGTTTAAAATCGCCAAAAGAAGTACGAAATGTTCTTGGTTTTGCCCATGAAGACGGCTGTTCAAAATGTCGTCCTGCTTTAAATTACTATTTACGTATGGCGATTCCGGAAGAATATGCAGATGATAAATCATCCCGTTACGTTAATGAAAGAATGAATGGTAACATCCAGCATGATGGTACATTTTCTGTTATTCCACGTATGTACGGAGGCGTTACAACCGCAGATGATTTAATGAAAATTGCTGAAGTCGCAAAAAAATATGACGTTCCTCTCGTAAAAATTACAGGTGCGAGCCGAATCGGCTTATATGGTGTTAAGAAACAAGATTTACCTAACGTATGGGCTGACTTAAATATGACTTCTGGATATGCGTACTCAAAATCACTTCGTAATGTAAAATCATGTGTTGGTTCTCGCTTCTGCCGATTCGGTACGAAAGATTCATTAGGACTTGGTATGCTACTTGAACAATCATTAGAAATGGTAGATACACCTCATAAAATGAAGATGGGTGTAACGGGTTGTCCACGTAACTGTGCGGAAGTACTGACGAAAGATTTTGGCGTTGTTTGTGTCGAAAATGGATATCAACTATATATCGGCGGAAATGGTGGTACGGAAGTACGTGAAGCTGATTTTGTAATGATCGTCCCTACTGAAGACGATGTTCTTCGCATCGCTACAGCTTACATGCAGTATTATCGTGAAACTGGTATTTACGGAGAGCGTACTGCCTACTGGACAGAACGTTTAGGCTTCGATCACATAAAAGAAATACTACAAGATGCAAGTATGGTTACTACGCTAAATGAACGTTTCCAAACAACTCGTAGCACATATACGGAAGCTTGGGGACAAGCACTAGAAACGAAGTCTTTAAAAGCGATGTATGAAGTAGAAACTGTGAAATAAGGAGCTGTGATCTATATGATACAAACGAAAGAAAAAATAAAAGTTATGCGTGCGGAAGACCTTCCTATTCAAATCGGTAAAGAGGTACAAATGAAAGGTATGTCTATCGCCCTATTCCGCCTTTCAAATGGTGATATTCGAGCTGTAGAAAATCGGTGCCCTCATAAAAATGGACCGTTAGCGGAAGGAATTGTATCTGGGGAATTCGTCTTTTGCCCACTACATGATTGGAAAATTTCATTACTAACAGGTGAAGTCCAAAAACCGGATGACGGTTGTATTCAAACGTACGAAGTAGAAGTTATTGACGGTGACATTTATATAAAGTGAAACTTTAATCAGCGGGGATTGGTTCATCCCCCGCTGATTATTAGCCCTCACCAATCGGGCTTTTACGGGCAGTTGATCCCCACCTAACTACTTTGTTTTCGCTGAATTTTGAGGTAGGGGGTCTTACTGCACGGCAAATAGCGGGATAAACATGTAATTTACAAAAGGAAGCCTCCCTGGCTTCCTTTTAAATAAAAATAAACGAGGTGCGAATATGAACGGATATGTATATTTAGTTGGTGCAGGACCAGGTGATGAAGGGCTTATTACAAAAAAAGCGATAGATTGCTTAAAGCGTGCCGATATTGTCTTATATGACCGCTTATTGAACCCTAACTTTCTTAGCTATACAAAGCCAACTTGTGAACTTATTTATTGCGGTAAAATGCCAAAGAATCATACTATGCGTCAAGAAATGATTAACGCCCACCTCCTTCAATTTGCGAAAGAAGGAAAAATCGTTGTCCGCTTAAAGGGCGGAGATCCATCTATTTTTGGCCGTGTTGGTGAAGAAGCAGAAACTTTAGCGGCTGCGAACATTCCATACGAGATTGTGCCAGGTATTACAGCTAGCATCGCCGCTAGTAGTTATGCAGGTATCCCCCTCACCCACCGTGACTATAGTAATAGTGTAACTTTACTAACTGGGCATGCAAAAGGTCCTTTAACCGATCATGGAAAATACAATTCATCCCACAATAGCGACACGATCGCCTACTACATGGGTATAAAGAACTTACCTACAATTTGTGAAAGCTTACTACAAGCAGGAAAGAAAACAGATACGCCAGTAGCAGTCATTGAATGGGGTACAACTGGAAAGCAGCGCGTTGTCACAGGAACTCTTTCAACCATTGTTCCTATCGTCAAAAACGAAAATATTTCTAATCCATCAATGACAATTGTTGGTGATGTCGTTTCCTTACGGGATCAAATTGCTTGGAAAGAACGTAAACCACTGCATGGTAAAAAAGTTTTATTTGCATCCGCAACGAATAGAGAAAGTTTAATAAAACAAATGTTACAAGAATCCGGTGCAGAAATATATCAAATTCCAACTTTCAAAAAGGAAGAATACACATTAACACTTGAACAAATCAATGAAATTTTTAACGTTAATCGTCTTGTTTTTTGTTCATCTGAAAGTGTAGAAATATTGATGCGATCATGTAGTAAACACCAGAAAGATATTCGTTCCTTACAAGCAAAACTGCAGTATATGAACGTTGCCACTCAAGAAAAACTGATGCAATATGGGCTACTAAGTAAACATGCAGAGTTCTCTTCCGATACTACTGTTTATTTAGGCAGAAATATTAATCGGATTGCTTTTATTCAAGAGAAAATTGGTGCTGGCTCCTATATGATGACTCATGAGTATACAATTGATCATCGTTTCGATGAAGTCCATTCTCGTATGCTTTCTGAATTCTCATGGGATAGCATTGTGTTTGAAGGGCGTGCCTCAATTGATACATTTTTATCAGAAATAAAACGACTTGGCTTTATCGATATTCTTACTCTTCCATTCTCGTATACCGACGTTCCAACTTTACACTATGCAAATAAAATCGGGTTTCATAACGTAGATCATCAATTACAAGATATTATTATGAAGAAAGACATGGTGGTACGATGAAAGGAATTGTATATGTTGGACACGGTAGCCGACTACAAGAAGGTAACGAACAATTCATTCACTTTATTCAATCTGTTATGAAAGAACGTAACGAAAGAATTCAAAAAATAGCTTTTCTTGAACTAACAACTCCTACCATTCAGGATGCGGTTACAGAAGCAATAATACAGGGGGCAACTGAAATAATGATTGTACCTGTTTTATTATTTGCGGCAGCTCACTATAAACGTGATATTCCTTTTGAAATAGAGCAACTACAAAAGAAATATCCACATATAACATTTTCAGTTGCACCACCTTTTAGTACGCATCCAAATATGGTGGAACTTGTAGTGAAAAGAATACGTGAAACTATGCCAATGCAAAGTAGTAGCGTTTTACTCGTAGGACGAGGTAGTAGTGATCCACAGCCGATACATGAGTTACAACACATCGGAGCAGTTGTCGAACAAAAACTCGGTATGCCAGTATGTTGTTCCTTTTTAACGAAAGGAACTCCCTCTTTTACCGCTGAGCTCAAGACTATAACATCGACTGCGTCCCATGTATATGTCATGCCGTATCTTCTCTTTACTGGATTGTTGCTTCAAAAAATTAAGTTGCATACAAAAAAATATGATCACGTTACGACTTGCAACTGTCTTCAGTTTGATACATATATGAAGTTAACATTATTAGAACGAATGGATGAATGTGTGTATGTATAACATGTGCCCTCTTATGTTTAATTTAGATAAAAAAGTAGTTGTTATAGTTGGTGGTGGTAAAATCGCATATCGGAAAGCGTCTGGATTAAAAGATACAGGCGCTTTTGTCACCGTTATCAGCCCAGAGATTTGCGAGGAAATGAAGGAACTTCCTTATATTACTTGGAAGCAAAAAACTTTTAGTAATGATGATATTAAAGATGCTCACCTTATTTATGCAGCTACAAATCAACATGATGTCAATATGATGGTCAAACAAGCCGCACATGATTTCCAATGGGTTAACGTTGTAAGTGATGGCACAGCATCATCCTTTCACACACCTGGTGTCATCCGAAATGATGAATATATTGTAACGATTTCAACTTCCGGTAAGGATCCATCGTTTACGAAGCGGATGAAGCAAGAATTAACTTCTGTCCTTCCTAAACTTATAAAAAGGCTTTCTCGTACACATAAATCGTAATCTAGCTCTTATCTAACTATGAATTTACTTCGGACAAACGTTTTTTAGAGACGTTTGTTCTTTTTATTATTAAACAAATAATTGACACTCCTATCTCTATGACTAACGTCAATGGAAGTCCTTTTCAAGTACCCTAGACATGTAAGAGGCGGAGTGCCTTTATCTAATCGTTCCTTTAAAGTTCTCGATTGTGGAATTAGATTTAAGTTCATACATTTATCTCTTAATATCTTTATCTGTAGGCAAAACAATTGCAGCTATTATATAAAGTAACACCGTAAATCCACTAGTAAAAAAGGCTGATAATGCAGTTACTATTCGAAGGATACTTACATCAATTCCATACTTATCGCTTAAGCCACCTAATACACCTGATACTTGTTTATCTTGAGTGGACTTATATAATTTTTTCATCTAAACACCCCGATCCAATTAAATATTTGTATGCTAAAAATTAGCTCTATCTTTGGAAGAGATTTAAACTTTCTTTAACTAACCCTTTAATTGAATAACATCTGATATCTATATTTTAACATAAAACTCCATAAAACTTCTGTTTTTCATTTTTAAACCACATTATTTTAGAATACAAGTGTTTGTTAAGTTAGCAATAAAAAACATATCGAAGCCTATTACTAAAAGAACCCTCCTAGATTTGAACTGTACCCTATAAAATGGACAGTTTAATAAAAAAGCCCTGAAAAATCAAGCACTTAAAAGGTGGTTCCGATATTCGATCGGAGCCATCTTTTTTAATGTCCACTGATAACGATTATAATTATACTCCTCCATATAATCCTTTATG
>NZ_JBFTMD010000059.1:0-9075 GCF_056396785.1 Bacillus sp. 05T21 | reverse complement strand
TTCCCGTTAATATAATACGCTGATTCTGTGAAAACCGTAAATACAACCTCTACTTCTGGAAGTCCAAAATCCATTACATATGTAGTAATGGCCTTGGCAAATCGATCACGAATTTCCTGTCCACGCTCGAACCATTTCACTTCAATAAGTGGAAACGCTTCTATTTCCTCTCCATTGAATACAAACGTAGAACTTGGTAGTTCCAACGTAAAATTATCCGTACCACACTCACAAATCTCTGCGAGCTCTTCTACTAATGGCTTGCTTATGCGTTTTAATTGTTCAGTATTAATTCCACGAAACACAACATGCGGCATGTGAATCCCTCCGTTAGAAAGCTTTATATTTGCTCACATCATAGCACAATTTATTTTGATGCACTAGAATCTATTGGTACATTTCAATGACATTCTTAAGAATGATCATATGTTATTAAAGCAATACATGTATTGTAAATATTTAAAACATGTGAGTGCTCGGTAATTGGGAAAATAAAAAATGCCTTATCATTCTCCCTGTAAGGAAGCATAAGGGGGCCTCTATTAGGAAAGGGATAGTGCGTGTTTATATATTTTAAAAAGAAAAGACACCCTAAAGTGCCTTCCTCCGACTTGATAACCAGTTTAATTTCAATAAAATTGGATTCCCATCCGAATATTATTTTACCAAGTTAAGTAATGTTGGTCATTGAGAAAGTCAAATACGTAGTGTTCATATATAGTGACCCTTAGGAGCATACAAGATTTAATACAGTTTTTTGGTTAATCCAACAACAAACGAGAACCCTAAAACCCATGGCAGGATAGTTGAACAAGGAATTTCTCTAAACTTTGAAGAATTTATATTCAAAAATATGTTAAGGAGCTTGTGAATTATATGGAATCCATTAGCAAAAGTGAAGTGAAGCTACGAGATATCACAGAGGAAGATCTTTCTATCTTTTATGAACAACAACTAGATTCAACGGCTAACTATATGGCTGCCTTTACAGCTAAAGACCCGACTGATAAGGACGCATTTTTTGACCATTGGACAAAAATTATCGCTGACGAGACCATCACAATTAAGACCATATTATTCAATGGCATTGTCACTGGACACATCTCGAACTTTGAACAGTTCAGCGAACCCGAAGTAAGCTACTGGATTGGGAAGGAATATTGGGGCCAAGGTATTGCAACTAAAGCGTTGTCAGAGTTTCTGGAGTATATTAAGGTACGTCCGCTCTATGCTCGTGCCGCTAAAGATAACCTCGCCTCCATCAGGGTATTGGAAAAATGCGGGTTTAAAATCATCTCTGAAGATAAGGGTTTTTCCAACGCAAGAGGCAAGGATGTTGAAGAATTTATTTTGAAGCTTGAACCTTTTGATATGTAATTTAATACCGTAATACTATTGGAGCGGTCTTGACTAAGAAACCTTCTGTTGTTTAACTAACGGGTGCTTTAATTGAGCAAGAAACTAAGAATTTTTAACTTCCAATAACGAAAATTATGTAAATAAGCTGTCCATATGGGCAGCTTATTGTATGTTTTTGCTTAGCGTGGGTTTTTTCCGACTATCTTAACTAGTCATTACGTATGACTTTACAGTATTAATTGTAAAGTCATACGTTTTTTTATTTCTTTAAAGACTATTTAACCATATTAATTTTTTATAGTATGTATAGTAAATAAAGAAGGAGGAATATTTGGAGGTTAAAGACTTCCATATTCAATAGAATAATAGATTTCAAAAAGAGTGATTGTATGAGAGTAATAAAAACTTTACTATTCTATTTAATTATTGTGGTAATTTAGTAGAATATGGCCCTAGTACCTTTATAAAAATAAGAAGGAGTGATTAATTTGAGAACCGATATAGATAATTGGATGCCAATAACTGTTTCGAGAGTATATGAAGTGTTTTCTGAAATTCCAATTAGGTGGGGCATTGCTGGAGGTTGGGCATTAGATTTACATTTAGGCAATAAAAGTAGGCAACATAGTGATATAGATGTAATAGTCATTCGAGAAGACCAACTAGTTGCTTACCAATCTTTAAAGAGAGACTGGACGCTATACAAGGCAAAAGATGGTAAACTTAAGATTTGGGAAGAAGGAGAATTTTTAAAGTCAACAAATGATGTATGGGTTAGTAAAAACAATAATTCTCCTTGGGCGTTTCAAATTATGTTAATTGATAGTGAAGAAAGTTATTGGATCTATAAAAGAGAAAAATCGATTAAAAGAGCAATAAACGAAATGTTTTTAAGAACGCCCGAAGGGATACCTTATTTGAAACCTGAAGTCCAACTTCTCTATAAAGCTGGCTCTTCTCAAGTCAGGGAAAAGGATTATAATTATTTTCAAACAATTCTACCAATACTTTCACTACAAGAAAAAGAATGGCTTAAAGTATCTTTAAAACAACAATTCCCAGAAGGACATGCTTGGATTAAATATTTAAATTAAAATGTTTTTGAGCTAATCGGTTTATTAATTTAACAAGACATTATACTTTATTAAAATCAATATTTACATTGAATACATGTAAATGATGTGAGAACCATTGATATTCCAATGGTTCTCACATCGAAGTTAAGAAAATCGGAAAATGCTGGCGGTACCCCATGCCCATCAACCTAAGGTTTTAATATCCTCCCTAAATGAAAAATTTCTTTCTCTACAGGTAGTTAGCACATTTTTTGTTTTGGGGGCATTTATTTTTCTTAAGTTGATGGATATGTATGGTGACTACTATTACCTTGTATTTAAATACAAATGCCATTGCCTTTGCTTGAAATTATTTAGCTATTGTTCTTAATAATTGATCGACCAACAATTGAGATTTTAGACCTTCTAATCCATCAATTATTGGTTTTTCATCATTTTGAATACAATCAATAAAATGCTGTACAGCATCTTCAAACCCTCTTTGCTTTAACGTTGTATCCCAAGAAGGAGAAAATGAAGTAGATAGGCTATTATTAGACTCAACTTCTAAAGTATTCATGTTCTTAATCCTTAAAATTGCTCCATCTGTTAATAGTTCAAGCTTCTCAAGGTTAGTACCTGCTTTTCTATGCATATCTGTAAAGAAAGGTATCCCTTCCTTAGATTTATAAACATGTCCGGCATATACTAGGTAATTCTCATTACTTATATTTACCGTTCCATGTAACACATCCAAATCACCATTTGCTAGCCATCTTACTGTATCAACTGCATGTAAATAATCGTCTAACATTCTAAATTCATAAGAATAAGGACCCATACTATCGGTTCTATGTTTTTCAAAACGAACTGATGCTATGTTTTGAGCTTGTTGTTTTGCTTGTACATACATAGGTGCAAAACGGCGATTAAATCCAACCATAAGCTTTCTTCCTGATTTTTCACTTAACTCAACTAATTTTTCAGCTTCTGCAACTGTTGCTGCTAGTGGTTTATCAACATAAACGTCTATCCCTCTAGTTAAAAGAGAAGATACAATTTCAAAATGTGTACTAGTAGCACTATGTACAAAAACTGCATCACACTCTTCAGCAAGTGTTGATAAACTATTAAAGTCTTGTATACGATACTGATTACAAATCATTTTTCTTTTATCTTTATTTGGGGAAAAAGCACCTGTAAACGTCCAATCTTTTTCTTGAGTAAGAATTGGTAAATATGCTTTTTGTGCAATACTGCCTAATCCTATCATGCCAATACGAGGTTTTTTCATGTTTGATCATCCTTTTGTATTGATGTAATTAATAATAAAGTTAGTTTACACAATTTATGATGTATAGACAACTAAAATATTTTTTACGCATATTAAATCACATTGGAAATAAAAGTAAGGCTATAACCTATTTTTACACGTATCTCGACTGAATCCTATACAGAGACGCCATCCTTTTCTATGATTCTACAAAAAGAATAGCGTATTTTTTCATCTTAGAGAAATTTTATATTGTCGGCTTGATAACAATGTGGTAATCCCCCTTATAGTTTCGTTCTCTACAATAAACATTACGAAACTGTCACCTTTACGTAATATTATTAGATAGTTCATTTACTGTTCGAATGTAATAATAAAGACATAAAAAATCATAATAAATTTTTAGAGTTGGAACTTATGAAAGGAAATAATATCTTATCTTCTTTAAAATTCAAATTATATAAGTAAGTAAAGGAATGGAAATATGGAGAAACATTTCAATATATTATCTAATAAAGAAACATCAAATAATGTAACAACTCTTTGGACTTTTCAAAATCAAAGAGCTGTACATCAATTATTAACCAAAGGTGAACTTACAGGCAATTGGAGTTATGTTTTTAATAGCGATAAAGCACCTTATATGTGGATGATAAATCAAATGAAGCTGAAAGGCATTCATTGCAATGGTAATCCTCCAATATGGGCGTTTCATTCATGTAATGGTTATACCCCCCCCCCTGTTCATACAGCAAGAGAATTATTCTCAGATATTCAGCTTGAACAAGGAATACAGCTTATAGAATTCAAATGTCCCAATCCGCTTATTATGTTAACGAGTTATGGGAGTTGGTGTGAAATATATTTTAAGTTCGTTGAAAATTCCAAAGCGAACGTAACAAGTGATGAGCAAAAACATCTATTTGAACTTTATCCTGAAATTGAGGAAGAATGGGAATGTCATGAAATTCAAGCAACGATACCATATCTAAAAAAAGAATGGATTACGAAAATAATTGACCTCGAAAAAGAATAGTTTTTTTGCTGAAAACATAGCATTGATTTCCCTATACGGATGAATTCGAGATACATTTAAAAATGACCATACAGATAGTTATAAATATAAAAAAATTTTTCGAGATTCTGTCATCAGCAAAAATTATGTAAAAAATTAACCGATTCTCTGTACGTTAAGGAATCCGTTAATTTGTGCCCAAACTCTTTTTAATTCTATTAAAAGTAGTTTGAATTGCTACCCCCTCTTCATTCTTTAAATATAAATCCCACATTGCTGCGGATTCATACTCATTCAAGTGCCAACAATTCACAAATACTCTCTTTTTATCTTTCTCAGAACGATCATATACACTTTTCACTACTTGTCCTACTATACTTCTTGAATGTTTTTTGAAGTTCTCACTCGTATTAGGAGAGTCTATGAATTTTTCGATTGTATTACGGGCATCTCCCTCTCCATATCCGCATATATTGAACACCTATTTTTAACTAGTTGGTTTATTTAACATACGACTGATTCAAAAGAGTTATCCTGACAGATGTTTTATTAAAAAGGCCATTTCATTAATGAAATGGCCTTTTTAATATACCTGTCTTGATGATACGATTCACTCTTTATTGAAACAAATGAGCGTAAATTAAGTCTGCTAACAAATAATAACTGTTGAAATAGATATTTCTTGCTGTTAAGAATAGTGGATGTATCTATCTATTTGTATAGAGGAAGCATATCTTTGCCGCAAATGCCTGCCACTTGACCATTAATCGTCCTTTAGGTATCTTTGAATTCATCATGCTTTATGGCCCCCCAGTAGTGTATTTTGATATCTAGCCGTAGCTGAGTTTGTATATGATATTCCCCTTAGTATACTGTTTTTTCCGAAGCGATCTCTAATTTCATCCATTGCCTTTGTTAGTTTAACTTCTTTTTCACGTTGTACAATGTTATCAAATAATGAAATCTGCTCCTCTCCCTCATTTAGTAAATTTGATAGTGAAATACTAACTGATGGAATTGGCTCACCAGTATACAGTGCGTTTGACACTCCCACGGCTAAAGCCGCAAGTACGATTGAACCGCTACGGTTAACATCCCCCACTACAGCAAGTTTTGTGTATCGAGGGTCTTAACGCAACTAACTGATGCGTAAAAACCCTTAAGGTCAACGAAACAAATTTTGCGGTTAGTTAAAAGGTAATAGTCATACATAATTAATACATCCCCTTCTAAAGAACGTTTGTTCTGTGTGTATTATATACGAACTAACGTTCTTTTAAAAGGTGGTTTTTCATTTCAGCATAAATAAATATGAAACACTAGTTAAAAATTCTTTTTTATCGATTGATTGGCAGGAAAATCTGTATATGTTAAAATCTAAATAGAAAATATTACCATCTAATGATTAGACAGCTGTTTTTCATGAGTAAGATTTTAAAGTTCTTAATAAACTAGGAGGCTTAAAAATGAAACTTTTAGGGAAAGTAGCTATTATTGGAGCATTAACTATTGGAGGAAGTGTATTTTCCTATACTGTTGGAAGCATTACCCCTGCTTCTGCTGAATCTCAATTTATACAGAAAGCATCACCGGTTTTCGATGACTGGCAATGGCAAAACTATTTTTTACTCCATCATAATGCAGACTTTCTACAAGAATTAGCTGTTGGTGATTTGAAGCATGGAGATACTTTTGACATTACAATTTATACAGGTGGTAAAGATACAGGAATTGTAAAGATATATCGATTAAGTGAAGATGAGAATGAAGTAGTAAATATGCAAAGATATAAAACAATTTATGATACTGGTACTGAACATAATTATGGTAGATTTGTAACACCTATTACATCAGTTTATAAGCCAGGATCATATGTAGCTGTTATGAAACTTGGAGAAAATTATTATTATGGTGGCAGCTTTAAAATTAAAAAATAATGAATGTTAATTTCACTAATGATAATATTTTTGATATGATTAATGTATAATATAAACATAATTCATGTAATAGTCTAGGCGGTTTGACCAACGGCCGCTTAGCTAATGAGTTATACCCCTTAGAAAAGGTACCTTGCAGCAGGGGTACCTTTTCTTTTATTTTCAGTGGTAAATTAGTTTAAATAGAAGCTACATAGTTAAAAAGTATAATGATTAAATTGTAATTGAAGTGAAGTATGTATCCCATATGAATATTTTTAAATATTAGAAAGAAAATCATTTGAGCGATAGCTGGTATACCAATGATAGTTAAACATTGTACCCAATTATAATTATACGTAGAAAGATGGAGTAATCCAAATGAGCTTCCAGACAATATTAAAGAGGCTGTAATTGAAGTAATGGGGCTTATTATGAAGGAGCGTATAATCTTGTGCCAAAAGAACAATATAGATACAAACATAATGTTCTCACCAATTAATTGAATTGCAATCCCAGGCGCTTTGTGAAGCGTATTAGTAATGGGATTAGATGTTCCTTTGAATGTTGTAAAAGATATTAGTACGGCTAAAAATAGCAACATAATAACATAAATAATGAAAGCACTAAAGAAAGAAATTTTCAACTGCTGGAAAGTGATTTTTTTAGAAAGCAAAAATCTTCGATCCCACATTATAAATAGGAAAACTAATGAAATAGGAAAAGAAAAATAAACTGCTTTAATTATGTATTGCATCAGTATATCTAATTCTTTTATATAATTAAGCGTAAATGAAGGGAAAGGTATGTAAACTGTAGTAATACAAAATATGATAAGTATTAGAAACTGCAGATACGTTTTAGTTTGCACTAAGCAATCTAAATATGTGTTGGCAGCACTTAAGGACTGCTTAAACTCTTTAAAAACTGCGTTCATAACACTCCTCCATTTGTATAAAAGTAAATACATTTAATCCATACTCTGATATGCCATTCTTCCCTAATTTTAATAAATGTAATCTCATCTCATCTCTACACACGTTATAAAATTTCGCATACCGTATTTATTAATTATATTTAAAGTATAGTGAACAAGGGGGTTTCTATTCCAAAAGAAAAAGCATCCCTCTGAATGCTTCATTTATTATATATATCAATTAAATATTGCTTCATCATAATGTGTATCTGGGGTCACCATATCATGTAGAATGACAATAAAGTTGTTTAATTCACAACATAGTCATTTAAAAAATAATAAAGTTATTTAAAAATCTTTCTTTCAAGCGGTCAAAAGGTATTTTCAACTTAGTACAGAACTATATCATAGTAGGTTGACATAAAATAGGTTGGATAAAATTGATATGAATAGGGAGAAAAATACCGATGGATTGCTTAGTTGCAAAGGGTAGTATTTATTATGAAATCGTAGGGAATGGCTTTCCAATATTAATAATGCATTCAATGGGTACAGACCATAAATCTATGAAAGCCTGGATAGAGCCAATTTTTGATAAGATTCAGGGTTTTCAGAGGATATATATAGATTTACCTGCTCACGGTCGAAGTTTAATTGACGAAAATTTCAACTCTTCAGATGATATGCTTTTAAATATTTTGAACTTTATTGATATGACAATTCCTAACCAAGCATTTTCTCTTATTGGTTTTTCATTTGGAGGATATTTGGCACAAGGTGTTTTGCACCATAGACATAAAAATGTAAAGAGTATTTGTTTGCTGGCTACTTCACTTCATTTGAAAGATAGGGATCTTCCTAAAAAAATAGTTGTTACAAAAGATGAAGATTTATTAACAGAATTGGATTCTGATATAAGAATGGCTTTTGAAACATTGATGAATTATCAAAATAAAGAGAACCTTAACTACTTTTTAAACGAAATCCAACCTGGACGATTATTAGCTAATAAAAATTTTTTAATGTCAAATTGGAGAGAGAAAGGGTATTTTCTTTCTGAAGAACCGCTTAATGATGTAGGTACACTTACACAACCTGTACTCATTATTCTAGGGAAACAAGATTCAATCTGTGGTTATAAAGATCACCTTTTTCTTCTAGAAAAATTTCCGAATGCTACGTTTTCCATTTTAGATGGTGCTGGTCATATGCTTCAAATAGAAAAACGTAAAATAGTACAAGAACTAATCAAAGACTGGCTAATTAGGAGCAATTCGGTTTGCGAATCAAGCGAGTAAATACAATCGATAACTTTTTTAGCCAAATTTCCATATCTGTTGCTTGTCAGTTCATTTTGTTGTTCTTCAACTAACAGGTGCTTTAGTTCAATAAGGATTAAATAACTTTATTATTGATTTTTGAGTGCAAATGCAATTAAATGGATAGAAATTAAACAACTTTAAAGAGCCTTAGTACAATAAAATGTGCAAGGCTTATATATATTTCATAACAAAATTCAATAACTTTATTATCACTTTACA
>NZ_JBFTMD010000058.1:0-8660 GCF_056396785.1 Bacillus sp. 05T21 | reverse complement strand
GTGATGATGGCAGAGAGGTCACACCCGTTCCCATACCGAACACGGAAGTTAAGCTCTCTAGCGCCGATGGTAGTTGGGACCTTGTCCCTGTGAGAGTAGGACGTCGCCAAGCAACTTTAAGACGAGTCAGAATGACTCGTCTTTTTTGTATGCTTTCATACCTCTGTTAATTGCCTGTTTAACTCCTTCTAAATAGGCGAATCCATGCCTTTTATCTGGTTCTAAGTAAGTACCTTCTGCCCATTCATTCCACGCATTAATAAATAAAAACTCGCTGTTGTAAAGAGAATAGGTACGCTGGATTTGTTTGCTTAAATATATCGTGAACTTCCTAGGGGTAGAACCTAGGAAGATGCTGCTATTTAAGTCTTTGCGGCGTGCTGTATTGTCCCAGTCAACAAAGGCACCAGGAAATGTTTTTTTCTCTGGAGGAGATCGCTTTAGTATATACATCCACACTTTATCATAATCCCAAGCGTTTATTTGTTTACCAGACTCATATATTGTCTTATTTATGTCTGAAGAGCTATCATGAGCAATTGTATAAAAAGGCTCGAATTGAATACTAGCATCAAATCCATTTATATTAGGAAGTGGAAAGCTGTTTAATGTTTCTGTAAAGTATATACCTTTCAAACCATTTTCTTGTGCGAGTGTATTCCAATAATGAAGCATTTGTTCACAATGAGGGATATGCCCGGGACGATAAATAATGAATAGTGGTTTATCGTCTATACGGATATATCTCTCATCTTGGAAAGCTTGCAATAAATACTCAAAGTGTTCTTTCCAATCCGATAATTCTCCATAATTTTGAGGCATTAATATGTGACTATCAAGACCATCCCAAGTTTTTGTCCACGGTTCATTTGCCCAAGAAAGGCAAAATGGAAAATCTGGTTCCTTCATCTTAAGTACCTCATTAAAGGGTGCCTCCAATAGCCTCTTCCCTTTAAACCAGTAATGGTAATAACAAAAACCATATATGCCATGTGCTTTGGCGATTTTTGCTTGCCATTTTCTTACGGATGGGGTGGTTAAGTCATAATAAAAATCTTGATAAGGTTCTCTAGGTTGGTAATGTCCTGAAAATAAAGGTCGTGCACTTTTAGTATTTGTCCATTCAGTAAACCCTTTCCCCCACCATCGGTCATTTTCTTTTATTTGATGAAACTGTGGTAAGTAAAAAGCGATTATTTTCAAGATATATCCCCCTTATGTTCTTCGTAGTTCAAGTGGTGGGAAGTTACTTTTGATTTTTCGAATCTAGTTAAAACATGAGATATGTTATTTACTTACTGTATTTATGCTGCATAATGAATTCTTTTGTGCAGTTTGCTTGATATGGAAATCTTTGATGATTTAATATATACGGCTGAGATACAAAATGATCTTCATTATACAATGAGCGAAAAGAGTTAATCTTTTTGGAGAACAAATAGAGCTTGGGGTAACCGGTTTGTATCATCAAAAAAGTCCTGTAGCTTTAAATACTTCTCATAGTGGTTTTTAATATAAGTTCTAGGTATAACGGTTTCCCCATAGAAGCTACTGTTTCTAACGTCTCCAGCTCCCGTAGGGCTGTGGATAAAATTGCCGCTTTCATAATCCGAGATGGCACGATTTATATCTGGAAAAGCTTGAGATAAAGTTTTATGCCACCCAGTTTGAATTAATTCAGGGTGTTCCTTGAATTGTTGACAGAAATCGAGAAAATAGCGTGCTTGTGTTGTTGCGATGAAGATTCCACCTGGACGAAGAATTCTTGAAAACTCCTTTATCCAATTTTCTGCGGTTTCTTCGGATAAATGTGAGAATACAGAATAAGCGAATATGATATCTAATGAATTGTCATTAATAAATTCTACAGGAGGTTGTGGGGGAGCTATTTTATACCTGCCTCTTCCTAACGTTTCGTTGCAAAGTTTAATCATTGCAGGATCTACATCAATACCAAGTAAATTTTTATGGCGAACATCTTTGAAAAAGAAGCGTATGATTCTTCCCCATCCGCAACCAAAGTCTAAAATTTTCCGTTCTTTATTCAAGGGAACGCCTAAATTATGGGCATATGTTTTTACAAGGCTATAAAACAAATATGCTTCATAAAGAGCATGTTCATAGGAAGCACCTACAAACTGTTGTTGAATTTCTTCGGAGGGGAACATAGGTACTGGGATGCCATTTATCTTTGTTTGTGAGCAACTTTGTATAAATAGATTAAGAAGTTCAACATCAGAAAGCGGGCTAACAAGGTTATCAAAATCACTTCCTAACTTAAAATTATTCATTTGTTAACCTCCAAATTATATAGTGCCTAAAAATCATTTTCGTGTTTTTCACTAATAAAAACATGTAGAAATTCAGCATCTAACCCCAGTGATCTATCCTTTTGTAAATAAACAATGGTATACATATTTGCATGTGTATAAATATATTCAATCATATCTTGACCCCAATCAAATGTTACTAAAGACCCGTTCTCATCAATAGGATTACCATGATAAATTGGCTCCTCAATATATTCGATTCCTTCTTTATTGATTCTTGCTCTTTGTAAAGTCTTTGTGAGTGTATGATACCAAGGGACAGTAAACACATGAGCGCCGCCAGGCTTTAATACACGCTCTATTTCTTTAAAGGCTTTGTTTGGCTCCATTACATGTTCAAAGACATCTTGAGTAATGAATAAATCAAAAGATTCATTTTGAAAAGTCATGTCTTCTAAGTTCTCGCATCTAATCCCTTGAAAGTATTGGCCGAGAGGGTAGTTTTTAAAGTATTGAGAATATGTATAGTTTTTGCAGTTTTTTATTAGTAGTTGAGTTGTAATTCCTCCAGGAGAGGATTCGTGGATATGATAGGAACCCCATTTTGGAAAAAATGTATTTAAAACATGAATTAGAGCGCGCTGCCTTGGTATAGAGTGGCATGTAGAACATAAGTAGTGATCTCTAAGCCAATCATTATGCTCTATAAATGTAGCTTTCTTCTCACAAATAACGCAATATCCATTATTGTGCTTCAAATTACCTTCCACATGACATCACTCCTGTGTAAAAAAATGCATATGACACACACGTCAACAATCAGCGAAATCAAAGAGAGTGGGTGGAAATTAGGGAACTCATAAAAGTGAGATTGGTAGAATGGAATAATTAGCGGGAGAGAACCCCACGCTAATTAAAGTTTCACTTTATGCTATGCGATACATTCGCTTTTATTCATTGAAGAATGTATCGACTTAGAATATCCCTTTTGTGTACGGATACATTTCAAAGTCTTGTGCATATATTTCTGTAACTAAATCCATGGTTTCTTTATCATAAAAGCTTTCATATGTTGGAAAGCGGGGGAAGGATGCATCTGTAATGCTAAGTTCTGCATAGCTTCCCGTATAAAGCATCTTATGAGCACGATGATGATCTGAATTTATAAGAAGCGCTAAATTTGATTTAGTCAAATCGTACGTGTGTTCTATCTTGGTGATTTGTGTATTAAAATCTTCTAAAGGAATATAGCATTGGATGAAGTTTTCTTCACCTGGGACGTATTGCTGACTAAAATGTATATCTATTGCTAGGGAATTGGAACCGAATGCTTGAACGTAATATAAAAATTGTTTAAATGATATTCCTTGATTACTATATTTGTCATTATAAAAATAATGCCGGATACTTTCCCATTGAGGGCTAGCATATGGATTGTCAGCAAGCAATAAAAAGGAGCTGACCGCCCTTGTATAGGGGTTTCGCACAAGTTTATAAACATCTTTTTTTGCTTCTAGAAGACCATTTTGTAACTCGGGTATGTAATTTGTATTGTTTTTATACACCCAGAACTCATAGTAATGAATAAAGTCATGGTATTTCTTTGCTTCAGGAAATAATCCAATTTGAAAAAAGAACCAATTAGCTAATGTGGTACATCCGCTTCTATGGCTCCAGAATAGTATAAGTGGAAAGTCTTTATGGAAATGTGGGATTCGATCTTTATGTAGCATTACATGATTTAAAAGCTCTTGATTTACATTTTTCATAAATTTAGTACTCCTTTTTGAAAGTTTTATTCACGGAGAGGGTTCTTTAAATAGAATAAACGAGTGAGAATATGGGAAAGGAAGTTTTTATTAATCCAATATATTCATGGAAATGAGTAAATATTATGAGTGTTTTTTGCGGTCATCTTGGATAAGATAGCGATTCTAAAATGAAAATATAAAATAAAGATAATGAAAATCTATAAGGAGCATACAATTATAAGAGGATGAATAATAGAAGTGACCAAGTTCATTTATTTGTATTTCTAGGTGTGACGAGTAAAAATTTTATTACTAGAGAGGATATTATGAGGAAGAATAATTATTTAATAGTAGGTGGAAATAGTTTCATTGGTATTAACCTCGCAATAGGTTTATTAAAACAGGGTCAAAATGTAAAAGTATTTTCCAGACATATAAATAATTTTCCTCAAAATATTATAAGTGAAGTTGAATTTATTAAAGGTGATTTAGCGAATGTTAAAGATATATATAAAGCTTTAGTGAGTGTGGATATTATTATTTATTTAGCTGCAACGTCTAATGTAGCAACTTCAATTGAAGATGTTTTCGGAGATATAAACAGTAGCTTTTTTTTTCTTAACTTCATGGAAAGTGTTAAAAATTTTCCTGTTAAAAAAATTGTATTAGCATCTTCCGGAGGCACGGTTTATGGTGAACCGGAATATTTACCTATTGATGAGGAACATCCATTAAAACCACTTTCTCCTTATGGAATAACAAAAGTATCGCTTGAAAATTACTTGTACTTTTATAAGAAAAAATATGGAATTGACTATGTTGTATGTAGATATTCTAATCCATATGGAAAATATCAAAATCCTTTAAAGAAAGTTGGGGCAATAAATTGTTTTTTGTATCAGCATCTCAGTAATGACAAGATTAATATATATGGGAATCCACAAGAGATTATTCGAGATTATATTTATATCGATGATTTAGTTGAAATCACTATACAACTATCACAATTAAATCGTTTGAAATCTTGTGTGTATAACATAGGGAGCGGAAGGGGTCTCTCTTTAAAGCGAATTATAGTAGAATTGGAGAAATTAACGGAAAGAAAAGTGGACTTTACCTGCTATAAACAAAGGCAAGAAAATGTTCAAAAAATCATTTTAAATATAGATAGAGTAAGACGAGAATGTAATTGGGAACCGAAAATAGATTTCAAAAGTGGAATAAGATTAAATAAGCTATGGATTGAAGAGTTCTTATATAGTAAAAAATAATAAGCCATGCCCTACTTTTGTATCAGTAGAGCGTGGTTTATTATTTTATTTCTTTTTTTATTACCCAAAGGTCTTGATGTTCCCACCAAAAACCTTCAGTGTATTTTTTGATGACAGGGTTATAGGGTAATAATTTAATTTTGTCACATACGTAAGAGGGACTAACGATCGTTTGCCCGTATTGATGAACATCTAAATCCAATTGTTCACTAGAAGGGAGAAACCAATAACCCTGTTTATTTAAATCTGGAAAGCTGAAGTACTTTTTACTTTGATAACCATGAGTTGTGAAAATGAGTAAGCCTTCAGGAGAAACAGCATTATACAATGTTTGAAGCCAACGAAACCAAGTTGTATCAGGCATATGAGAAAAAAAGGATAGACAAAAGACGATATCATACGTAGACGAGGCCAATTTTACTTGTTCAGGTTCAGGGTGAGATAAGATAGAAGAAGTATTTAATTTGTTTTCAATAAAAGTAATAGCCTCTTCATGTATATCACAGGTAGTTATACTTAAGTTCGTTTGTGGGTTTAATAAATGACGTGTTACGCAGCCATATCCGGATGCGAATTCTAATAATTTAATTGGAGTGTCTATAGGGGGATAAAAGGAAGTAATTAAATCTAAAAGTGTTTCTGCAGATTTTCTCCCATCTTGAAAATAATAATCTATCGCTTCTTTTTTAGATGGGAAGACTGGATTAGTGACAAGGAATTGAAAGATATGATCCTCTGGATGGATACTTGCATTTACATTGTATTTGTGTGCAATTTGAGAAAGCAAATCTTTATTTGCTTCTATAAATTCTTTCAAAGAGTAACCCCCCTTAAATGATAGTAACGTTTTACAAGAGATACTGATGGCGAAAAAAATATATCATTAAATCTTCAAATATGCTTTAAGGTACTTTCTATATGTGTACATTTTCTTTTTTGAAATGTCGTCGATAGTAAAGGTTTCTTTAATGAAATTCTGCATTTGTACAACTTCACTGTAATGGGAATATGAATCTTCTGTTCTCGTTACGCTATTTGTATGTCGTCTGTGATAGTTTAGCGGTTTTGGATTGAAATAAATGTTCCCCTCTTTAAGAATAGAAACATAGAAAAACCAATCACCAGCTACTTTAAACTTTTCTAATTGTTTTTCTGTAGTTTTTATATCTATGTTTTTAAAAACTACACTTGAGACATTAGGTATGGTGTTTTTGATAAGTAATGTATCTTGTATTTCATCTATCCCTTTTCGGAAATAAGAACTTTTCCATTTTTCTTTATCAATATCATTTGTGTAATCTAAATAATGATTGGCTAGGATATTTCCTTGTTCATCTATTTGTTTTGATTGTGTGTAGCTTAAGGTAACATCACGATTTATATGAAACCCTTGGATTACTTCTTCTAAAAATGTCTGATCACATAAGTCATCGGCCTCTGCAATCCAAATATAATCACCGGTTGCTGCAGAGATGCCTTTTATCCATTGTTTAAATACAGAACCAGAGTTTTTATCATTAATAATCTGCTGAACTTTTAGGTGGGGCTTATTTTCGTTTGAGAGCAGCTGTTCAAATATAGATACGCTATTGTCAGTAGAGGCATCGTCTAGGAAAATTAGTTCGTAAAGGGGATAGGTTTGGTTTAATATGGATTTAACTCGGTTAGATAAGTATTTTTCGTAATTATAGTTCGGTATGATTACGCTTATTTTTTTGTAATTATGATCAAGTAGGTTTAACAGTTGATAAATGTAATGAAGAAAGTTGAAATCTTTTTCAATAAGCTCCTGGCCAAAGCGCCCTTTTTGTAATCGTAAGTCTTCATCTCCAATAAATTCATATATTCTTTCCAGCACCTGCGGTAAATTTAAAAAGTCTACTAAGGCGCCAGTTTGTTCCGTAACAACATCTTCAAAACCTCCAGCGTTTTTAAACCCTATAACAGGGACTTTTGTATCTAATGCCTCTAAAACAACGTTTGGAAAAGGATCTTCTCTTGAAGTTAACAAATATAAATCAGCCCCGGCGTTATATAAACCGATATCTGGAGTAGGCTCAACTAATGTGAAATGTGCTGTATATCTTGGGGATAGCGTGTTAAAGAAATGAACATCCGTTCTCCCGACCCAGATAAAATGAATATTCGTATGAACCTTTCTTACTGAGTAAGCAATAAGTGAGAATAAATCTATCCCTTTCCGATGATCAGCGAAACCTACTCCTAAAATGATTTTGCTATCTAGAGGCAGGTTGTGTTTTTTTCGTAATTCGCTTCTAGCTTTTGCAATATTGTTCTTATAAGGATTGTGGTTAAACAAGCCTTGAGGGAGGATGTGACATTTTTGATGATCTAATTGGGTGATTGTACGGAATTTTTCATACACGTACTGTGAAGGGAAGACAATTTTGTAAGCAAACTGGGCAATGTTTCTAGCTTTCCCCTCGGCAGAGTAGTGTTGTATTAAATGCGGCAATTCATGTATTAATGAAATAACTTTTATATTGTGTTTAGCTAGTAATGCAACTATATCACCACTTATGACGGTACTACATATGGCGATGGTATAGTCTTGTGATAGTAACTTCTTTATTAATAATTCGACCCTTTTTTCTGTTGGGTAGTCTTCCTCTAGGCAATAAACAGGACCATACTTTTGAAAATCGTGGATTAAAATGCCCGTTCCAATAGAAATAATTGCGACGGAGTAATGAAAGTTTTCTTTAAGAGCTTTAATAGTATGTAAAGAAAGCAGCTGTGCTCCGTGGAAATGGGCATCATGGGATACATAAATGATCTTCTTATTAACATGCATTTCATAACGCCTCCTAAGTTAATTAGATTTTTAGTAAATGCATGGTGTATTTATAATTCCTAGAGAGAAGTGGTAGGAGATAATTGTGAATGCAGCTGGAATGTACTCGAAATAAAAAGTGCTACCTTTAATATATATTTGTTTGGCTTGCTATTCATTCTTTAGAAAGGTGTAAGTAAGAAAGTATAAACTGTCGATTATGAAAGTGATTGCACCAGTTTATTAATCTCTAGGAACGGAGTATAAATGAAGAAGGTTCAATACCCTTTAGAATTTATAAAATAAAAAGGATAAAAGGTATTGACGATTAGGATATAGAGGTGTAATATAGAACAAGTCGCCGATGCAATAACGCAGAACGCGGCAAACAAAATGAAAAACTTAGTTGACATTAACTAACGAAGATGTTAACATAAGGGAGTCGCAAATGAGCGACAGACAAGTTCTTTGAAAACTGAACGAAACAAACAACGTGAACGTCAATTTTTATTTTTAGATGCTAGACAAACTAACTTTATTGGAGAGTTTGATCCTGGCTCAGGATGAACGCTGG
>NZ_JBFTMD010000057.1:0-8847 GCF_056396785.1 Bacillus sp. 05T21 | reverse complement strand
ACATATATCAAAGTAAAAGGTCAATGGATGTACCTGTATCGTGCTGTTGATTCGAACGGAAACACAATCGATTTTTGCCTAAGCAAAACAAGAGATCATAAGGCTGCAAAGCGCTTTTTCAAGAAAGCTTTGCGGTCTTTTCATGTTTCAAAGCCACGTGTGGTAACAGTCGATAAGAATCCAGCTTATCCTATAGCAATTGAACAGTTAAAAAAAGAAAAAAGCATACCTAACGGTATGCGACTTAGACAACAAAAGTACTTGAATAACATAGTAGAACAAGATCATCGCTTTATAAAGAAGCGAATCCGTTCTATGCTAGGCCTTAAATCTTTTGAAACAGCTACATCCATTCTTTCTGGAGTAGAAGCCATGCATATGATTAAAAAAGAACAGCTTAATTTACGGGACCAGTCTGTACAAAATCAAAAAGAATTCATCCATCAATTGTTTGGACTTGCAACATAAGATACGATTCCGTTAGGAATATATATGCTTTATTCCCTTGTGTTTTATTTTTGCACCAGAACCAAAAAAATTACTTTAATTGAAGAACGAGCAAAAAAATTGGAAAGTGTGCCATCTGGATTAGAAATGAAACAAATAATCTCAGATGTTATTGATAGCAAGAATTTAGTCAGTGTCGATAAATTAGAACTTGAGATCATTAAGAGTCGCAATACACAAGTTTTATGGACAATTGGTACGATAATATCAATTGTTTCATTGGGCGTTGCAGTTATAAAGTTGCTTTAAAAAACAGCCATGAATTAATAACAAAGAGTGAAATCGAAGAAAAACGTTATCAGATAAACATAGATTTATCGTATTGTTTGAAACGGAATAAAAGCATAAAAAATGTAAGGATATTTATTGATGAGAATTTTTTTAATTCTTGAATAGCCACTTTACTCGGTGATGATTCCTGAGCTTCTAAGGTGAAGGCCTCGTTTAATTTTTCTAGAATATTCATTAATAATCAGTCCTTAATCTCTCTCCATTTTGAAATTATGGATGAAAAGGGGGAGGATTGTAAATATGGAAATGAAAAAACGAAGCCTATGTATATGTGAAATGATTTTTAAAACCGTCTCCTTTTAGGGGACGGTTTCTTTTATCAATGAATATACTATATTAAGAAATTTAAGAGGTGATAATAATTGGATTATTTAATTGAATTAAATCAGTGGGGCATAAAAGAAGGATTACCTACTAAACCCTATGTAGATGCAGATTATATACAAGCTGATAAGAATATCCAGGGGATAAGCAATGCGCTACAATTTGCAGCATCTAATAATTACTCTGAAGTTATTCTTCCAAAAGGCAATTACGCTCTATGTTATCCACGTGAGATTGTTATGTTTTCCAATTTAGATTTTAATTTAAATGGATCGACATTAAAAGTTATATACGATTCTAATAAAAAATCGCCATTTGACAATAGAACAACTACTGATTATTACAACTTCAAAGGGAATAGTATCGTATTTAGTAAAGTCACCAATTCTAATTTATTTGGTGGAACTATAATTGGATGTAGGGACGACAGAAGTTTCTCTAATCCTTTAGAAGTAGCAGTGGAGAATACGTATGGTATTCTCTTTCAAAAAAGTTCAAATTATTGTTCTGTGAAAAATTGTAAGGTTCGCGATTATATGGGTGATAATATTTCATTTAGCTCAAACTCGATATTTGACTATGGAGAATTTGATCAAGGTCTTACTTTGAGTGCCTTAGATTACAACACTGGACAACCCATTACCTCTACGAATACACTCACAACAAAGATGCTAAACATACCTCAAGATTTAACACCAAAGATTACTTCCTTTCTTATAGCTGGAGCAGGATACGCTAGAACAACAAATTTAAATAGTAAAGACTTGGATATCTTCTTTTACGATAATAACAACAATTTCATAGGGGTTATGAAGAAAAGAAGAATCTATACAGATATTTCAATCCCAGTTAACGCAATGAAATTTAGACTTCAATTTTATAATGAAAACAATGTAAATAAGAATCTACAATATACAATTATGTTTGGTGGTATCCCTCACCATAACACTGTTGAAAAATGCGAGGTTTTTAATGGGCATAGGGGTGGTATCACTTTAGGGGGGAATTACAACGAAGTTATAAATAATAAAATCCGCGATAATGGAAAAGGATTGGTTAGGTTTTTGGATGGAAAACCTATTTTCAACGATCCAACTCGTTATTCAATAAACATGGAAGATTCATACGGAGCAAGCTGTACCATAAAAGATAACGAAATTTACGGCAGTTATCACGGTATATTAGTTGGTTGCTATGATGTCTTAATAGAACATAATCACATTTACAATATAGATTACCTAGCAATTAATCTTTATTCTTTAATGCATGCAACTATTAAGGATAATTACTTATACAACTGTCAAAATAACATTGGGCTCATGACTTCTAATTTTAGTACGGCGTTTGTGAATATTATAGACAACAGTTTCACAGGTGGTAATATGAATTTAACTAATGATTCGTATAGGGTTTCTTTATCTAACAATCAATACGTAAACCCTGATTTCGTTGCATTGGGAGATAATTGCACATTTGATAATAATTATATTGTTTTTACAGAAAATCCGAATACCACACCATGGATAAAAGCAAACAAAATAAGCAAATGTACCTTTAAATCGGTTTTAACACAAAGAGAGATGACGTTTAAAGTTAAAGAATATGATAGCTGTAGATTCGAAAATTTACGAGTCAGATCAGAAAACCCTAATACTCAAACTGTAGACGTGTGTGAGTTCACAAGGTCAGAACTTCTTAATTGCGAGTTGAGAAATCATTTGTTTAGTGGGAGTCCAATGAATATTAGAGTTACTAAATCAAAACTTATAGATACAACTTGCGAAGTTGGTATTACAAATGTGGATAATCAAGTACCATACACTACACTGGAAGACTGTGCTATCTCCATTAATACGAAAAATAATTTATTCTTATCTGATACAAATCGTCCATATACAACTTATGTAGTAGAGAAATGCAATGTTACTATTAATAATCCAGCATTCGCTTCTCTCTTAGCTTCAGGAGCAGCAGCGGGAGTAAACGATTTAATTTTAAAAGACAATAGATTTGTTTATACAGGAACAGCACCATTGAATTTAAAATATTACACAAATAAAAATCATATTCGTAACTTCATCAATTCGAATAACACCTTTACAAATATCAATTTACCTGCTGTGAATTAAAGCTGGCTCTTTCGAGTCAGCCCGTTTTTATTCTACATCCACCAATTCATTAAGTTTAAATTCTGTATTCAATCCAAATGAATCCGTATAGTATACCGTTTATATTCTTATACATATTTGCAGTTATAATGCATGACTGTACATAGATGACAAACATTAATGAGTAAATGCACAATAACAATGTTACGATCCATAAGTACTGGACGAGCGGAGCGTTGTTTTTCTGTTAATCCTTCTAATGAAGTTAATATGTACTTTAGCCGTTTTTCTTCCTCTTTAGAAATAAAGTCTTCATCTCATAACGCCCGATTAGGCTGAATCATGAGATTCATATCTTCTAATGGATTAGGTAGGCCTAAATATTGATAAAGTCTACTTAGGACAATATAAACACGATGTATCGTTTTATCAGAGTAATTTCGTTGCTTCTTTAAATCATTAAAATACTCTTCATAACCCTCGGTACTAAGTGTCGTCCATATATTGCGTAAGGGAAGCTTTTTTGATTTTTGCAACCACTGACCAAAATCTTCAATATCATAAACATATCGTTTAATTGTGGAAGGTTTTCTTCCTTTATCTAATAAGAAAGAAGAAAAATGCTGTATTGTGTCTTGAAATTCTTTTGTTGGCATAGCCTTATCATCCTAATCTTTTCTTTTAGTATATCAAATTTTGAAATTAGCTTTACTTACACTACGTAATACATACTGAATTTATGTAAATATTTCTCAATATTATATTATTGCCATATGAGCTATAATATAAGTAGTTCTTTTTATTATTTATATTTTGTTATTTTCTGTTGCAGAATCCTTATTATAAGGATTCCTTTTTTGTATCAAAAATCTCCAAAGAAAAAAGATAAGATCGGGAACACAATCTTATCTTTAGTACAAGGAGAATACAAAAGGGATTACTATCTTATTTATATTATATTGTTTTTTGTTAATTTTTTATATCAAAACCATAAATAACAGTTATACCTATATTGAAAAATTTATTACAAAATTAGCTATAAATGATTCAAGAAGTGAATGTAAACTTTTATACAAAATTTCACATTTTAGAAAGGTAAAAAGAGCCCAATTAATTTAGGACTCTTTTTCGTTTTGGGTAATTCTAAATTCTTAAGTTGATGGATGTGAGTACCCCTATAAAAAACAATTATTTACGACGCCTTCTCTTTGCTTTTTTACGCTGATTTGTATGACTATATTTTTTTATATGAGTACTTCTGTTCTTCTTATAATTAGGTAACTTACATATAAGAACAGTAATTGCACAAAAAATGAAAAATATAAAGTTTGCAATCATCCAAAGGTTAATATCATAGTCATATAGCTTACTAAAATACTTTTTGTCACGAGTAATATGACTTACGTTACTGTCAATTGCTTCGAGGGTGTAAGGAATAATCCAAGAGGAACCAATTAATATAACAATTGTTCCAAGAATGAAACTGAGTATATGTTTTATCAAGTTCTATTCTCCTTTAATTATGTTACGTCAGTAAGCGTGATATCTTCTTTTTGTAAAACTCCCCAAAATGTGTATCTTTCTAATTCAGGAGTGACACATATCATCAGTCGCAAATAACAAATAATAGACAATTAATTTTATAAAAAATGTTGATAAAATGCACTCTTCTATTTTTGACACAATCAATAAAATAATTCATCTTTATATATTATTTTATTGATTTCATGGGGTGAAAAACATGCAAAGCAAAGAAGAAATAATAGCGTTTTCGTTAACGGCAGGATTAGTTATACCTGCTGTGGCATTATGTGATGAAGGTCATGAAGAGGAAAAAGGACAGGTTATTTCTGATTTACCATTTGAATATTAATAGGGTTTCCATAGACTCCTGGGTGCAAAGTGAAAATGAAGTAGATTGGTATTATGTCAAGGGGATACTTATGTTTGACCCATCTGCTCCTTGTGATAATAATAGCCCTTGGTTGAAGATAGACGGTAGATGGTACTTATTCAACCCTGGTGGAAAGCTAGTTAGGAAAGAAGGTTGGGAACAGTCGTCTGCTAATGGGAAATGGATGTATTGGATTCCTAGAAATTATGGACTTGCAACAAATGAATCAAGGGTAATTGACGGGGTAACATATTACTTCGATAGTAATGGTTATATGAAATAAAAATGAAAGCATCCATTCGGGTGCTTTCATTTTTATTTTGTAGAAATTACACAATGAATGTGAAACTGAAAAAAATGGACATTTGATAAGGTTATAACATACATGTGTATAGGAATGGCTATTTTAGGCGCTGCCGTGATCGGTTTATCGTCTTATTTGTTGTTAAGGGATGATAAGGGGTAACAAAACAAACGAACACAACGAACAAAAAACACCTGAGACTATAGCCCCAGGTAAGTTTGTACCATTTGTAGTATTAAACCAGAGATTTAATCCGCTAGTATCTAAACTAGTGGAATTCAATTCATTATTTTTTCCATTCTGTAAGCTTGACATCCCATAGCAATGCATCTGTATCAATAAATTTAATACTAAGTTCATTTGCTTTAGCCAACTCTATCTTAAAGGAACTTGTGGATGTAGATATGCTTTCTTCAGAAAATCGAATGGTTTGTACATCTTTTCCATCAATAGAAAAAATTATCTTACCGGAATGTTTGCTCGCACTATCAGGGATACCGAGATATCCCGAAAGTTTTGCATACTTACCTTTTAGCAAGTATTTAAATTGCTGAGAATTTGTCCCTTTACTACTAAACATATTTAATTTAGGTTCAATTTTTTTATGAGCCACTTCAAAGCTAGTGGAATTGTTAACATTCGGTACATATCCAGTACTTTCTGTCAGTTGATTTAGCGCTATAACGGTTCCATTTTTGGGGGATTGTTGTTCCTTTTCTAATGATTTATTAATTTCACCTACAACTACAAGTACTCCTAATGTCAAGATAAATGCTATTACACCTGTAATAATAAAGTTTTTCAAAGTATTATTAGAGCGAAATCCTATTTTATAGGCACAAAATCCTATCGTAGCACCCATTGCATTCACAATTACATCATCAATGTCAAAACCACCAAGAAAAGTAACCATTTGTAGTACTTCTAGTATAAGAATAGAAATACAGAATGAAGTAATAAATCTAATAAAGCTACAACGATATAACATAGGAATTAATACCCCAAAAGGTATGAATGCTGTTAAATTTCCAAAATTAAAAAACCATAGATTAAAATCTTCTCTATCTACCATATTTGGCAAGCTCAAAGGAATACTACTCGGAATTAACTGGAATTCATATTCATGATTAATATATTTTAATCCCAATCTATCGAAACCAAGGAACATAAAGTAGAGAATCAGAACGGAATATAGTCCTAATATTGCGAGGGTAATGTTACGATGTTTTCCTTTGATAATAAAACCTCCTATTACTAATAATTGTTCGTATTGATAATTCCACAAATTCTCATATTTTAAATATAACAATAAAACTATATTGGCGTAAGTAGTAATTCGGTTCTGTTGCAAAGTTTTTAAAAGTAAGCTAATCCTTTTACGAAAAAAGGTCCTGTTGTCTCCAACAGAACCTTTCCTAAAATGGCAAAGAGTAACTCTTACCTTACTCTTCTGCTATATAATACACAAAAAACGTATAGCTGTGTATAACAATAAATCCCAATGTAAACATTTGAATAAAGTGTTTAAAAGTATTTTATCAGAGCTTAATATAAGGAATCAAATTACAAATGTTGATTTATCAATGAATATTAATGATGCGCTATTAAATGATAGTTAATAAATTGATATTACAATAAATAAATATGGGATATTGCATATTCAATTGAAATAGAAAATTACAAGTGGAAAGTGAGGAATAACAATGGGACTAGGAAACCGTGGTATGGCATTTGAAATGCATATTAATCTAGCGAATGAAATGTATCAACGAGGGGGAGTAGCGCTTATAAACAAGCGTCCGACTCCTGTGAAGGTGTTAAAAAGTAAAGGTGGCCGTGTATTAAATGGATTCTATGAAGCAAAAACTACAGAGAATCCTACACGATTAGATAGATAATCTGTTTTATAGGAGGAGTAGATTATCGTTATTCATATTTCCCTGATTGTATCCTTTATTTATCAGAGTCTTTTAAGATAGCCTTTTTTTAGGAGGGAAGTACCAAGCTAACCACTACTCCAGCGTGATCGGACGGCCAGAGAGCGGTTGACGTTCTGTCATGCTGTTCTTCTCCTACCACATCCGCCATAATTGGGTTCCAACCGTTTTTTAACAAAATAAAATTTATTCTTTTGTTTAGAGAGGACGCGGCATTCAATAGATCAGAACCCTGGCAACAGGTAAGTCCTTTTCATTTACCCACCTGTATCCAAACATCTCGAAATCCAGCATTGATAAAATTCCCGTATGTTGGTGTGCTGGTTCCACTAGCATTTGAATTCAAATCTCCTATAATGATTAGCGGTATCTTTAATGCTGGTTATGATGATTTCATTGTAATCTCTGACGTTGATCAGGAGTTTTATAAGAATATCAAGGATAAAAAATGTTATTCAATTAGCTATGATGTGATAAGTTTCGATGATATTGTTTCTGTGAACAAAATGCTGAAAGTAAAAGATATAGATAGTAAAAATATTTCAAGCGAAGTTGCGGCCTTGTAAAGCACCTTTAATAGCCTTAACCGCCTGTTTTTAATAGTATCCATTCTGATTTTAGCAATAGGTCTCTTTATCAGCATCATTGTGCTTGTTAAGTTGCAAAATTCAAGATATAGAGAATTGGGGCTACTATCTGCACTAGGTTTTAGTAAAGGCGCAATACGAAGAATGATACTCAGTGAAAATGTATTGTTATCGGGAATGGTGTCTGTTTTTAATGCTTTTCTAATTAGTTTCACATATTTTATCAGTATTGCTTTTGATCTTGGTTTAGTTATCACGATACTTCAAATGTTTCTTTCCATTTTAGTAACAGCAATTATTGTTATCGTGATCAGCATAACAGCAAGTTATAAGCTTATTAATACTGAGCCTGCTGAGGCACTAAGAAAGTAAAAAATTCATTAGGGGTACCGCTACATGCCGATCGAGCTAAAATTTTGAAATATCCCAAAAGTGAAAATTTTATATCTCTACAGTTATTTATGGGGAATTCAGCTCGTTTTTTTTGTTTTTGTAATAATTTATTACTTGTATGGGGCTTATAAGGGACTATTCAGTGTGGATCGAGAAAATTTAACTACCATATAAAGTGATAAAGTGATAAAGTGTTAGTTGCTGTGCATGTTATTATAAAAAAGAGAGTCTTCCCAAATGATGTTTGTAATAGTTTAGCTTATACGATTTTAGGAAATTAATAGCATTTTATACCGCTATTATTTACCTAATTTCCAAGAAATAGAGGTGATTGTAGGTGACTAAACCTTTTAAAAAAAATAGTCGTTATATGGTTGGATTAGACAGTCTAAGGGGCCTAGCTATACTAGGTGTTATTTTGTATCATATTAATTTTAATTGGATGCCTGGAGGATTTTTAGGGGTTACTGTATTTTTTGTACTCTCAGGTTATTTAATTACA
>NZ_JBFTMD010000056.1:0-9473 GCF_056396785.1 Bacillus sp. 05T21 | reverse complement strand
CTCCTAGTGTGGATACCCACACATATGTTACTACCCTTGCCCAAATACCTTAGACGAAAAACAAAATTTATTCTTAATCTCAAACCGAACAAAAATAGGTCTTTCTTAAATTAACATACTTTCTAAAAAACAGCAAATTTCAAAAATAATTCCTTATGGTAATTAGCCACTAATAGTGGTTGCGGGAGAAAAAGTCACTATGATAGTCATCACAGCAAGAAGTTACCAAAAGATCTTAACAATATCATTGGTTTGATTTTTTTCAGACATTCAACAACTGATAAAATTAGATATTTTCGAGTTAAATTTCACTTCTAATAACGATAATTATGTAAATAAGAAACCCCTTCAGCAAGTAAACTGAAGGGGTTTTTTCTAGATACATTGAATACCGATAAGTGGGGTTATGTAAACTTTTAATATGGTTTTTAATTTTTGGACAGGATTAAAATTGTTAAATAAAAATTATTTATACAAACTAATCCCTTATCTATAATAGATAAGGGATTAGTTTAATTTTGTTGTATGGTGTAAACAAAATTGAGTGTCATAATATATGGTAACATGAATATTCATGTGTTTTTAAAATTTTATTTATTTTAAATAAACAAAAAGAACTAGTATCATACTAGTTCTTTTTGTTTGTAGATCCATATTTAAGTAGTAGGGTACTACATATAAATCAATACAATATTAGAAGTAAAAGGATACCAACCTTTGTACAGATTAATTATAGCATAAGTTTTCAGAAAAAATATATTTATTAGTTGGTTATTTATTCCTTGTTTTATCGTGTTTTGAATGTATACTTTTGCCAGTGGTTTTGGGAAAAATGAGTAAGTTGTAATGAAGTTAATAAAACCAAAGGTTTGAATGTAAACTAATATTGAAAAGTTTACTTTCATTTTCTTAATAAAAAGTATAAAAGTATTAGTTAAAATTTTATATTAATGTTATTTTATAGGAATAATAAGAATTTAATTAAATGAATATTAAAAATATTCAATATAAATATTATCAATTTACTATATATTCCATCTGTGTAAAATTATTAATGAGCTAAACTTTTCTTTAAATCTTTGCCCCTAACAAAGATTTAAGGGCATTACCATTTTTCTGGTTTAAGATATGTTGAAAAAAAGGATCTGTAATAGATTCTTTTTTTCTTTTGTTATAAATAAAAAGCAATTTTTAATGTTTTAAAAGTGTTTTTAACTTGATGTTGATGTGACGGAATCTCAAGTATGTAGAAATTAAAAAAAGTCCCTTAATAATGCTAAAGGGACTTCGCTCACACAAATGATCTGCATATCAATTCACTTTTGATATACAGATCATTTGTATGATAATTTTTATAAATAATTGCGGAATAATGAACTTACATTACTGCTTTTAAAAGTTCTTGTACAAATGGAATGATTCCACCTACAAATTTTAAAACTGCCATTGCGATTGCCATATTATTTCCTCCTCTTTTTTCGTGTTAAGGTATGATAATTTTTATAAATAATTGTGGAATAATGAATTTACATTACTGCTTTTAAAAGTTCTGTTACTAATGGAAGTACTCCACCTAAGAATGATAAAACTGCCATTGCGATTGTCATATTATTTCCTCCTTTGTTGTTGATGCTAAGATGTGATTTATCTTTATGCTTTTATTATAGTAAGCGCTTACATTTTTATCAATACATTCTTATATGCAATATTGCATATTTATATATTTAGACAAAAATCAGGCCGCTATTAGTCATACCTTAATGGTATCATAGCGAGGTGAGAGTCTTTAAGGGTTCTCCTTAATAGGAGGAAACGGATATGGAAAGAGTGAAAGCGATTATTGAAAGTAATCTGAAATTCAAGAGCTGGGTTAAACAGGTACTAGCTATAGGCGGAATGTTAGGGTTCTGCTTCTTTGTGTTATATTTTTACAGTTTCTTAATTGTTATGTAAATATATACAGCTATACTAGTGGAGTCTTTCCTATAGAGGTAAGGCTCTTTTGTTGTACCTGAGGTAAACAAACTATACACAATACCTCTCAAGCTTTTCATATTATCTTGTATGGTGTCTTGCTCCTCTGATAGTACAAAATATAGGTTGATGGGCATGTAGTTCTACTCTTAAAACATGAAAGTGAACTTCTATTAAAAGTTTACTTTCATAAAGATAGAATGTCGAGCAAAGCGACATTTTTTTTAGGACGAAGAAATGAAATTTCGAGGACAAAAAATGGTAAAGGTACTAGGAAACTTCCTAGCAAGACAAAAACGTAGTTTTTGAGGTTTACCATGGTAAACCTGTAGCTTGCCCTTCCCATTTTTACTTTTATAGAATTCTACACTTAATTGCTATTTTGCTCTTAGTTACAAGAAAGAACGTTGGTACTGGGCCATAAAAGATGGTTGATGTTAAGTTATTTTTTATTCAAAAATAAACATTATGAAATAAATAATTGTCTTTTTTCTGTTTTTAAGAAAGGGTTGTTTAGTCTTTTTGTTTTTTATTACAGAAAAAATCCCCTCATGTTATAATTGAAAGCGACCAAACTTATCAATTAGAGAAAGGGGATTGTGTTTGTTTACTTATTTTAAATTCTATAAGCATCATAGCATAAAATGTTCCTCTTCTCTAGTTGAAAATCTTAGAAAAGAGGAGAAAGATTATGTCAAAGCTCGTCAATTTAGAACAAGCTGAAAAAAATGCAAGATTGAGAGATATCGAGAATTCAAAGATCTTGTCAGAAGAAGAGATGTATTTAGCAAATGAACTTCAAGCAAAGGCTAGTTCAAGAGGAATGAAATTAGTTCCTGAACGTAAAATTAAGAATAAAGCGAAGTTTGTTCAGATCATTCAACAAAACATCCAGTATTTATTTGAAATTGATTATTTAACAAATGCTGAGAAGGTATTTTTATTAGATATTTCAATGTGTGTAGGTTTTTTAAGTAATTGTTTAGTTAGTGATATTAACTCTAAAGAACAAATTCCATTAACTCAGCGAGAATTAGCCAAAAAAATAGGAAGACATGAAACGAAAATTAGTCCTTTGGTTAGAAAATTAATTGATAAAGGCATTATTGCTCGTTCAGAGAGTGGTGTTGATGATAATAATGTTAGGGCATATGCTTTGTTTATAAATCCTCATGTTATGTTTTCAGGGAATAGAGATGAAGTTAACCCGACACTTAAAGCTATGTTTAGAAAGGTTCCTAAACAGCTTAAAAATTTGCCTATTAAATTATTCTAAGTCTACTTTAATTAGTAGACTTTTTTTGTTAATTTCGTACTTACCAAAAACGGTAAGTTTACTTACCAAAAACGGTAAGTACGAAAAATCCTGAAACCCTTGGTATTACTGGGTATTTTCTACTTTGGTATACTTGTCCCTTCTCACTCTATATAGAAATAGCTAAAAGTTCCGCAAGGAACGGGTCGTATTTTCTTTCGCTTTGCGAAAGAAAATCTCCACCCTTTACGCTTTGCTCCATCCTTGCAAAACTTTTTTCGGCTCGAGTTTGGATATCACCAAGCCGATACATCCAAAAGCAACTATTTGGGATCATCGGCTTGAATTGCGATTATACGAGCCGAACCGCTAGTGCCTTCGTTTAATAATTTCACTTACCACATTGATAGATACGTAATACGTGGGGGTTCGTCCCCACACGACGAACCAGCCTCAACCCCAAAAGCAAAGGAAAACCTTCTTTTAAACCTATTTATTTTGCTTTTAAAGCGTTTTTCTTCTTCTTCACGACAAATAGTATTGTTTTAGATTTATATTCTTTAAAAAGGATTCTGAAGCGTTTGGATAGCATTTTATATTTTGTTGTTATTTGATTCTAGATTAAGGATTTATATTTATTTAATGCTAATTGTTTTCTTTTAGTATTTTAAAGTAATGTTTGATTGCAATTTATTAAAAATATCATGTCCTTAGTGAGTACTCATATGGAGACATCAAAGGGACTTTGTGTACTCACTGAGTCTACATCTAGGGACACAATGGGGACATTTGGAGGGTTTTGTGTCGTCAGTGAGTGGACATCCTGGGAATTTTCGTGTACCCACGTTTAAGCTAGGCTCTGCCTAGGCCCAACCCCTAGTTGGGCCCAAAAACCCCTTATGCTCTTCTCTCTTTTTTGATTCTGAATTTCCAATTTTATAAAATGACTTATTTTTTAACTGGATTTTATTATGTTAAAAAAACAAGAATGTAATTTTAATTGTGGTTTGTTGCAAGGTTATTAGAAAATTTCTGTGGCGCGGCTATGATCTTCGCTGTGTGGATTAAATAATCATATGTTAAAAAGGAGATGAAGTACGGATGGGGATAGGGGAGAAATTCTTTATTTTTATATGACAGAAGGATATAAACCTTAGTAAAATGAATTAGTAAAAACCTAGGTTTTATACCTAGGTATCAAGGTTGATTTTTTTGAAAATAACCCTTGATATTTAAAAAACTTAGGTTTTTATCTAGGTTTTAAAGGTGGGTAAAAAGATGGATAAAAGTGAAAACCTAGGTAAAGAAAAACCAGGTTATATAGCGATGACCGTTAAAGAAGTTGCACTGTGTGTAGATGAATCGCCAAATGTTATAAGAAATTGGATGAAAGAATTAAGGACGTATATTCCTTTGGAGAAAAATGAGTCGGGTTACAATGTTTTTAATGAAAAAGCTCTTGAGCAAATGAAAATAGTTAAACAATTACATCGAGAACAGAATTACTCAATAAAACAAATTGAACATTATTTTGCTACAGGTGGAGAAAGTATAAAGCCTGTACCTAGTAAAGAAGTTGGAGAAATTTTAGCTGAAGAATTAAAAGCATTAAAAAATGAAGTTAGTAGACTTAGAGAATATAGTGAGAAACAAGAGGAATTTAATAAATTGCTAATTGAGCAATTACGAAAACAACAAGATTATATTGACAATAAGTTAGAGAAACGTGATCAGAAGTTACTTGAAACAATTAGAGAAGTACAAGAAACAAAATTATTAACGGCATCTACAGAACCAAAAGGTTTTTTCGCGAGATTATTTGGAAAATGATTTTTTGAGAATTGGTAAAGAACTTATTATTAAGGATTTAAGGAGATAATTAGTATGAATAATAATGTTTCCAAAGTATTTCAATGGCTTCCTAAAAAATGGGGGAAAAGAAAAATTTCAGAACAGTTTTTTCAATCAAGATTTGATGCTGAAGGTAAAGGAATTTGGATTATTTATTATGCTGTAGATTTATATGTTGTAACTATCCCATTACAAGTGAAAAAATATAATACACTTTAATGTTCTGTTTTTTATTGAGAAGTTTTAAAATACGGTAAGTGAAATTAGCTTTTTATTTATTGTTAGCAATAAATAAAAAATGTATTTAAAAGAAATTGTGGTTGCCGTGCGTGTGGAATCGCTGAGTCCTGGCGTTTATGCCGCGAAAGTTCCTTGACGATGAGGGGAACCCTCATGCAAACTCGCCAGGGGTGGCCCCAGAAGGGCGGTTTTTGCCCGCTGGGGTTAGCTTTGGGAGTTTGAGGGTTCGGAGGCTCGTGGTCAAGGGAACCGTGGAATAAAAAGCGAGGACGGACCCCAGGACAGGGGAAAAACCAATGTCTTCGCCAAGATTCGTGGTTCTACTGTTAGAAAAAGGCGAATAAGAATATAGCATACATACAATAAGGGAATGCAGTATAGATCAGTCTACAAGCATTCCCTTGCTATAAAGATATTAATAATTTTTTACCATCAAAACCCTCTTTTTTTAAAAAACCTTGAAAGGCATAAGCCAATCAAGGTTAGAAGTAGTGATTTGTAATTTTCAATTCCTTTACTAATCTCAGTAATAAATATCCAGATTCATTTGCTATTATCTCATACCTTTAAACGGTTAGCGGTTGGTCAGCCTCTGTGTGTTACAAGACATTTTCCATCCTTTAAAAGTTGACGGCGGACGGCGGATTGTACATTTAACTAAGTGCTGCAGAGAAAGCAGATTTAAGCATAGTATCAAAATCGCAAAAAGTTTTCATATGCTCACCTGAAGGCTTATCTAGTTCAACAAAACTTTTTTTAGAAACATTATAACAATACCAAGCTATATCTGAATCTCCAAAAAAAATCAGCTCATCTTCGTCTTGAATTGACTCCCATGTTTCATTGGCATCAAAAAAACTATCTACCTGATTTATTGGTTTAGAATCCAATAAATTTTGGTCAATCCCATAAAATTTAAGTCCATTAAATTCAATTCCATTAACTGTTTGTAAAAATTCATAGTATTGCTGTGGTAGTATATTTTCACCAATTTTTTTTACTACAGATTTATGAAATCTTGATAACTCGTTTTCATTGGTAGGTAAATTGAGTTTTCGATTTCGTTTCTCTTTTATTTTGGAAATCTGACTAATTTGCTCTCTCCACATATAATCACCTTTAAAAAATAGTTATTCCTTATTCTTTTTATACTCCTCAATTATCCGGAAATCACGTTTTCTATTCTCATTAGGAATTATACTTAATTTTTCATATTCCCAAATCACTTGTTGCTCATAGCTGTCATCATTTTCTAAGTTTCTATAATTATAATCTATATTAAATTTCCCAGCTGATGTCAATTCAAAGGTTAGATTCGTCCACTGTTCTTGTTTGTTATTTTTAAATTCATCCCATAATTCTCTTAAATATTCATATAATTGATGTAATTGACTATTAATTTCTTCTTCATTAACATAGTCCATATCTTCTATATCTAAACTATAAATAGGTGTTTCTTTTCCATTAGGATAATAATAAAAATAGGTTCTATTGCTCCACTCTGTTATTTCTGAATATAATAAAATCTTATTCCAAGATTCAGGAATTATTAAATTTAATTGTCTTCCTATCTTTTGATATAATTGTTCCATAGCTTTTGTATTCATTTATTTACCTCCATATACATTTTCAAGAATTTCTTCATGCTTCTTACCATCAATTTTATATTTTATTTGGAATCTACTTGGTCGCAACGATTCTCCTTCATATATTGGTCTAATATCAACTATAACTTTTTGTTCATCTTTTAAAGCTTTTGCCCAAGCGTATTCTAGTTTTTTATAAGCACTTACATTCACATTACCATTCATCGCAACTATATTATCAATTAGTGGAGATCCATTAAATTGCGTACCGATTAAATGTCCACCATGATCTCCTTGAGTACTAGGAGCTTTAACTCTATCTTCTCCACCCGCAGCTAACTGATGCTTACTATTACGTTCTCCCATCTCTAATGTTAATTCTCCAGAAGCTTTCTCAATTCGTCCTAGTTTATCCGTTTGATACAAATATCCATTTGTTTCATATTTCACATTAGATTTCAATTTAAATTCATCTAAAAAGTGATTACCATCTTTGACTACATCATCAAGATAATCGCTTACAGTGTTACCCGTACCCTTAGTTTCACTTTTAGCAACAGAAAATAACGTGCCAAGTGTTTTTCTTTCCTCTACACTCCCAACGCCAGCTGCCGAAGTTTCAGGGGATAAATCCCGGATCTCCATATTTCTAATTTTCTCCAAGGCATTCTTCATACCCGGCAACTTATTCGTTAATGCTGCTACTTCTTCCGACTTACCAACTATTTTACCGCTTTTCCCCGCTGCTTGAAAGAGATTTGCACCCTCTGCGATTTTCCCTCCATTCACTACGGCCGCTACTTCACCGACGCCGACACAAAAACTACCAATATCAAATATCATGCCACCAAAAGCATAAGGGTCGGTCATGGCTTTTTCTACATAATCTTTCACTGCGTTGTACATTTCTTTTTCGTCTTTTCTATAGGTTCTAGCGAGGTTATCCAGCACGGGAATTTTATCCGTTAGTTCGGGATTATTTAAGAATTTACTAAGATGAGGAGCCTTAGTTGTGATATAGCCTACAATCCCATATTCGGCTAGTTTCTTCGTACCTTCCCAAGTCGCATCGAGATCGTCCAGTTTCCATTGTTCTGTTTCTACGCCACGTATACCCAACTCACCAATCTCTAGGGCTAGGTAAACTGATTTTATTACACCTGTCGCAGCCCCACTAATTGTGGAACCAGCCGCGCCTATCAAACCTTCTAACACCAAGACTTCATCAGAAAGTCTTTTCAGGGCAGGATAGTTCGTGCCTAACATCCCTAACCATCTTGTTCCTTTTTCTAATTCATCCCATTTCTTACCGAAACTGGCAGAAATGTCTTGAAGCCACGCCTCCGCTGGATGATGGTACGCCCATTCCTCTCGCTTTTTCTTAATTTCTCTTTCAGCTTCTTTTTCCGCATTCGTGATTTTTGTATCCATTTCATAAATGCCTTTTGCCAACGCATCTTGTGCAAAGAAGGCTTGAAGTTTCAGATCAGTATAAGATAAACTACTCATTTCCTTTGTCATTTGAACTTGTTTGTTTAGGGTATTGAGAATGTCTTCCGCATTGCTTTTTTCTTTTTTTCTTTCAAATTGCTGTACTTTTTGAATCGTATCCTCTAGTTCTTTGTTGGTGGCAACCAGTTTTTCATCAAACTGGCTTTTCGGCATACTCAGTGAAACCAAATCGTTCACGCTGTTGTAAATATTAGAGATGCGACTATCCATTTCATGTTTCTTGGGTTGGAGATTGGAAAGTTTGTTTTGTGCTTGCAGTAATGCATCTTCCAGAATAACCGCATTCTCATCACTTTCTCCCGTTGTTGACTGAAAATCCTTTAAAGTTGTCAACATTTCCGCAATGAGTAATTCATTGGTAACTTTCAACCCAGTCACAACTGCACTTTGGTTATTATTGATGTCGTTGACAATCGCATTTCCTGTTGCACCCTGCATGGCATCGGCCTGGATAATACCATTCAATGCTCTTTGGGCTTGTTCAAGTTGATTATTTGTTTTACTGGTGTCTTTTTGGAGTTTGGCCAGTACTTCATTGAATTCTTTTAAATCTACATGAAATCCCATTTAATTCGTCTCTCTTTCTAGTGGTAGTAACAGGGTTGCAGTCATTCTTCCTTAATAAAAGCTTTTAAAAAAATCAATCAAGTATAGCAAAACAAATCAGAAAAACATCAAAATGGAGCGTTTTCGATACGGGATATACATTTCAAATACAAATAAAGACCAATGACAAATCCAGTCATTGGTCTTTATAGGAATGTTATACAAGATTTTATGCAAAAAAAGAATAGCGAGGATCACTAGAATCCTTGCTATAACAACAATGTATAAAATCTTGCATATCCATTTTACTAGAAAAGAAGAAAGAACCCCGTAAAAACAAGGATTCTATCAAAATATTTGCTACCGATAATGGGACGTTATGTTAACTAGACGTGTATGAGATATACAATCAAACAAATTTATTTTCCATTTTCATTCTTATTTTGAAATAGATGCACAATCAAAAGTCCACCAACAAATAAGATTGAAAATCCTACGACTATATATAA
>NZ_JBFTMD010000055.1:0-10113 GCF_056396785.1 Bacillus sp. 05T21 | reverse complement strand
TTATATATAGTCGTAGGATTTTCAATCTTATTTGTTGGTGGACTTTTGATTGTGCATCTATTTCAAAATAAGAATGAAAATGGAAAATAAATTTGTTTGATTGTATATCTCATACACGTCTAGTTAACATAACGTCCCATTATCGGTAGTAAATATTTTGATAGAATCTTTGTTTTTATGGGGTTTCTTGATTTTATGTCTATCTATCTCTTATATAGGATTTTATACATGGTTGATATAGCGGGGATCCGGAGGATCCTCGCTATTCTTTTTTTGCATAAAATCTTGTATAAATAAAAAAGATTTTGATGTGGGTATCGAGATGTAATGAGTATTCAATTTTAAAATTGATATGTGTTCCTAAGATTGGGTTTGTAACACAAACTATACAAATTACCCATGTAAAGATTATGGGAGTTAAGAATTTGAAACAAGTGATACGTGAATTATTAGGAAAAAGGGTATATCATTGCTATAGCGAATATATTTTTGAGGTGAGACGCTATGAAGACGTTATATAGTCCTGGCGACGTGGCAGAGCAATTAGGTATCCAATCTAGTACATTACGTAAGTATGCTGATGTACTAGAAAAAGAGGGTTATACTTTCATAAAGAATGAACGTGGGCATAGGAAGTATAGAGAAAGTGATGTAATGGTATTTCGTAAGGTTATCAATCTAAAGAACGACACAGATATGACATTAGAAAACGCCACAAAACAAATAGTATCATGGCATCAAGGCGTTGAGGTATTGCCATTAGAGCGACACGAAATTGAGCGCTATGAAGAACCGGATTTCAACGCTACAACGCTACAGACGATGCTTCAAGATCAAAACGAGGTCATTGAAAAGCAAAATGAATTACTACAAGAATTAAGCAAACGTTTAGTCGAACAAGACCAGCGATTCGCACAAAGAGAATCAGAGTTGTTGAGCGCTATACAAACGATACAGGAATCCCAAACGCTTATAGCGACGAATACTAGTGAAGACGTAGCGAAGAACCAGAGACGCGATGAAATGCTCATGCAAACAATAAGGGAAGTCCAGGAAGTTAAGAAGATGATTGCAGCAAGTAAAGATAAGAAATGGTATGAGTTTTGGAAATAATCTTTTGAAATTTGATTAATTATCTCTTGTCACTTTTAAAAAATATAGGAAAATGAATACAAAAGTAAAGCTTAGAGTTATATGAGAACTCTGAGCTTTTTGGGATACTACTGATAATTGGATTTTATGTGAACTAAATCTTAGGAAGAAGGAATTGAAAATGAATAAGAAATGTCCTAATTGTGGTTCTAGAGAAATCGGGCAAGATTCATTAAATGCCCAAGCATGTTTAAGACTTATTAGTACGAATAACCTTTTCAATCAATTTTCAAGAGTGATTGCTGATGTTTGCACGGAGTGTGGTAACATTTTATCTATGAAAGCAGAACATCCAGAGTATTTTAAAGTAGATAAATAAAAATTACTGATAATACAGATTATTTGAATGAAAAATCCCTTTAGAAGGAAGATCTGAAGGGATTTTTTTTATAGATTTTGAGATACATGGACTGCTGATAAGTGGGGTTATGGTAACTAGATTTGTATATGGGATGTATTTTTGAAAACAAAATAAGAGTTAAGCAGTCTTATAATTTAATCATAACTCAGCTGATTGTAATCATAACTCAGCTGATTGTAATCATCATGTTGCGTTGGTTTGGAAAACTTTTTTAGTTTAAATTATAAGGAGTAAGGTGAAGATGGTTATAAGGAAAGGAAGGTAGAGCTAAGATGCTATTTAATATTCTAATTGCATTTGTGTTACCTTGGGCTGTTGGAATTCTTCATCTTTATAAAAAAGAGAGAAGAATTATACCTCTGATTGGTTCATTTTTTTGTGTCGTTGCTTTTGTCGTAAATGAATTCGGCCTTTATTGTGGTTTTTGGAGGATTGCTCCTTTCTTTGATCAAAAAAACTGGTCTGCCTTACCTTTCAATATAGGAATTTATCCGATTTTGGCAAGTTACTTGATATTCTTTATAAAGAAAACCAAAAGACCGTACTTGATGGTCTTTTTCATATCGCTATTTACTACTTTTCTTGAAATGACATTAGTTTTAAGTGGGAAAGTCGTATATGGTAACGGTTGGAATATTATTTGGACATTTTTGTCCTACATCATTCCTTATATGTGGGTGTACTGGTATTATCTCTATTTAAGAAAGTTACAAGTCATGAGCTAAATCCTGAAGGCAACATAATAGAATTCGAATGTTTTTGATTGCTGATAACGAGATTTATGTGAACTAGTAGTATGTACCCGTAACTTGTTTATTTACAGTATTTTGAATGTATACTTTTCTAGTCATTTTTGAGGAAAATGGGTAAGTTGCGATAAAGCCAATAAAATCAAGGAAACAAAAGTAAACTTTTATTGAAAAGTTTACTTTCATTCTATAGGCGCACTTATAAGTATACTTACAAGTACACCTATAAGTATGTTTAATCTAGATAAAACCTCGCTATCCTGTCATTAGTCCTAATATAATAAGCCAAAAATTATACTAATCCTATAAAACCACAAATAAAAAAGTGCAAAATCTATCTACAGATTTCGCACCAAAAAACAGATAACAGATACAATCACTCGAAACATAGGAGAGTGTTTCAATACTTATTATAACCTATATATTTACATTTTTGCGTATTGATTTGAAAATATGTAAAAATTCATTATTTTATTTTGAATTTTCTTTTTATTTAAGTTATACTAAACAATAAAGAGACAAATCTCCCTTAGGCTGTCAATGATTATGCTAACGAAACACACCCAAAACCAAAAAACCAATTCCCGTGTAATGGAATTGGTTTTTTGGTGTACAGTTCATTCAAACAACAACTTGAACCCACTTCCATTTTCAATCTAATTTTATCATAAAAAACTCGTATTCCTTATATTTTTCTAACAAATAACTGAAAATCTAACAATTGTATTTTCATTTCAAAAATACAACTTATCTATATTTGAAACATGTTAATTCAATTGTAGAAGATTTGAAATGCATATTTTAAAGTTTAATCTAAGTCTAATTTAGAATATTTTGTCTTAATCCCCTTTTTCGGGGGATGGGCAAAAACATCCAAATTGTATATATTCTTGATAAATCTTTTGTGAATCTATTTCTGAAATGTTTCGTTTTTTCATTTCAGTTTTAATGAGATCTATTTCTTGATACATAGCTGTTGAAAGAATTCCTTTTGCTATGTTTTTATTAATTTCTATAAAAAAACCTACTAAAAGAGCATCTGATAATTGTTTATATAAAGACAAAAATGTTTCCTCCTCATAAAAAAATCATACAGATAAAACATTGTTATTTCCTATATATTCTATAAACTAAATTTTCACCCTGGTTTACTTAGACGGAATATTGGTGAACAAAATTAATAATTGTATCTGTGTATATACTATATCTTAATTTCATGATTTCAGTATATATATAATATATTTCAATTTCTAATGTAAACAAATATACAAAAGTTTACTTTCGTATTTATTTCGGTGAAACACTAAAAAAAATCTTTATATATATAATTTCTAATATATTAGTAGCGTAACCGCTTTTATTATGGTTTAGGGCCCCATTTATTAGACTAAGTAACTGAAGTAACAGTTAAAGTTACCACTAGTCCTATTAAAAATGATGCTGGTGCAGGTGCAAAAGTTTATTTATACTTAGAAAAGCAGACAACATTTGGTTTTGATGTTGTATCTGAATCGCTGTACAAAGGGGTTTTGGGATGAATGTAATTGTGTGGTTGATCGCTGCTTGTGAAATAGGGTTTTGGGTTGTTATCACTTTAGGTCTATTCACACGATATATCCTTAAAAAAAATAAATTAGGATTGTTTTTCCTAGCTTTAACACCTGTTATTGATTTAATTTTATTAGTTGCTACGGGTGTCGACTTGTATCGTGGTGCAATTGCTACCCAAGTGCATGCAATAGCTGCTGTTTATATTGGAATCTCAATCGCATTCGGTAGGAGTATGATTGAGTGGGCTGATATACGCTTTCAATATTATGTGATGAAACAAGGAGCGAAACCAGTTAAAAGATTTGGCATTGATTATGCGAAACACTACTTTAAAAGCTGGGGACAACATGTGCTTGCTTTTCTAATAGGTGCCGGAATTTTATTTGTCTTAATCTATTTAATTAACGATTCTTTTCGAACAGAAGTGTTGGTTGGCTTTCTAAAAGTATGGACACTTGTGTTGGGTATCGATCTTTTGATTGCCATAAGCAATTTTATTTGGCCGAAAAGGGAAAAAGGGTAACAATTTAATAATATCGCAATTGGACGCGATTGTTTAGTAAATCTACGCCTTAAGGCAACGTTGTTTTTTTAACAAGGGCAACTGCTAAACCAGAGCAGTTGCCCTTGTTTGGCGTTTGTCAATGTCTTGGAGCGGTACCGGACCGTAGGGAGGATAAGGAGCGGAAGGACATTGACAAACTCACTTCACCCGAACCCTCTGGGCATTGTCAAAACCTTTGTTTTGACCTGCCTACCGGCGAGGGAGCCCCTCAAGGATTGAGGGGTTGGGGAGTTCGATTAATGGGGTCTGGGGAAGAGTTCCCCAGTGGGTTTGGGCAAAGCCCAAGGTTTTGTTTTTTGCCATGCATGGCATGGCTCGGCGGAGCCGAAAAGCCTCGCAGAGCCCTATGTATTTTGTTACGAAGTGACAAAATACGTATAGGGTTACGTAAATTGACACAATTTCGTCGCCTTGCTAGACTTATTGTATCAATTAATCTAGGGGAAGTGGTGGCACTTTATGTTGTTCTCTATCTCATTTAATCAATCTCACCAAAGTTCATTAAGCCATAATAACAGAGAAAACATTCATGGGAATCCTGGCATCGATCCATCCAGGTTAGACGAGAATATTTACTTTGTTCAAAAGGACATCCGAAGTGTATACAAGGATGTTTTTCAAGAAGCCGTCGACAAGTATAACGAAAAGCAAAAACGTAATGACCGTAAGATTCAGGACTACTATGACAAAATACATAAAAATGAAAAGACACATGAGCAACGAGAATTGGTTGTAGCGGTTGGAGAGGGTAAAGATGACCCAAAGTATAGGGAAGCTAAAAAAGAAGCGTTAAAACAGTATGCGGAGGCGTTTCAAGGGCGAAATCCGAATCTAGCAGTCTATAACATGGTTTTACATGATGATGAAGCAAATCCGCATTTACATATTAACTATGTACCGAATTTCGAAAGTAGTCGAGGATTAACGAGGCGTGTCGGAATGGATAGAGCTTTGCAACAACAAGGCGTACAAGGAAAAGGGACGGAGTTGATTGCGAATTGGAGACAATTAGAAACGGCCTATATTGAATCTTTGGCTAAAGAACAAATTCCGAATTTTGAACGTGCCAATGTGGGTTCACATAAGTATATGAAAGTTCGTCAATACAAGGAATATGCCGAGGCAGTTTTTAACATAGAGAATCAAATTACTGAGATAAGCAAGCGATTGCCCAATAACAAAATTACGCTAAAGACCAAAAAGAAAGAGATAAAGACGGAGGTAAAACCAAAATTAATTGGTAAACCTGAAATCATTGAAAAAGAAACAGGTAATTATGTTTTTTCTCCAAAGCAACTCGAAAAGGTAGAAGAATTGATAACCGCAGCAGTCACTGTAAAAAAAGATTATGAGCGTTTGCAGAATACGGATTTGGTAAAAGAAAATAAGGAATTGAATCGTCAAGTTGATAGTTTGTATGATTCTTTAAAAGAATCTCAAAAGATAAATCTAGGGTTGAGAGAGGAGAATAGAAAATTAAATACTGAAATAGGCTCATTAAAAGCTCACATAAAGGATTTGAAGATGAATATAAGTGTTTTGTATAAACAGACGAAAAAAGTTTTAAAAGAGCAATTTAAGGTGTTTAGAGGGCTTATTAAAAAGGAATTGGGTAGCAAGGGTGTAGATAATCAATTTGAACGTGAACATAAGAGAGAAATGAGGAGACATCAAAATTTTGATAGGGAAAGATAGGAATGATAATGGTGAAAACATTGAATTGCATGAGTTTGAAGAAGAAAAAGAGGATTGAATGTTGTGTTTTTGCAAGAGATGGAAAGCTTTAACAAGGTGTTTCATGTTATTATAGAGAAAGACATACAAACGAGAAAAACCGCCCAAGCTTTGGTCGGCGAGGCGGTTTTTCATAATAAGGTTGGAATCAACCAATATATATTCTATATACATTCTAACATATAAAAGTTGATTCCTTCCACTAAGGGAGAGAATTATTTTATGACAAAAGTTGTAGATTTTGGACAAGCTGAAAAAAAAGCGAAAATAAGAGATAGTAAGATTGATAGTATTTATGACCAGTTGCAAGCCGGTGGTTACTCAGAAGAAGAGAAAGCAATGCTTTTGCAATTATTAAGTAAAACAACCGGTGGAGATGAGTATTTTATAGGGAAAAAGAAAAAACCTACAGATCGGGTGAGGTTTGTGCAAATTATAATGGACAATATGGAATATTTAAATCGTATTGGCTATTTTACTAATGCGGAGCAAGCGTTTTTATTGCAAATTTCTTCTTATTTGGAATTTAAAACTAATGTAATCATTGAAAAGGGTAATAGTAATGAAATTGAAACTAATGCAGCAACACCTAGTTATTTAGCTGAAAAGTTTGGTAAAACAAGAGAAAGTGTTTCTAAAACAATGAATTCTTTATTAAAAAAAGGGGTTTTAGGTGTTGCAGAAGCAGGAATGACAACTGATGATGGAAGAACTTGTACTAGTCGTACATGGTTTGTAAACCCGAATATTATGTGTTGTTCTCCAAAAGATAGTGTTGATCGAGCAACTCAACATATTTTTAAAAAGTCACTTAGAAATTTTAAAGTCAGTGGAGATAATAAAAAACATAAATTGCCAGTTTACTTATTTTAGATGCCAATTTTACTATTGACATCTTTTTTTTTGTCGTTTTTACCATTTTTTAGGTGTGAAAAAAAATTCACACAGGTGTGAAAAAAAATTCACACCCTATGTCTTATAAACCCTTGCTATTACTGACTTTCTTCACTTTGCTCTTCTCACTCTTATATATATAGCTAAAAGTTCCGCAAGGAACGGGTCGTATTTTTGAGAAAAGCACTCAAAAATCTCCACCCTCACAATAAAAAAAGTCGGTTCGTTTATCCTCACCTAAAAGCTAAGGCTTTTTCTTTTTTTATTGTGTCCTTGCAAAACTTTTTTCGGCTTGTGTGCTTTTCTCGCCAAGCCGACAGACAAAAAGCAAAGCAATGGTTCTCGACTTGGACTAGCAAGTATACAAGCCGAACCGCTTAGATCAATCGTTCAAAAATAGTCCTTATGCTACATGTTGATACGTTTTATACGTGGGGTTTCGCCCCCACACGACGAGCCAGCTTCTAGCCAAAAAGCAAAGGGGACATATAAAAAATGAAGCATAGGGAAGAATCTATTTTTATAGTGATATTAGGGAGAGATTTCCGGAAATTCAGATTTACAAAGTTAAGACTTTTGAGACAAGTCCTATAAGACACCATCAATCCTGACGCTACCCAATAATGAACCAGAGTCAGAAATTTGCATATATTATCTAGGTAATTTATCTATTTCAAAAACCAATGGAGGAATACTATGTTTACTTATTACCCTCGCGAAATGGTGGCTCACCCAATACTTCTTGAGGCTAGACAAATTTCTTCTAATCAAATTTTAATGACTTATGATAAACCAACTGATTTGGCATCTGCAACAAATGTCTCGAATTATTGGATTAGAAGTAATATGGGTCCCGTTGGCATTGCTAGCGTAGGAATGAAAGATGCACTTACAGCAGAAAATGCTATACGTCCAAATATGGGAATGATAGCGCCCGTTGATAATTCAAAAATGAGATTTGTTATAAATTTTAGAGTTAATGCAATGCAGGGGGTAATGTATACTGTGCTTCCATGTTTCGTTAACTTAGAAGGAATGTCAGGTTTTATGGGAGAAAATTGGGGTCCTAATAGCAAAAATATGTTTATTGGTATGTAAGTGAGAAAAAATTGATGATACGCTTAGATCAAATAGGGGTACCGCCAGCATTTTTGAAATGTACCACGCTAAGCAAAAAATACAATAAGCTGCCCATATGGACAGCTCATTTACATAATTATCGTTATCAGAAGCATAATACCTGTCTCTTTAAGGAATTCTCTACTTACAGTTTTACTTAAGGATTCGCCTTCTTCAACTTGTCTCCCTGAAAGTTCCTAAGTATCCGAACGTCAATGTGTTTTGACTAGTAAAACTTCATCATTATTGTTAGTTACATAGGCAAAAACGGAAACTACATGTTTCGGATAAGAATGGACCTTACCCAATCAAAGTAATCTCTTACTTACTTTGATTTTCTATATTTATTTTCTACAAAATTAAATGATTACCTCTTAAAGGGATAGCGTCCCGAAAATGTGGATTTACAACGTTAAGTTGTTTATAGCATTTTCGGGATGCTATCCAGCCTTATTTGAAGCAAAATTAGTTAAGTATTAATAGGGTAAATCCGCAAAATTCTGATGCTACCCTTATTGGCAAATGTTATATAATGTTGTGTGAGATACATAACCTGTCTTCCCGTTATAGGTAACTTTTAACCACTGATTAGAATTACTGTAATGACCTTGAACATACTCACCTTTTACCCATGTTCCAGTAATTCTCTTACCATTAGGAAATGTGTATAAAACAGACGATCCGACGCTGGAAAAACTGCGCATTTTTGAACCATATATACCTACCGTACCTCCTTTTGTGCAAGCTGTTACTACAGTTTTATCTTCAGTGGTATTCGTAGCCGCGAAAGCAGATCCACTAAATGTAAACAAACTAAACATAAAAGCTGTTAGTAAAGTACAAATAGATAAGCGACGTAACAAAATAAATTCCCCCTTTTTAATATAGACGTTATTAATACTAACTAGTCAGTATTAATTAATTTATTGTATGCTGAGGAATATACTAAAATTAATTAAACATTCAGTTTCTTTTTCGAAAAGGGGGTACTATGGTGAATTATCATCAAAAACAATCAGAAAATACGATTAACAAAATAATGCAATCGGGGATTGAATTATTTTCTAAACAAGGCTATTCTAGGACAAGCATTGATCAAATTGTAAAACATGCTGGATACTCTAAAGGGGCTTTTTATGTTCATTTTCCCAACAAAGAGGAGTTCTTGCTAAAGTTGATAAAAGAAGGTATAGATTTTTATTTTGAAGATTTAAAGGAAGCTCTTAATGGAAAAGATCAAGATTTGCTAAATACATTTAAAGAATACTCCATGCGTTTAGTAAATGAGTCTTATGAGAAGGGGTCTTCTCCTATGCTTCTCCAAGGATGTATGGTTTCGAATGAATTACCACAAATAAAAGAGATGCTTATTCTTCAGATGGAGGAATGGAGGTCATTTCTTACACATTTTTTTCAAAAAATGAAGGACGAAGGTATTGTCGGAAGTCCATTAGATGCTAGAACTTTAGCAACAACAAGCATGGCTATTTTTAATGGATTTAATTTGCAACATTTTGTAGACAATCGAATTCAAATCCAGGACATGCTAAATGTTTTTATTGAACTCCTTCAAATTCAAGAACCGAATAAAAAAGATGAATAAGAGTATGATGTCTGAATGATAATTTATGAATATTATATAGATGCTTGGTTAACATAACGTCTCATTATCAGAAGTAAAATTTAACTCGAAAATAGCTAATTTTATCAGTTGTTGAATGTCTGAAAAAAATCAAACCAATGATATTGTCGAGATCCTTTGGCAACTTCTTGCTGTGATGACTATCATAGTAACTTTTTCTCCAGCAACCACTATTAGTGGCTAATTACCATAAGGACTTATTTTTGAAATTTGCTGTTTTTTAGAAAGTATGTTAATTTAAGAAAGACCTATTTTTGTTCGGTTTGAGATTAAGAATAAATTTTGTTTTTCGTCTAAGGTATTTGAGCAGGGGTAGTAACATATGTGTGGGTATCCACACTAGGAG
>NZ_JBFTMD010000054.1:0-10929 GCF_056396785.1 Bacillus sp. 05T21 | reverse complement strand
TTGAATTTCGTTAAAAATAATTTTACCCATTCTCCGTACCTCATTTCTATCGTTGGTTCCATTATAACGAGGTTTTTTGATAAAAATACACAAAAACCCCGAATCATGGGGCTTTTTTTAAGTGTCCATGATTCGGGGTACAGTTCAGTATCATTCACGGGATCTTTCTTTATCAGTTAACAACTTGATTTTCATTTAAAAAATTAATAATCTGCCTTTTGTGATGGTTATCGTGATCTACGAATTCTTTAATAATATATATTAGAGAGTACGGCATTCCAGTATGAGGACAATATGATACTCCATTGGCAGTTAAATGTTCCTTTAGCTTTCCAATAGACAGTCGGTGAAGCTCTTGAACAAGTAAATCTCTTTTAGCTTTTGCTTCTTCAAGAAGTTTTATCTTAGATATACCTGATTTTGCATAATTAGAGGCTAGTTTATTATATGTATCAAAGTCAGGGAACTCCATTCCCTGTCCATCTCTCACTGATGATAATGTCTCACGTAAAAGATAGTCATCCCAATTCATAATATGAGATACAATCTCACCAATAGTCCATTTCCCCTCTGATATTGGCGCTGTCCACAATTCTTCTTTCATACCTTTCAATGTAGTTATCCACATTGAATAATCTTTAAAATCATTAATAATTTTATTTTCTCCCATCATCTAATCCCCATTCTAATAGTAGATTCAAATAAATTATACCATAAATCCACATAAGTTAGAACGAACGTTCCCTTTAAGATCAAATAATAATTCACTACATTCTTTTATCTAAGTTTAGATAATGGCTTGTTCCTACATACATTTTCCCTTCCACAAATCCACTCGAAGTATAAAACTGATTCCCCTGTTCTGTATCTGTGTGTAAGACAACGATAGTAAAATAGATTTTTGCATCGCCTAAGATTCTCCCTAACAGTAACTTTCCTAATCCTTTTCGCCGGTAATCTTTTGCAATATAAAATCTCCTTAATCGACCAATCTTATTATCTTTCGTATACGGATCTTGATTTAATCCTCCAATTCCAATTAACGTATCCTCTCGAAAGATTCCATATAAACATTCTCCTGTTTTACTAAACGTATTTCTTTTACTTTCATATTCATTTATTAGTTTTATTAAGAACTTAAATCCTTCTTTTGTACTTTCTTCGATAAGATGATCGATCTCATATTCTAGTAAATCTTCAATTCGTTTTATTTGTATATCTTCCAGCCTAATCTCCCACTTTCTCTATCCAAATGTATCTTTTTGAAAAATAAAAATGCCCAAGAATATATCATCCTGAGCATTCATTTGAATGTAAACTTATTCATTTTGTTATGTACGTATTCTTCAATTCTGGTAATATCCCCTTCAGTTCCATTAAATCATCAATTACTAAATCAGCATGAGCAAGTTCATCTTCTTGTGCAAAATCAAAATTACATCCAATCGCAATTAAACCATTATCTTTTGCAGCGTTAATATCCGATAAACGATCTCCAACTACCGCTGCCTCTTTTATATCATATTTCATCAAAATGCTTTTTACTAAGTCACCTTTATTTAGCGAGTGTATTTGTTCAATACTGAATGTTTCCGTAACCCATTGGTCTAAATCATAATAAGATACGATTGCTTGTAAATATTCCGTTAAGCCGTTACTAGCAATGTAAACAGAACAATTATTTTCTTTTATAAAACTAAAAACTTCCTTTACATTCGGATATAAAGCACCATTTCCACTCTTTATATTTTCAATTAGTCTTTCTAAAAAATATGCATCTGTTTGTTCCCTTACTTCATTAGAATGATTCGGTAATAAAGCTTCCCAAACTTTAGGTAAAGGTACACCCATAATTTCACGGTATTTATCAATAGGTGTTTCCGCATCCCATAATTGTAGTGAGCGTAAATGATCAAATGTATCATCTAGTGATAATTCTAAGATTTTATCTGTTTGAAATAAAGTTCCATCCATATCAAAAATTATTGCTTGCAACATTTTATACTCTCCCATTCTTTACGTATTAATTACAATACAGTTTTACTCGAAATATGTTTAAGCATCTCAACAATAATTTCTGAACAATAATTCGCTGCGGTTTTCGCGAAATCATCATATGAAACTTGCGCTGAATCATCTGCACTGTCAGAAATGCATCTCAAAACGAGAAACGGTATGTCATTTATATAAGCAACATGTCCAATTGCTGCTCCTTCCATTTCTGTACAATGAGGTGCATATTCAGTGACTAATTGCTCCTTTAATTTTGAATCCTCGACGAAGCATTCTCCGCTGACGATTCTTCCTTCATGAACAGTAATATTTAAACTACTACTATTAACAGCTTTTCGGGCTAAATCTCTTAATTCCTCGCTTGCATGAAACGCTTCTTGAAACGGAAATAGATTCTTCATTTGATTTTTATTAACATCATGATGCGTAACATTTGTAGAAATAACTAGATCGCCAATTTTCACATCCGGATGTAATCCACCCGCAACACCTGTATTAATGATAGAATCCACATCAAATTTATTAATTAAAATTTGTGTACATGCGGCGGCATTTACCTTCCCTACACCACATCGCGTAATAATAATTTCTGTATCCATGAAGTTTCCTTTATAAAAAGGTATTCCCGCAATATTATGTTCCTCTTTAATAAGTAGTTTTTCTAATAGTAATTCTATTTCCGTTTGCATTGCTCCGATAATACCGATTCTGTTCATGTATGTAGTCCCCTTTGTTAATTTGTAATCCCTTTAATCCTCTCCGCCATAACCGAAAGTAAAAACTTCGGCAATACAAGTTGTCTCTTTATTCTTTTTGGCTGCGACATTAATCTATACAACCATTCTGTTCCAGTATCTCTCATTATTTTCGGTGCTCTTTTTACAGTACCTGATATTATATCAATCATGCCGCCTATACCAATAGATAGTGGCACGTTTAATGTTTGTAAGTTATCATAGATGAATTCTTCTTGTTTAGGTGAACCTAACCCTACCAACAATAAATGCGGATTGAATTGCTTGATTTGAGCTTTTACTTCTTCTATTTCTTCACCGTTTACAAATCCATGCTGTCCTTTAAAATGTGCATATGGATTTTGCTCTTTTAATTTTTCTAATGCTTTTTCATTACTTTCTGGTGCAGCTCCAAAAAGAAAGACACGATATCCATTTTCATTACAACATTTTATTAAATCGCGAGTTAAATCTGCCCCAGTAACACGCTCTTTCAACGTTCCTTTTAATATTCTCGATCCAATTATGACACCAATCCCATCGGCTGTTATTAAATCCGCAGATAGTAACATTTTTTCAAACTGCTTTGATGTAGCCTTGTTTTCCTTAGCTGACATAACAATTTCAGGATTTGCAGTTACTACAAATCTTGGTTTCTCTTGTTTTTCATGTAGCCAACCTTTTAATAAACTTATAGCTTTTGCATATTCTAAAGTTGAAAAAGGTATTCCTTTTATAAGCTGATGATCCACTATACTCTCCCCTTACGTAAGTTGCATATATTCATCAATGTCTTTAGAAATTTGTATAAAAGCTTTATTCCAAAATTCATACTCTGTCAAATCAATATCAAAATGTTTTTTCATCAATTCTTCAACTGGAGCCTTTCCTGTTTCTCTTAAAAACTCTTTATACCTCAAATGAAATGCATTTTTATTTTTATTTTCCTTTGCTATTTCGATTAAACTAAAACTCGCTAAATACCCAAATGTGTATGGATAATTGTAAAAAGGAACGTCTGCTATATAAAATTGAATGTATTTCATCCAAACAAACTGCTGATATTCGCTTAATTCATTTCCGTATGCTTCTTTTTGTGCCAATATAGATAATTTTTCAATTTCATCAGCACTTAAAGGTCCTTCCTTGCATTCTTCATAAAATTTTTTCTCAAACTGAAACGATGCCCGAATTGCCATAACATAATTAAAACTATTTCTGATTTTCCAGCTAAGCAATGACTTTTTCATCTCTACACCATCTGTTGTTTGAATTAAATAATTCATGATTACCGTTTCAAAGAAAATAGACGCTGATTCAGCTGTACTCATTGGCAGATAATCATCTAAAAATGTTGTAGATTGTTCAAGACTCATAACAAAAAAATGCCAAGCGTGTCCCAGTTCATGAGCAAGTACTCTTACACTATCAATTGTTCCATCATAACGAATTGAAATGCGAGATTCTTTTTCACTGAAAAAAGGAGCACAAAATCCACCCGGCGGTTTATTATCTCTCGGTTCAGCGTCGATCCAGCCATTCGCTATTGCATTCTGTGCGAACTGTGCCAATTCTTCATCTATATTTTTTAGTGCATCATATATGTTTTTTACTGCTACTGAAAAAGGAATAACAGTCTCATTACTTTCTTTCCATGTCATTAGCTCGTGCCATGTAATTGAATTCTTTCCTTTTTTATAACCGTTTAACGCAATTACTAGCTTCGTAAGATTTTGTTCCGTTACATTCCACATTTGGGATAATGCAGTTTCAGAGATGCCATTTGCTTGTAGTGATTGTTTTAAAATCTCTGTTCCTTCCATTCCATCACTTTTAGCATGACGTAATTTTCCTATTTGATTCAATACAGTAGCAAAGATATCTTTTTCCTTATTCAAAGCATTTGTAAGAGAATCAAATACTATTAATCTTTCATTATGATCATCACTATTCATCGCAACGTAATTTGCTTGTCCAAATGATAAAGTCTCTTTATCGTGTATTACTTCTATTTTATTTCTTAATTGTGTATACATATCTTCCCAAGCTTTTAATTCATTTTCTATTAGTTTAATACTTGAATGATTTGTATTAACACTTTGTCCCTTACTAGATTCTATTAATAGTTGAACTTCTTTCTTTAATTGATTTACTTTTACACTTAGTAAAGTATTTTCAGGATGCTTCTCATCTTCAGCAGCACGGCAATATAAGTAATACTCTGCTTTTTCGATAGCCTGTATAAGTTGTGAAAGGATTACAGAGTCTTTTGTTGCTTTATATTCTATAATTAACCGTTCTATAGAAAATATAAGATCTTGTTTATTAGAATATAGTCTGCCTAAATCCCATTTAGTTGGAGCTTGAATAAGTATATTCATTTTAATAGCCTCCTATTTTTACAAATAGTTACAAAAATTTAATCCCTCCATAATTATATATGAATCCCCAATATTTAGATATATCTAAATATTGAAACTTAAACGAATGTATTTTAACATTCCTTATTCTGCTCCCTCCCATTTACAAGTCTACCTTTTATGCAATATAAATAGCATAAAGACGCTAAAGCTACAACTATTGGAATAAGTATGACTCCTCCAATAAAGGGATAAACCGCTATACAACATGTAAAAGCTATTATAGAAAAGATTTTACCTAATCTATTATTTATTAACTTAACTCCGGCCGCAGTACCGACTATATATGTAACAATCCCTAACGAGTTCGGTATTAATACGATTCTATCTATACTAATATGAAAAACGAAACATATTAACAAACCTATTATTGCAATAAAACCTACAACTTTTATTGCATTTGTTGGCGCTGCTCTTTTTACATTAATACTTGCTAAATAACGAGGTGCAACTTCTTCCTGCCCTAGCGAATAGCCTAAACGGCCCATGCTTGCGATAAATGCATTTGTCGTCCCTAAGCAAATAATAAAAGCTACAAATCCAATTAACCATGCAAATTGATTACCTAATGTTTGTTTTATTACAAGTACTAGAGCTGTAGTATTATCAGCATTAATATGATATGATTTTGTTCCAATTACTGATAATGCAATCCCCATATATAAAACTCCAATAATAATAATTGCAAATCCTGTAGACAAAATAATATTTCTTTTTCTAGGTGCTTTAAATTCTGGAGCTAAACTCGCAATTGCTTCCCAACCGAAAAACGACCAAAAAATTAATAATGACGCATCTAAAATCGGGTTTACTGCTTTCATAGAAATATGTACATTTATATTTTTCATTTCAATATAAGGTAGTGAGCTTATAATTGTTACGATTAAAATAAAAAAAGTTAATACACCGATACATACTTGAAATGAACCGCTCATTTTTAATCCAAATAAATTAAAGCCGATAGAAATACTTACTATGATTAACCCGATAATATAAGAAAAATACGATGGTAAAGAAAAGACTTTTACTATATACATTCCACCTGTCAGTGATACAATGATTTGCCCAACACTACCTGCGATAAAAAAACACCACCCTACAATCGCACCTACTTTTTTACCAAAAGCCTTCTCAGAAAAAGTTGCAATTCCCCCTGCACTTGGATGCTCAATAGATAAAAAAGCGAATGTTAATGCAAGTGGGATACTAAGTAAAATCATAATAAGCCAAGAAATAATCGCATTCCCTTCCGCTATACTCGCAGTCATACCAGGTAAAATAAGAATTCCTGATCCTAAAACTGCCCCTACATATAAAGCTGTTCCCTTTTTAATAGAAATTGTTTCATTGAAATGATTAGACATTACATGCACCTCCATTTATATTTTAATTATAGAAAGTTATCAGTCTATTCAACATTCAATTGTGTATGTAATTTAGCATTAGATTTTATATTATGCATGTATTTCAAAAATTTACTTTCAACTTTGCAAAGGAGCATGAGTAATGGATGAGATTGATAAGAAAATAACCCTATTATTACAAGAAGATGCCAGGATGACAATTACAGAAATGACTGAGCATCTACACCTTAGCCGCCCTAGCGTTACAGAAAGACTAAAAAGGTTACAAGATGCAGGAATAATTGAAAAGTATACAGCACGGATATCACTAGATACAGTTGGAAAATCAATTCAAGCATTTTTAAGAATCGAAAATTTAAAGATTCCATGCAAAAAATTTGAGGAGAAAATATACGAAGAACATAGAATACTTGAATGTCACCGAGTAACAGGTGAAAGTAGCTATTACTTAAAAGTAGCGGTTCACTCAATGAAAGAATTAGAGGAATTAATTGATATCGTTATACCATTTGGTACAGTAAAAACTTCTATGATTTTATCATCACCGATACCATATCGACCGATAATTGTAGAATAGTAATAAAAAGAGGTTATCCAAAAAGTATAAAACATCATACTCTTTTGGATAACCCTTTACAATTTATAGGAAGCTTTGACTAAACTTCTTTTTTAATCCACTTTATTTTCAGCGGATATTTTAAAATACTTAGCAGGTAATTTATATGAGCGATTCTCATTATAAAAGTTACCTAATTCAAAGGATAATTCAGCAACTAATCGATGTTGCTTTTTTTCTACTCCCACGTCAATTGCTTTTTGCATATTTTTTTCATATTCATAATAATCTCCACGTATATTGAATATTTTAGCTTTCAAACCATATAGTTGGACATGTGCAATTGGTACATCATAAATCGATAAAAAATGAAATGCTTCATTCATAACTTTATTAACATTTTTCCAATCTTTAAGTTCTATGTACACCTCTATCATGTTTCTCCGATAAAAATTCACTCAATTTCATAGATGAATTACCAATATCGCATCCTAGTAATTAGTTTGTCGAATTATTTAGTAAACTCGAAAGGAAGATAAACATGATTGTAAGACTTAAAGATGAATCCGCACGAAAAATAGTAAGATATGTTGGAGGCGCTGTTTTACTTTTAATAATCGCTTCTTTCCTTTATCAGTGGAAAAATGACTTAGTAATTGATCATACTGAAAGAGTCAGCTTTGCACTAGCTATCACTACTTTCCTATCTACATTCTTACCTTTTAAAGAGAAAGTTAAGAAGTAATTACATATTTTTCATTCGCATAAAACAATTATTTTAGAATTTAAAAAGGATTGATCAAAAGATCAATCCTTTACTCTACTTCATTTAAGAAAAATAATGTTAACGCACCTGGTCCTGTATGCGCTCCGATTGCTGCTCCAATTGTATTTACGATAAATACTTCACAGCCGAATCTTTCAGTAATTAATGCTTTTAATGCTTCGGCAGTTTCTAAATCATCACCGTGTGTCATACCGATTGTTTGACCTTTAAGGTCTTTCCCGCGCTCTTCCATAATATCAACAATTCGGCTTAATACTTTCTTTTTCCCTCGTACCTTTTCAAGTGGTACAAGTTTTCCTTCATCCACATTTAAGATTGGCTTAATGTTTAGCAAACCACCGATGAAACCGGCTACTTTACTTAAACGGCCACCTCTAACAAGGTACTGTAAGTCAGCTACAGTGAAGATATGCTCCATATGCTCCATTAGAAAAGCGACACGGTTTAATATTTCTTCTTTCGATGCGCCTTCTTTTGCCATTTTTGCAGCCTCTAATACGACAATACCCTGACCGAGTGAGGCACATTTTGTATCGATAATTTCTAAATCTAAATCAGTGTATGTTTCTTTCACTTCTTTTTTAATGAGAACTGACGATTGATATGTACCAGACAATTCAGATGAAAAAGCTAAATATATACAAGGGTTACCTTCTTTTGCATAGGAAACAAATTTTTCTTGGAATGTTTCAAGTGAAGGCAATGACGTTTTATAAACTGCGCCTTCTCTCATTTTTTGCAGTAATGTAACCGATTTTAATGTAACCCCATCTAAATACTCTGTTTCTGCTTCATCATATACACGGAGTGGAATTAAATCAATATCATATGCTTGCAGCAATTCTACCGGTAAATCCGCCGCACTATCCGTAATGATTTTAACACCCATTTTTAAACCTCTATTCTGTTATAAATATAAAAAATATAAAATAAAAATAGTACTTTTAAATTATATACGTAAAACTTAAATGAAGAAAGGAAAAGACTTTATATTGTATGCACTATTATTCAAAACTTGAACTGCAAATAAAAATGATTTCATTTTAACCTCTTTTTACAAGTTATTACACTGTGTATAATGAGAATATTACATTTTTTCTGAGGGAGGATACATATGAGTATTCAACTAGCTACATCTAATGATTTAGAATGGGTTAATAATCATTATGAATCGATAGGATTTGTACCAAGTGATTTAACACGAGACACAGTTGCGATCATTACATATAACAACGAGTATGCAGGTGTTGGACGTTTAGTCCAAATAGATGAAGGTACTATTGAAATGGGTGGAATTTTTATTCTCCCTAAATTTAGAGGTCTACAATTAGCTGGGAAACTCGTTTCATTTTTAGTACACACTGCGAAAAAATTACAAATACTAAATGTGTATTGTCTTCCTTTCGAGGAACTAGAAAACTTTTATAAAAAATATGGCTATACTGAAGTCGATACTACGAAAGAAGTTGTCCACTCAATTATTCTAAAAAAATATAATTGGTGTTTGGAAAATTACGATAAACATGTTTTACTATTTAAGTTGTGAGTTTTGTAAAAAAGGAGTCAATGCACTTTGTATTACACATCAGATTATACAAGAAATTATCTGTGAATTAGCTTCTTTATTCAAACAACATCTACGCCACATTTTATGCCTGTTTTTAATAAGTGTTAGCAAGTTCGTTGACAAACTTGTTAGCACCTTTTTAAAACATAAACCTGAAGAAATTCATACAATTAAGTAACTATCCTAGCTAGCAATAATATCATCCTTCATAAATATTAAAATGAATTCATTGAGGATAAACCGTTTGGAGGATATTCTATAGCACTGAATGATTTACAAAAGATTACGCATTGATACGCTACGAATAAAAATAATGAGCTAATCAAGGGAATATAATCATTTTTATGTAATTCGCACTTGTACTTCCTGTTCTTGTATCACTTGAATGATTAATTCCAATACAATATTTTGTACTAACTGATACACATTGTCATGAAATGTACTTTGTTCTGATATGTATTCAATACATTGATATATATATCCTTCTACCAATAAGCTCCCTTTTTCAACTGTAAATTTATTTTGTCCATTCTTTTTTACTTTTGGTACTAAAAATTCGGTTTTTGTCAAAATAATCTCCTGTTCCACCTCTTTTATTCCTATGACTTTTTCTGTAAATACCACTTTTTCTCGTAAACTAATTTCACCTTTATATTTTCCTATTTCTACTGGTAGTCTGGCTGTTATATAATTATTTACTTCTCCTTCATTTCCACTCTCTAATATTATGCTGTGAATAGGAATCCATGAAGATGTCTCTACCTTATTCTCTTCATTATTCCCTTTAACTTTTTGATTATATAATTCAACAAGCATTCTCTTTTCATGAAGATTTAAAGAAACTAATTTACAATAAGCCTCCGAATGATACTGTTGCACTGTAGTTAATAACTTAGAATCTAATTCACGCCCCTCCGCATATTTTTCATTTCGAAATACAAATGCATCTTGATTTTTCACATTTATTTTTGGAAATACATTAAAGCTAGACACTTCTGAAATAATAGAAAATGGCGTTTTCACTACCATTGAATGCACTGAAGTCTCTATTTTTGATCCTAAACCTATACTTTCTCTCTTTGATTCAGTTTCTTCACTTTTTTTCTCTGATTCATTTGCTACTTCTACTTTCTCTAATCCAATCACTTTATTTTCTTTTGCTGGTTCAGTCTCTTCACTTTCTTTGTTTGATTCAATTGCTTTTTCTTCTTGCTCTAATTCTCTTTCTTCATATTCTTTTGCTGATACAGTTTTTTCACTTTTTTTCTCTAATCCAATTGCTTTTTCTTCTTTTGCTGATACAGTTTTTTCACTTTCTTCCTCTAATTCAATTGCTTTTTCTTCTTTTTTTGATTCAGTTTCTTCACTTTCTTTCTCTAATACAATTACTTTTTCTTCTTTTGCTGATCTAGTTTTTTCACTTTCTTTCTCTAATTCAATTGCTTTTTCTTCTTTTGCTGATCTAGTTTTTTCACTTTCTTCCTCTAA
>NZ_JBFTMD010000053.1:0-11889 GCF_056396785.1 Bacillus sp. 05T21 | reverse complement strand
TACATAAATGCTTTTAAAAGTTCTTGAACTAATGGAAGTGCTCCACCTACAAATTTTAAAACTGCCATTGCGATTGCCATATTATTTCCTCCTCTTTTTTTCGTATTAAGGTATGATAATTTTTATAAATAATTGCGGAATAATGAACTTACATAAATGCTTTTAAAAGTTCTCCTACTAATGGAAGCACTCCACCTACAAATTTTAAAACTGCCATTGCGATTGTCATATTATTTCCTCCTCTGTTGTTGATGCTAAGATGTGATTTATCTTTATGCTTTCATTATAGTAAGCGCTTACATTTTTATCAATACATTCTTATATGCAATATTGCATATTTATATATTTAGACAAAAATTAGACCTCTATTAGTCATTCCTTAATGGTATCATATCGAGGTGAGAGTCTTTAAGGGTTCTCCTTAATAGGAGGAAACGGATATGGAAAGAGTGCAAGCGATTATTGACAGTAATCTGAAACTCAAGAGCTGGGGTAAACAGGTACTAGCTGTAGGCGGAATGTTAGGGTTCTGCTACTTTGTATTATATGTTTTATGTTTCTTATTTGTTATGTAAATATATACAACTATACTAGTGAAGCCTTACCTACAGAGGTAAGGCTCTTTTGTTGTATCTGAGGTGAATTTTTTTGGAGGTACTCCAAAATATTGGGTTGATGGGCATGTGGTTCTACTTCTATCACTGAAAGTAAACTAATATTCAAAAGTTTACATTCATTTTTCAATGTGAATATCTAAAAGTTTTAACAGTTTGATAACATGATAGTTAAACAAATTAATGAAGAACAATGAATTAATATAATATTTTATAAAGATAGATTATCGAAATTTCTGCGTAATATTAAAGTAATTTCTAAAAAAACATTTATACTAAGCCATAAAAAAATAATTATAAAAAGAAAATCAATAATTATTATTAAATAGTTTTTTGACTCTCTTTTTATTTCTGTATTTAGTGCTGAAATAAAATTTATTTTTAATAAAATTAAGACCGAAAAAAATAATAAATTGAATAAAAAAATATCCATTATGAGACCCCTTTGTATGTTTTGGTAATAAATTACACTTATTATCAAATGTACAAAATTTTTCGTTAAGGAGTAAGTCCAGATAGATAAAAGTTTACTTTCAATCAGAAAAGGTTAGCTTCTTTAATATAGCTTCACTTGAACCATAGATCTCACACCTAAAAACAAGGAGGGACTGAAAAAATGTGTTTTTACTAGATGCATATTAAAAAAGATAAGCATAAATTATATTACGTTTTGGTAGAATCCTCTTATCTTTGAATAGGACTTAAATCTTAATAATAGATTTGAGTCCTATTTTTTATATCATCATTCTCTAATTACCATATACATATAATGTATTTAAAATTAATTTTAAAGGAGAAATGTGTTATATGACAAAATTGGAGGAACTAGAAAAAGATTTTAATCAAATGAATCTAGATTTAAAAGCTATACAACACGATGTGAAAAATTTAGAAGCAAGAATACTAGTAGCTGAAAAGGATGTTTTAACTATTAATAAACAATTAGATAAAATCAGTGCAAATACTACATGGATTTTACGATTGATCATAAGCGGATTGTTAACAGGAGTACTTGGTGTATTAGCTAAAAACCTGTTATAGGAAAAAAGAGTGTTGGTCAATCAAAACGGACCTAGCGAAGCAAAGGGAGTATTTGACTTGACCAACTGTACTACACCCGAACCCTCTTGGCACTGAACAAACTACTGTTTGTTCCTGCCAACCGGCGAGGGAGCCCCTCAAGGATTGAGGGGTTGGGGAGTTCGATTGATGGGGTCTGGGGAAAAATTCCCCAGTGGGTTTGGGCAAGGCCCAAGGTGTGTTTTTGTCATGCTAGGCATGGCTCGGCGGAGCCGAAAAGCGTCGCAGACCCCTATCTATTTTGATGCAAAGCGTCAAAATACGTATAGGGTTACGTTAATTGACATCATTTCGTCGCTTTGCTAGACTGATGGTATCAACTAATCTAGGGAAAGTGGTGGCACTTTATGTTGGGTTCTATCTCATTTAATCAATCCCACCAAAGTTCATTGAGTCATAATAACAGAGAAAATATTCATGGAAATCCTGGGATTGATCCAGCCAGGTTACATGAGAATATTTACTTTGTTCAAAAGGATATCCGAAGTGTATACAAGGATGTCTTTCAAGAAGCAGTGGACAAGTATAACGAGAAACAAAAACGGAATGACCGTAAGATTGATGACTACTATGACAAAATACATACAGACGATAAGACACATGAGCAACGAGAACTAGTCGTGGCGATTGGGGAAGGTAAAGACGACTCGAAATATAGGGAAGCCAAAAAGGAAGCGTTAAAACAGTATGCAGAGGCGTTTCAAGAGCGAAATCTTAATCTAGCGGTTTATAACATGGTTTTACATGATGATGAAGCGAATCCGCATTTACATATTAACTATGTACCAAATTTCGAAAGTAGTCGAGGATTAACGAGGCGTGTCGGAATGGATAAAGCTTTGCAGCAACAAGGTGTAGAGGGAACGGGAAGAAAGTTAATTGCACATTGGAGAGAATTAGAAACGGCCTATATTGAGAAATTAGCGAAAGAACACATTCCAAATTTTGAACGTGCCAATGTAGGTTCACATAAATACATGAAAGTCCGTCAATACAAGGAATATGCAGAAACAAAATCAATTGTTGAGAATCAAGTACAAGAAAAAGAGATGCAGTTACAAACGATTGACCATAACTTAAAAAATGTTGAAGAGAAAACAAACGAATTACAAGTAGTGAAAAAGAGTTTGGAAAGCGATGTCGTTGATACGTACAAAGAATTAGAGGTAGTGAAACAACAAGTAGAGAGTGAAAGTGAAAAGCTACAGCTAATTGGCCAGTGTCATATAGAGTTAGAAAAAAGAGTAGAACAAATGCAAAAAGAATTAGATAGTGTTACGGATCAAGTACCCAATGAGCCTGTTAAAATTCCATTTTTACGTAAAGAAGTAGTAGTAGAAGTACAGGATAAAATGTTTGGAAAAGCTGAAATCAAGAAGAAACAGACAAGAAATTATGTGTTATCACCAGAACAATATCAAGAATTAACAAAGCAAGTGAATGCAGCGGTTACTATCAAAAAGGATTATGAGCGTTTGAAAAAAACAGATTTTGTGAAAGAGAATGAGAGTTTAAAAGCGCATGTAGAGGGATGGATGAAAGAAAATCGAACGTTGAAACAAGAAAAAAGTAAGTTGCAAAAAGAAGTTGGTGTATTAAATAAAGAAATTAGCTCATTAAAAGCTCATATAAAGGGTTTACAGACGAATATAAGAGTTTTGTATGTACAAACGAAAAAAGTTTTTAAAGAGCAATTTAAGGCGTTTAGAGGGATTATTAAAAATGACTTGGATAGTAAGGGAATAGATAATCAATTTGAACGCGAGCATAAAAAAGAAATGAATAGACATCGTGGATTGGACATGGAGCGGTAAAATAGTAAGGAAACTTTCTTTTTATCTTTAAGGTTATTGAAAACGTGATAGAATGAAAAAAAGAGCCATGCGGTAACATGACTCTTTTCATAGGGTATTCTACGAAAATACCTAAACTTCACTTATCTGATTATAGATTATCATAATTTGATTTATAATCAAATAGCAAAAAATAGGTGTTTTTGTTGATTCCCTCAATTAAGGAGGAATTAACCTAGATATGACAAAGAAAATTATTGATTTCGGACAAGCTGAAAAAAAGGCAAAAGAAAGAGATAGTAAGATTAATAGCATTTATGAAAAACTTGAAGGTAGTGGTGGACTTTCTGAAGAAGAAAGAGTCATTATGCTACAAGTATTAAGTAAAATGTCTGGTGGGGAAGAGTATTTTATAGGGAAAAAGAAAAAACCTACAGATCGGGTGAGATTTGTGCAGATAATTACTGATAATATTAATTATTTATGTAAAATTGGATATCTGACAAATGCTGAAAAAGCTTTTTTAATTGACTTAATACCATACATAGAATTTAAAACTAATATTTTAGTTGAATGTTCAGATGAAGATTCAGATGAAATAGATGCAGATGCAGCTACACCGAGTTATTTAGCAAAAAAGTTAGGAAAAGGTAGAAGTAATCTTTCTGTTTTAATGAATGGGTTATTAGAAAAGGGAATTTTAGCAGTTGCAGAATCAGGAATGACAACTGATGATGGACGTATTTGTAGTTCTCGTACATGGTTTGTGAATCCTAATATTCTATGTTGTTCTCCTAAAGATGGGGTAGATAAGGCTACTATGAAGATTTTTAAGAAGTCTCTTAGAAACTTTAAAGTAGATGGAGATAAGAAAAAACATAATTTACCGATTTATTTATTTTAGATGTCACTATTGACATCTTCTTTTTTTGTTGTTTTTCCATTTTTTAGGTGTACCTTTTTTCGAACACCTGTGTTCGAATTTTCGAACACCCCCCCCCTCTCAAAACCTTGCTATTACTGAGTTTCTTCACTTTGCTCTTCTCACTCTTATATATAGGGCTAAAAGTTCCGCAAGGAACGGGTTGTATTTTTGAGAAAACCACTCAAAAATCTCCACCCTCAATATCAAAAAGTTGGTTCGTTTATTCTCACCTAAAGGCTATCGCCTTTTCTTTTTGATATTGTCCTTGCAAAACTTTTTTCGGCTCGTGTGCTTTTCTCGCCAAGCCGACAGACAAAAAGCAAAGCAATGGTTCTCGACTTGGACTAGCAAGTATACGAGCCGAACCGCCTAGATCATTCGTCCTAAAATAGTTCTTATTCAAAAATAGATACGTAATACGTGGGGTTTCGCCCCCACACGACGAGCCAGCACTCTAGCCAAAAAGCAAATTTTAAACCAAAAGACTAGAATAAAACCATAAAAAACAATAAGCTGTCCATGTGGACAGCTTATTTACATAATTTTCGTTATCGGTAATAAAAAAGGATCTTTGATACAGAAGATCCTTTTTTATTTGTCAATACGCAGGGGTCTTATTTTGTTTTACAAAACGAAGAAACGATTTAACAAAATGGTGGGATACTCTGTGGATGATGAAATACATTTTCGGGATCATATTTTGTTTTTACTTTTTGAAGTCTTTTAAAGTTTGATCTCCAATAGGCGTCTCCAAAATGTTTGATACTTTCGTCTGGAACGTTAACATAGGAACCAACTGTATATGGTTTTAACAGCTTACGCACTTTTTCGACTGATGCAAGACTACTAGCTTCTTCTGATGGATCAACCCAAGTAGCATTCCATTCCGTGTAAAACAGTGGAGTGCGCCAATAGAAGGCTGTTTCGTCTTTCGGTACGTTTCTAATGGCACCTCCCCAATTTTGAAAATAGAATTCGGATTCTGTTCCTGGTGCTTTTTCTAAAAATTGTTTCATGACCGTAATTGGTTTTTCTGTCCAAAGGTTGTTACTCCAAGATGAAGAGAATTTAAAATTTTGATCTGCAAAGGGTGGTTCCGGAGGATCGAGGAAATCGATACACTCTGGATATGAAAGTGTTTTTATAACTATTTCTGTTGGTGTACCAGCACATAGTAAAGGTGCTAAAATTTGTTTCAACTCAGAAGTGGAACCCAAGAAAAGTCCAGTTGCATGACACAGTCCATTTACTTTGCTGAGAATCTCAAGTATGCACCCTAATCGTTCGTCTACAAACGGCATCAAATTTTGCCAAGCTTTAAATACCGTTTCCAATTGCTCCCATGGCCAAACAATATTAAAGACCGTCGCGGTTTTGGGGGCGGGATGAACTTTAAACGTGTATTCGGTATTATATCCAAAGGTACCGCCACCGCCGCCTCTAGAGGCCCAAAATAAGTCCTCATTGTGAGATGAATTTGCGCGATGAATTTTTCCTTTTGCATCCACCATCTCTAGTTCGAGGAGGTTATCGGATATTAAACCAATTGACCGTGAGAGTACTCCAAATCCGCCGCCAGTTGTAATTCCACCAATCCCAACGGTTGGACTATCTCCAAATACCGCCATGAAACCTTCTTGGGCTAATTTTTTTACAAGAGGGCCCACGCGAATTCCCGGTTGAACGGTAGCAATTCCCTTTTTCTTATCTAAGTGAACTTTATTCATATCGCTCGTATCAATAACAAGTCCACCCTTTACAACGGAGAACTCCTTATCTAGAGCATGGCGGCCACTTCTGACACGCAGTGGTACACAATTCTCACGAGCCCATTTAATGGCATTACTTACATCGCATGCATTTTGCGCAAAAACAAAGACAAGAGGAAAGACATTAACATAAGGGTTCCAATTCTTAATTGCTTCTTTATAGCCGGGGTCCCCTTTGAAGATTACTCGTCCTGTTAACTTTGTTGATCCCATATATTCAACTCCTAATAAATATTTTTGTAGATTATATATTGTATGTAGTATTCAGCTTGCGGAGTGGACAAATCGTATCCTAAAAGATGATTGGTTTTCCTAATGAAAGGGGGGGAATTGGTATATTAGGTTATTCAAAAAGGTACCTATTGTTCAGGTTTATTTAAAAACTTTAGGTATGACTGGTGGAATATGTAGCGATGAATCATAGAATGTGTTTTATTGTATGCGATATACAATACCAGTTAACATAACGCATTATTATCGGTAGCAAATTTTTTCGTAGAATCCTTGTTTTTACTAGGTTTCTTCTTTCTATGTCTAGTTATCTCTTATACATAATTTTATACATGGTTGATATAGCGAGGATTCGAGGGATCCTTGCTATTTTCTTTTCCCTTTTTTTTGTATAAAATCTTGTATAAATTTGATTATGATTGTTTTAAATCATAGTGTATGTTGATGTTTAAAAAAGACGAGTATATGCTTAATTTGTCTGAAATTTTTTGTGTATTCTTGTTTATTTTTTGTTATGTTTATTTTAAGTGTTATTTATTTATATTATATCGCCGATATATCGCTTATAAAAATAGAAAGAGGTGGTAGCGATGGCCGATACGGGTGATACAAAAGTTGAATTGTTAGAGGGAATCCCTAGGGAATTAAAAAGTCATGATATTGCTAAAACATTTGGAATTGCTGAAAGTACAGTTAGGAAGTATGCCCAATCCCTTGAAAAAGCAGGGTATGTTTTTCGGAAAAATGAAAACAATACAAGGATTTTTACTGATATAGATGAGTTAACATTTAGAGATTTGATTCAAGCTAGAAAAGAAGCTGGAGTAAACCTTGATATGGCAGCTTCCGTAGCAGTGATACGAAGACAGAAGCAAGAATCACCGATACAGAGCGTGCAACCTTTGATAAATAAGGAATCAGAGAGTAATTTAATTCCGCACAAAATGCAATATGAGATTCAAAAATTAGCAAATTCGTTTCAAAAGCAAATAGAACAAATTGAAGAACAAAATCAAATGATAATTTCTAAGTTGCAAGCATCTGAAGAAACTGAAATTGAAATAAAAAAACAGTTGTTGGAATCTCAAAAAAGAGAAAAAGAAAAAGATCAACAAATTGAAGATATGCAAAAAATGATTGAATATATTGCAAAACGAGATACAGTTTTTGATAAAAAAATCGAAGAAATTTATCAAGAAGCTAAAAAACCTTGGTGGAAGAGATGGTAAGATACAGAGTTTAATACTTGGTTGTATTTTATTCTTTTTAATAAGTTGTTTAGAATAATAGAAAGATAAAAAAGCTCATCCCTTATGAAAAAAGAGATGGGCTTTTTTGTTTGCTATCGATAATGAGACGTTATGTTAACTAAAATTGTATACCATATACAGCTTAAAAACAGAAAAAAACTACCTTTTCCCAGTTAAAAGAAGTAGTTTTTTTCTATTACGTAATTGGGTTTCATGAATGATGCCTTATCGCATCTTGGATAGTTTGCTCAAAGGATATTTCCCACGATTATGGAAAATATCCTTTATTTGTTAAGTTTATTGTTGGCTAGATTGTTGGTTCTTTTTAGCTTCTGCTTGAGCATTTTGTTGTTTTACTGCTTGTACATCTGTTTCACTAGCAAATTCTGTTCCAAATTTGTTAGATGCAGATGCAACATTTGTTCCTACAGAAGTTTTGTTTGGTTGTTTGTTATTATTCATTACAATCACCTCCATAAAAATTAATGTTCCCAATAGGATCGTAACTATCCCAAAAAGTTTTTAACGAATATACAATTACTAATAATAGGACGTTATGTTAACCTCATATGAATTGGGTATACATCCTTATTCCTTCGTTTCTCGCTTTATCCTATATATTTGCATGCCAAGTGTGTTTATATCATATATTGATATAAGTAACCATACATACCCTGTCTGTATGATATATAAATCAATACTTCAAGTAGTACAGCACTCTATTATAGTGAGAAAGGAACATCAGATTTATGAACAACCTTAACATCCTTTGTGAACAATTTGCTAAAATTTTTAATGGGAAAAGCAACATAAATCAGGGTGTTTGTTCTGTATCTTTGCGTCGTAATATCAAAGTGTTTGTTCAAGGACGACCAAGCATCTCTGTGATACCAGTCGGTATATCTTTTGAATCGTTAGATCAAAATGGTAATGCGTTAAACTTTGGAGAAATTGCTATTTTACAAGAAGAAATTCCTTTATTTATGCAATCAATTGTTCAACAGGGGATTATTGTTAGTGCTTTACATAATCATTGGTTATATATGAAACCATTGATTATGTATATTCATATCCAATCTGTTGAACCACCATTAAATTTCGCAAAAAAATTGGCAAATTCTTTTTCAGTTTTAAGTAGTTATCCAATTGCTGATAATGAGAGTTAATGTTAAATAAATCATATTTATTCACTTCCTATATCGGAAATTATGTAAATACGAAACCCCTTTAGCCAAGTAAACTGAAGGGGTTTTTCTAGATACATTGAATGCCGATAAGTGGGGTTATGTTAATTGGAATATTTCAGATTGTTGAAGAGTATATTTGAAAAATGGGTTTAGGTTGATGATTTTATAAAATAAAAGAAGGCGTTCCATATTTGGAATGCCTTTTCTTGATGTTTTGTTGCTAATGTGGGTTGTTAAGTTATTTCAATTTGATTACGTGCTGTTTATCTTGCAACAACAAGAACTGGGTGGGGTATCATTTGTCCCTAATATATTTGAGATGGCATACCAGAATAAGGTATCATTTGTCCCTAATACATTTGAGATGGCATACCAGAATAAGGCATCATTTGTCCTGAATACATTTGAGATGGCATACCAGAATAAGGCATCATTTGTCCTGAATGCATTTGAGATGGCATACCAGAATAAGGCATCATTTGTCCTGAATGCATTTGAGATGGCATACCGGAATAAGGCATCATTTGTCCTGAATGCATTTGAGATGGCATACCAGAATAAGGCATCATTTGTCCTGAATGCATTTGAGATGGCATACCAGAATAAGGCATCATTTGTCCTGAATACATTTGAGATGGCATACCGGAATAAGGCATCATTTGTCCTGAATACATTTGAGATGGCATACTAGAATAAGGCATTGTTTGTTTTACCTCCTTTTATAAAAGAGTAGTCATCTAACCAATATATATTGTATGAAACGAGTAAGCATGTTGTAACCACCTATAATTTCGTTTATCGGGTACGGTAACGATTACTTCTGTTTAGGAGTCATAGATAAAAATTGAGACTTATTTTGTTATTGATAATGATGATTATGTGAATAAAAAGTCCCTTCAGAAGATCTGAAGGGACCTGCTCATTCTGTTCATAAAAACATAAAATAATATGAATCCATTAAAATAATAACGTACCCATTGTTCTATCTCCTAATTGAAGGAGGAAAAAATATGAGTTTTGGCGGTTCTTGTGGTGGCTTTGGCGGCGGATTTGCTTTATTAATCGTTCTGTTCATCCTGTTAATCATTATCGGATGTAGTTGTTGGGGCGGCGGCGGTGGCGGATTCGGATATTGAAAAAAGCAGGCGCTCATTTGAGTGTCTTTTTTAAAATTTTACATACTATATCTGATTGATAAAACTAATCTCAGACGTTCCTAGATAGTACTACTGATAAGTGGTGTTATGTAAACTTAAAAGAGGTGAGAAATTGGTGTTGGAATTTATTTGTGTATATTTTCGTTGAAATATGGGTGGTAGATCTGTATGAAATATATAATGTGCTTAGTGAAATAAAACAATGAGTATAGTTTCTAATCCTAAGTAGTTACCCTTAATACATTTTTGTTTCTTGATGAAAAAACAACTTCCAATTATTATCTCTTTTTCCCCAAATAGAACTACGTATAGTTTTTATTCCTTTTGTTTCATTAAATATTTTGTAGATGGTTAATACACATTTAGATGATAATACATGTATATCAACACCCAAAATTAGTAAGTTTTCTGTTGTTAGTGAGTGATCATCTGCTAGTATTTTTGATAATTCTTCTGCGGAAACTCGTGCATTTGTTTTAAGATGGCTATTTGTTTTTTTTAGATTTTTATTTTTCATATAAAACATCTCCTAAAGGGAAACTGTGTTATTTAAAAATTTAGTTCTTTTTGTTTGTATTATCATTAAATAGGGTTATGTTAATTTCAAAAACGGGAGTAGCCCCCGAGATAGTATCGGGAGCTACAGAGGAATACCATGACATAAACCTTGAATTACTTTTAAATACTTTTATGAGGGGTTTATAACTTCAAAGTTGCCTTAGGTAAAAATAATTTGCTTAATACAAAAATACACTTATTTCCTTTTTAAGTCAATACAATTAAATATTTATCAAGATTAATCATGATAGTTAAATTAAATACAAAAGATATCTAGAATATTGTCTTTTTCTTCTTTGTTGATACCAATATATTTTAATGTTATCTGGGGTGTACTATGATTGAGTATTTCTTGCAGCATGGCTACATCTTTTGTTTGCTTATAGAACCAATAACCGAAGGTTTTGCGCATGGTGTGGGTACCAATGGACTCTATACCGGCAAAATCTCCGGCTTTTTGTAATTGTCGATAAGCCTGGATCTTACTAATTGGTTGATCTCCTTTTCGTGAAGGGAATAACCAGATACTTTCTAGTGTTTTGGCATATGAATAGACTTCATCAAAAATAGAAGTAAGGTTAATCATGCGTTCTTTTTTTGTTTTGCCTTCTTTGATTTTAAATTCTTTTCTTTTTTTTCGTTTTAGTTTTACTATGGTTTGTATTTCAAGTTGAAGTAAATCACTAATACGTAATCCGGTATGAATGCCGATCAGAAAGAGAATATAGTCTCGTTCGGAGCAATGACGTTTAAGAGCCCACTTCATATCTTCGATCTGTTCTTTGCTACGGATAGGTTGGACATCGATGAGATGTGGTTTTTTGTTCATGGTTTTTGACCTCTTTATTTATAGTGTTTTGAATGTATACTTTTTATATGTATTATGAGGATATCAGAAAATTTGGCGTGAAGTCAATATTCATGGGGAAATGAATGTAAACTAATATTTAAAAGTTTACATTCGTATTTATAATAAATAAAAAGCACTTTTTAATGTTTTAAAAGTGCTTTAACTTGATGTTGATGTGACGGAACCTCAGTATGTAGAAATTTAAAAAAGCCCCTTCATAATGTTAAAGGGACTTTGCTCACACAAATGATCTGCACATCAATTCATTTTTGATATACAGATCATTTGTATGATAATTTTTATAAATAATTGCGGAATAATGAACTTACATAAATGCTTTTAAAAGTTCTTGAACTAATGGAAGTGCTCCACCTACAAATTTTAAAACTGCCATTGCGATTGCCATATTATTTCCTCCTCTTTTTTTCGTATTAAGGTATGATAATTTTTATAAATAATTGCGGAATAATGAACT
>NZ_JBFTMD010000052.1:0-12416 GCF_056396785.1 Bacillus sp. 05T21 | reverse complement strand
CATCTTACACTTATCGATTCCCATTTCTTATACACGATCTCGAGGACCAACATACTAAAAACTGATTCAAATAAGGTAAGTGAAGAAGGTCAGTTTTTTTTACGGATTCGGAATCCTAAAGCATACACGACCCTTTCTTCACTTATACTATATAAAAAATAGTAGTGCGAACCAATGCCTTGGCCTGCACTACTAATCTTAGTATGTTTTCTTTTTTCAACTGTTCGATAGCAATTGGATAAGCAGGATTCTTATCGACTGTTATAACACGAGGCTCTGAAACATGAAAAGGCTGCAAAGCTTTCTTGAAAAAGCGCTTTGCAGCCTTATGATTTCTAGATTTACTCAAATAAAAGTCAATCGTGTTTCCTTCAGAATCAACGGCACGATATAAATACATCCATTGTCCTTTTATTTTTATGTATGTTTCGTCCACTCTCCATGAGTTATTCATTTGTTTGAGATGACGCCGAATTCATGCTACCGGTAAAATGATATGTGTCGTCAAGAACCAGACGCTAAACATCTGAACACGAACCTGTACGGTATGGTGATAGTACCGTAGCTCCCGAACCTATACGGTCTGTCGTGAGAGTGGTGATGACACACCGCAACCTTGCACGTCAGCGATACCAGAAATGGACTTCTCCTTTGGTAGCAAGAACACCACTGATGTTAGTCAGCTTGCCGCTTTAGGGGTGGGGGTGTCAAATAATTCAAACATCATATAGAACCAAGTTTATTTTACTACTTGAACAGATACTGGTTTCCAGCCCTGATTCTCTACCCAATCAATATCAACCTTATATTTTTTATTACTTTGCTTATCTCGTACATTACCGTAGGCTTTATTTTCACCATTATTTCCAATAAAATCAAAAATCAATTGACCCTCTGGAGCATCAACAGCATAAGAAATTGCTTTTTTCATCTCATTCCAATCTACTGTTCCTTCTTTAAATTGCATTGCAGGTTTTGCTCCTTGCTCTGTACCAATTGGCTTCCAAGAAGGATTAGTTTGAGAACCCTTTTCTTGAGATGCCGTTTTTTCTCCCTCTTTATTTTCATTTCCGCTCGTTTTTACCGATTTTTCTGCTTTTTGTTTCTCTTCTAACAGTGCTGCTTCTCTCTCTTCACGTTTCTTCTCTTCTAACAGTGCTGCTTCTCTCTCCTCACGTTCCTTCTCTTCTAACTGCGCTGCTTCTTTCACTTCACGTTTCTTCTCTTCTAACTGCGCTGCTTCTTTTTCTTTATGTTTCTTCTCTTCTATCTTTGTTGCTTTCTTTTCTTGAGCAATTGCTTTCTTTGATGTATCAGAAGGGGAAAACAACTGGTATGTCACTATACCAACTGTCACTAATACCAAAGTAAATGCAATATTAAAAATCACCTTTTTACGACGACTTTGTTGTTTTTCTTGAAACCTGCTTCCTTGTCCCATTTTTTAAACCTCCGAGTTTATTTTCTCTTCTAATCTTTATGCATTATACTTATAATTTTTAATATTTTCATTAAACAATGGAAATGAATTACAATTCCCATACAAGATTTCATATCATAATAAAATTTGTGTTGTTTCAAGCATCTGACATATGTTATTCAAAAATATTTTAATACATTAAAAATTGATAAGCATCTGTTCGTAAGAAACCTTCAATTTTATTCAAAGGTGATTCCAATTACGTCCACATTAGATCTCCTGTAGAAATCTTTTTAACAATTAAGCCCCTTCTTCCCTTATTTATAATTTTCAAATTAAACTGCCCTCTATGGTACAATAAAGATGTGTTGTTTTCTACTGGGGTATGTCGTAAAATCAAAAGGGATTTTATCTCTTTTACCTTTTTTTCAGAGTAACTTTCACCACTAGGAGACTCTATTATTCCTAATGTAATCTTTAATTCGCTTTCATCAAAAATCCAATCTTTATTAAGTTCCCTTATCTTTTGTATAAAGCTTCTTTTGGTTTTTCCTATATAGATCAATGTTTCATTCTTAGCATATACTCTAGAGATTGCAAATATTCCCTTCTTAAAAGCTTCTTCTCTATTATAAAAATCATTTAAACTATACAATCCATACCATTTAATATGTACTGTTTCTATTAACCTCACCTCATTTTTATGATAATATTATAATTTCTGAACGTTCAAATTATTATGGATACATAGCCTTGATTACTTGAATTATAAATAGTGCTTTTCAATAATACATTTTATTATTACTAATTTCAATAATGAATATGTACATATTCATTATTGAATGGCTGCAAAAAAACATGGGAATTTAATTCAAGCCCTATATCAAAATGAAAATAAAAAACACCTGTGATATACACAAAGTGCTTTTCTCTTGTTAATTTATCTATTTTCTTTTTATAACCCAAACTCCTTCGAATCGTACTTTTCTAGAGTTTGCTGCAATTCATTTTTTTCATATGGAATATGTTTATCTGTCTGTACATCTTCAACATTTTCTCCACCTGCTAATAATCTCCTGTACTTAAAAGAGTGCCCTGTTAATAATGGTATAATTATGTTGTATGGCCCTCCTTTTGTTTGATTACTTGTATCATAAAACAAGTATCTGAAGCTGATATGTGGTCTACTTTACTGATAAAAATAACAAATAAAAAAGGAAACCTGCATGTTCGTTATAGTGATTTTCATGTTATATATACTCATATAAATTTATTAATATGCAATATTACATATTAGGTTCCTGTATCTTCATGATATTGATGTATTTATGATACTTATATCTTCATATTTAGAAAGGAATACTATTGTACGTTGAAAAGGCGGAGTCTCTTTGAAGACTTCGCCGTTGTTTATATAGGGCATGAATAGTCTCGATACCTTTTATCGTACGTGAAGCATGACGAAGATTTTGAAATCCTGCAGATTTGGCAAAACGTCTCTTGACATGCCTATGAACCTGGTCAATAAGCTGGCTAAAATTTTTGATTCTACAATGGATTGTAGTTTGATAAACCGAGAGACCCTTTAGAATAGAAATCACTTTTGACACAAAACAATGATTTTATATGGTGTAGTTTGAGCTGGTATACTCATTGTTGTAAAACTATAAATAACTATTAAATTTCGATTTACAAGATTACCTGTAAAGAATTGACCATTTGTTAATAAAATTAGAGTAGAAGGAGAAATATTTAATTTTAATTTTCCATCACTACTCTCCAACTGTTCATTAAAATAGTCTACTTTTACATTTTGATGCGGTGTATATTTTGCCATAACAATCGCTTGAAATTGTGGTGGGAAAATAAGAGGAGCAGGAGCGTTGGCATCGTAAAACCCAGTTACTTTATCTCCTACTACTACCGTTGCATAGTCGATAAAATACGTATTTGGTTTCACTACAAAATTTATTAGATTTCCATAACCATTATCTACGGACATTAATTTATTACATCCTATATCTTCGTTTGACCCTGTTACAAAATCGTTAATCATAGTTATTGTACCATCAAATGATTGAAATTTTTTCATTCAAATACCTCTTTTGTTTATATAATTAAACCTCTATCGTTACTCTATAATTTTTAAAAACATGTAAATGAAATAATCCTTCTCGTATCAATTCCAAAAATAACCCAAAACCTACCGTTCCATCTAAAACCAGCAACAGACCTTGGTCCTACAAAAATTGGGAAATACCAAAATTATTCACCATTACTAAGCCATATATAAGTATTTCGAAATAAACATAATGAAATTGCTCCTGAATCAACAGCAAATGGTGAAGCAGTTGATTGTTGAGGAATAAATGATGGGGGAGGAGATGTTGGAGCTTGTGAACTTTGCTGTCCTGGAAAACTTGGTACACCCGGAAAACCTGGCATTCCAGGTATACCTGGAATCTGAGGACCAGGGAATTGACGATCGAAGCATTGATCATAATTTATATAAGGAAAATATATTGAATCATTATACATTTAAAAACCACCTCTTACTTTTTAAAACCCTCTAAATTATTAATATGTAATGTTGTTCGTATAGGAAGCTTATTCGCATCCTATACGAACAATATTTTAAACAGGAAAGTATACCTATACCCTTTTTTTTTCGGTATGGGGTAATGAAAATTCCAGTGTCATCTTTGCTACTACACCCTGTTACCAATAAAACATGCACAATGTAGAAATGAACCATAAAAATTTCTTCATCGTATGCCTCCCTCTCTTCTTGTTTTTCTTCCCCTACATCATAACGGGATTGGAATCATTGTTGGAAAAACGATCGATTTCTATGATTTAGCAAAGATTTAAGTATAAATCCATTGCTTAACTCCTCCACTCTTTCAAACGGGCTTTTTATGATATGTATGCAGGATTCCCCCTTACATGTAACGAAACCCCAATAGGGAAACATTCCACTAATTACCATACCCATTTCATACCATTACATTTTGGAGGTTAAACAGGATGAAAAAAAAGAAGTTACAAAAATCAGCACTTTCTTTTACCCTACTCTTTTCTTTAGGTGTTTCTTCTTTTCCGCTTACAACAGCTATTCATGGGGATACACAAGGGGCACAAACTGCAGAAAAGAAACAAGTCTCATTAACGCAGCGTACGTCTTTATTTTTTGCATATCTCCAACAAGGTAAATATGCAGAGGCACTCCAGTTGACGTCTGCAGCTTTTCAATCCAAGTTTACGGCAAACATATTACAAAGCTGGTGGACACAAAGTGGCGGGAGCAGGATTACAAGCATCGGAACACCTTTTATAAAAGAACGAAACTTGGTCCATCAAACGGTTGAAGTTCCAGGAGCTATCGAAGGAACTACTATTCCATTACTCCTTAAATTCACGCCTGGCGGCAAAGTTGATGAAATTGGTGTAAGGACGACTCCAGAGAAATCTTATACCATCCCACATCCTAGCTATGACCAACCTGATTCCTACCAAGAGCGCGAAATCGTAATTGGAAATGCTACATACCCGTTACCAGCCACATTAACGGTTCCAAAACATAAAATTGGCGAAAAAGTGCCTGTTGTTGTTCTTGTTCACGGTTCTGGGCCGCATGATCGTGACAGTACATTTATGGGAGCTAAAATCTTTAGAGACCTTGCAGCTGGTCTTTCATCAAGCGGTATCGCAGTGTTACGTTACGAGAAACGTTCTTTAGAACACGGTTTTAAAATGAGTGCAGAACCTGCTACATTAGACCGTGACACTACAGATGATGCCATATATGCAGCAAAATCAGCAGCGCAGCAGGAAGGCATTGACCCAGATAACATTTTCATTCTCGGACATAGCCAAGGAGCTGGCACAATGCCGCGTATATTAAGTAAAGCACCTTCATTACTTGTAAGAGGAAGTATTTTAATGGCACCACCTGCACGTCCTTTTACTGACATACTCCTTAATCAGTATCAGTACCTCGGGGCACCAAAGGAATTTATAGATGAACTAAAAAAACAATTCGCCTATATTGAGGATCCTACTTTTGATCCAGATCACCCACCAGCTGGTTATAATTATCTTTCTCCACATTTCATGTATGATGTGACTCGTTGGCGTCCAGTTGAGGAAGCGAAATCACGAAAAGAGCCATTACTGATTCTGCAAGGCGCACGTGATTATCAAGTAACAGTAAAGGATGAGTTTACGAGATGGCAAGAAGGGCTTTCAAGCCGCAGTGATGTTCAGTTCAAAGAATATCCGAAATTGAATCACTTTTTCACGGAGGGCGACGGGAAATTAAGCCACCCTAGTGAATACGAAGTCCCTTCCAATGTTCCTGCGTATGTCATCCAGGACATTGTTGCATGGGTCAATGCGACAAAGAAATAAGAAAACAACAAAAGCCATCATGCAATCATCATTGCGTGATGGCTTTTTACTAAAAGTAATTGTAGATGAAATGGTAGTTGCTCAGTATTACCGATACTAATTAGAGCAGATAGTGTACATAAGCTTCTTTCTCTAGATGTTAAAATAGGATCTCTCCATACTTTTTCGAATAATATGTTTTCACTATAATCAACAAAATCGGGAGCCATATCTCTCATTTTCTTTCGTATATTGGACTCGATACAATCATTCATTATTTTTCACTCCCTTATATTAACCATTTGTGCTACTCCTTGACCAAATGACCAGTTTTCAACAGGTGTCTCGTTTAATGTAATAAAAATATCAGTTGTAGAGATGTTTAAATGATTTGAAATAGTTTTCGATATGGATTGATACAAACTCTTTTTCTGATTTATTGTTCTTCCTGGCCCACATGTAATAGAAACATGCATTATGTTTTCTGTTCTCTTTTTCTCTCCTTCTAAGAGATAATGTGGATCGTAAAAAAATTGATTAGGTGGGTAAGGTAAAAACATTTGAAAGTAATCATTTTCTGGGACTTTAAAGTGTTCAATCAATGAATGATGAATCCTATTACTTATCGTTTTTAGCTCTTCTTTATTCAATTGACCATCTGGATAATAAACATTAACAAGCGGCATATTTTCACTCCCTTTCTTATGACCTTATTTTACTTCTATTATCTCGATTTGTGTAATTGAAAATATATCGTATAATTATCAATAAAACCGATAAAGATGGAGTGCGAAGATGGAAATAAAAGAGTTAAATACATTTAAGATGATTGTCGAAGAAGGAACTTTTTCACTGGCAGCAAAAAAATTAAACTATGCTCAATCAACTGTAACAACACATATAAAAAAGCTGGAGAATGAACTTGGCTTCCTTCTATTTGAACGAGGATGGGATGCGCGATTAACAGAGGAAGGTATTTTATTTGCAAAAGAGGTAGATAACTTATTAATGCATTGGGATTATTCAATATCTCAAGCACAGCGCATAAGTAATGAGGAAAAAGGGACAGTAAGAATAGGACTAACAGAATCTGTTGCAAAAAAGTTAATGCCATCTATATTAAACTATTTAGACAATGAGAAACCATATATACATTGTGATTTTGTTGTAGGGAACACAGCACTTTTATCACAACTATTAGAACAAAATAAAATTGATTTTGCTGTTTGCGGAAAGAATAAGAATAGTTCCAATATGAACTTCACTCCACTTTACAATGAACAAATTGAATTTATTGTCAATAACCCTCATCATCCAATATTACACAAAGAGTCAGTTGAAGTATTCGATATCATTAATTATCCTATTTTAATTGGAGAAAATAGTTGTTATTATTATCAATCTGTGAATGCCTTTTTATCAGAAAATAATTTATCGTTTAAAAGAGTTTACAATTGTAATGCATTACATCTTATTCCACAAATGGTTTTTGGAAATGCAATAGGTATTATTCCTAAGGGAACTATTTTAAACAAAGGCAATATATCATTTAAGGTTAAAGGATTTAATCCCCAAATGCCTATAGGATTATTAATTTCTTCTAAAAACAGAAACTATTTGAGCCAGACAAAACAACGACTTATGAAATTAATTGAATCGTTATTGTCTTGAACTAACCCCACTTTCACTTCGTTTAGAAGTGGGGGATTCCTAGCTAAAGAGTTCTATCGATAGGCTATCTCCACAGTCCTTTCGGTTACAAGCCTTATCGCTTCATTCTTTAGATTGATACATGCGTTACAAAGCTATTTTACAGGTGAACCTAGAAATAATTGAATAAGGTGCTAATGATAAAAAAAGTAGAAAAAGACTAGTAAATTTACTAGTCTTTTTCTACTTTTTTTACTTTTGTAGTGTTAATATTAGATTTTATTTTAATAAAATCTAATATTAACACATCTTTATTCAAAAGCTAGATGTACCTAATTACAGATGACTTCCACCAGTTACATCCATATTATGCCCAGTAATAAAACTCGCTTTTTCACTCGCTAGAAATGAAACAACATTTGCAATTTCTTCTGGTTGACCCTCTCTTTTTAAAGCACTCATATTCTTTGCACTTTCTTGACCTTCTTCTGTATGCAGCCAGTTAGCAGTTGAATCCGTATCAATGATTCCAGGCATTACGGAATTAATCGTAATGCCTTTTTCACCCAATTCCTTTGCTAGTGTAAACGTCATTGTATTAATTGCGCCTTTTGTCATACTGTATATCATCATATATGGAAATACGATACGTGTCACACCGGATGATAGATTTATTATCCTACCATTGGATGCTATAAATCCGATTAGAGATTGTGTGATAAAATATGGCGCTTTAACATTTGCATTAAATAGACGATCGAACTCATCATAGTCCACTTCTCCAAATCCATTTGATGTAGCATGTCCAGCATTGTGAACAATTGTATGTAGTGATACATTACTATCTTGGATTAGCATTTCCTTGGTTTTTTGGTTCTGTTGCAAAAATAAAAGAGAGTAAAGTATATACCCCTAACAGAGTTGTACTTACGCCACTCGTCCAAACAATTGATGGATAAATTCTTTCTAATTTTGAACAGACTGGTCCAATAAATCAATCTATTCTTTTTTGATCACATGAAAACAGATAATAAAGGTATTTAATTTAGGTGTTATAAATGCAATTCTGTTAGGAATATATGCGTTTTACTGGTTTTCATTTTATCTTTGCACAAGAACCTGAAAAACAGCTTATATACAAATCTCATAGAAAATAGCTTTTTCAATATAAGTTTCGTTACATCTCCTAAAATAGTGTTAGGGGAAGTATTAATAAACATAGTAAGCAACTTAAAGTAGTTTTGTAATAAGATGAGTTAAACATAGCCCTACTTTGGCAGTGGACTTGTTGTTTAGCTATAAGCGCGCTATACGCTATTAGCTATATGCCAGGGGTATTGTATATATTGCATGTACTCAAATCATAATTTTAGATTGCAGCTGTTCCATTACAAAAAGTATTAAACTAACTAGCAAATATGCTATTTTTATATGGGAAATAAGGACAATTCTGAGACTGCATACTTAATAAAACAAGTATGTTTTTTTCTATAAATCTTTCAAAATAAAAAAAGGCGTAATCCTTGATACATAAGGGATAAGCCTCTTTACTTACCTCTTGCAATAGTATGTAATGGCAAATACCTATATATGATATCACAAATTAATGTTATATTTCCCCAATCAGGATGAATACCACTATCCAACCATCTGTACTTTCCATATAATTGAAATATTCTATGTATCGAGGTGAAATCATGGATTCTTCTTCGTTTTACTCTATTGTAATTATAATTGCTGCGTTAGTCATATGGCGTAGAACTTTGGCAATGTATCGCCCTATTAAAGGAAACGGAACCCGCATTCTCTTACCCATACTATTTTTGTTACTCCCCTGCATTCACATCATCTTAAATCCAAAAGCACATGCCGCTGGCTGGGAATGGATTTGTGCAGCTATCTTTGGATTTCTTTTGTCAATTCCACTTATTTGGACCACTCACTATGAACTCCGATTCGATCAGCATATTTATGCTGTAAGAAACAAGAGCTTTATTATTACCTTTCTCATCGTACTTATTATCCGTTTTTTACTTCGTGATTATTTAAAATGGCTAGGTCCAGAAACAGTAGCAGCACTATTTATGACTGTAGCACTGGGATATATCTTACCTTGGAGAATTATCTCTTTCATCAAATTTCGTCAACTATACAAAAGTCGAATCCAAACTAACAATAACATTGACTTACGATAACACTAATTATGTGAATGAAAAGTACTTTCAGAACTTCTGAGGGGACTTTCCAGGTTTTGCAATACATTGGTTTTATGCTAACAAAAGATGCTTATTTTTTTGAAGAACTATGTTAATTTTGAGGAACAAAGGGACAGATTTACTGCCCCCTATTGTTTACTTATTTTGATTTTTTTTGGGCTCTTAATGCGATTTTTTCAAGTCCATTTTCTCCCGCAAATTCTACATCTGCTTTTGGTACAGCATTTTTATTGTTCTTCAATTGATTATTCTTATTTTTAGCCATTTTTTCACCACCCTTGTAGCTTGATTTAGTTATTCCTTCAAGGATGCCAACTATAATAAATACATTATATACAGATAGCGGAGTTGTGTTTTTTCGTCATCAGCACCCACGATTTTAGTTTGCTTTCTTTTTTGTAGCCTATGCGATTTGATTTACTTCTTTAAATAAACTGCCCCATTCGCTCAATAAGAAATTGAATACAAAGCGATTGCACCCAATGGTTTTAACAATTAATATTTTTTGTTCCTTCGTTGGATAGATACGAAATTTATATGCTTTGTTGTAGCTTTTGAATAAAGCTTGATTAAATTAACCTAATAAACCTTGATAAAAGAGCAAATAGAAAAAGCGTGCTTTGAAAAAAAATTGATCAAAACACGCATTTTCTATATTCAATTGAATCATCCTTTTATAAAAAAGTTTGATGATTTTTGTGATCCTTGCTCAATTAAAGCGCCCGATTATTGAAGTTCGGTTTTAGACTAATCCACTTCACATATTTACTTTATGAAGCTTCAAGATGAAGACTGCTGCCACGATAAAAAGGGACACCGTCAGAAAAGTAACTGCGAACGCGTTTTGCCCACTTGCGTACAAAGCTGCGGAAGCAACAATGAACACAACCAGCTTAAGTGTAGTTCGTATGGGGAAGGAGAAGATGGGGAGCGACGCCTTCGGGGAGAGAAACATACCCCATAGAGTGGCTATGACTAGTGGCGTGGCAACCGCGAGTATAATTTTGACCGCTGCCCCTGTCTTGATATGATAACCCCAGTAACTGAACGCAGCCATTGCACCAAGCTCCAGTAGAAAGAATCCGGTGAGGACGCTAACACCTATCCATTTTATTTCCATCCGACTCTTCCTCCCAATAAAAAGAATTAAGAAACTAATGTTAATTTTTTTATATACAATATATTTCGGTCATATTCTAAAATCCCGCCATTTAACTTAATTGAAATTATTTAAAAATTCTGTGATTTTAGCAATCGCTTTATTCCAGAAAATGGCCAATTGTTGAATATCAATTAATTCATTTTTTAAAAAAAGACAATTTTAACTCTAAAAGTTAGACACGTTATTTCATTGGGCAGCTTCTTGGGCACGGGTCCGGTATTATACCGGACTCCTGCCTTTTAGCTTTTTCTTTGCTGTTGTTTATTTTATATTGTGATGATCCATTGACAGTTACTTTTGTATCTATAATAAATCCTAATCCTACATCAACAGAACCAGCAACAACACACTTACCTACAAAGGGACTCCACAGTAATTTCTCCTATTATATATATAAATCATGCTTAGTTAAATTGGTTTGATTTTATAAGGAGCCAAAAACCTCTAAATATTTATTTTATAATCACATAATTAATCCTAATATAACCAAAGTTTGATATAATGATACAGTTATTAATAGCAATTAGGGGGATATACAGCATGAACTATACAAATATGCCAAAAAGAATAGGCATGGTTAAGCGGACTCCATTCGCTTCGATACCGAAGAAATTCATCGGTATTGGTAAGATTGTTAAAAAGCAGACAAAAGTGGAGCGCCCTACATTAACCCAAGACGAACAAGAACGTATTGAAAACATGTTATTATGTTCATTTCTTTCTGAAGAGAAGAAATTGATTACTTATTATAGAGATGATCATTTGCTTACTAGATATTTGACTGTAACTGACATAAATCCGATAAAAAATTTAATAACTTGTACTGATGAATCTTATAACAGAATTTTTCTTAAATTTATGGATATAATTGATTTAAGATAAAAAACATACTGTTTATAAAGTTTGATTAAAAACCTCTTACAAATCCACATTCTATGTTACACAAAAAGACTCCATTTTGAAAAAAATTTGATCAAAATAGAGCCTTTCTTTGTGACTGGATGTTCAATTTTTATAAAAAGGTTTGATCAAAACACATTTAGAATTCTTTAATTGAAAAAATATAGCATCGCATCTTTCTTATAAACATCGTGATTTTATTTCATATCCATATCTTAAGTTGATGGGCATGTATGGTGCTTCCTATATGTAGTTTTAAATACAAAATTAACGATTTCCGCTCAAATTGAACTTACAAAAAAAAGCTGCTTCATCAGCAGCTTTCTCCCTATCTATTATATTTTCTCTAATTCACTACCAAGAAACTTCGCAATCTCTAGCATACCGTATTTTCCAACAACTGCTTCAGCGTCAGCATTGTAGTTTGTGTTTGTATTAATGTCATAAGGGTTCTGGTGCAAAAATATTAGTTAGAAACCTAGAGTAGCAAATTTCCTCTACATTTCTAGCCTATGAAGCTAAACYAAACAGTTTATGAATAAATTGTTTTTGATTTTGGACAGACTTGTCCAGTAAAACAAGTTGTCCTTTTTTCATCATATGCATGGCTTCAACACCACTCAATATAGAAATTGCTGTTTTAAACGACTTTAACCCTAACATAGAACGAACTCAACTC
>NZ_JBFTMD010000051.1:0-13528 GCF_056396785.1 Bacillus sp. 05T21 | reverse complement strand
GGAGTTATTTGGTTCGTTTGAAGATAATCTCCAAAGAACTCGTGTATCCTGCCATTGTTAGAGTAAGGACTTGAACAAATTCCCAACCATCTTCAGCATGTTCGGTAATAATACGTTTATAATCTTCTTTAGGTTGCCCTTTCCATCCACCAATTTCGACTTTCACGAATTTGTAATCGTACATATTCTTTCCCCCTTTTCCTAATTGTAACATTTAGAAGAAGCGATGTATTGTACCTTTTTGATTGCATACTCTATACATATGAGGTTGACATAACGTAACATTATTGGTAGCAAGAAAAAGACGGATCCCTAATCTTACAAGGAATCCGCCTTTTCCTTTTTCTATGAATCTATTCATTTTTTATACATTCCTATCCTGGCGCGGTTTTAGGGTTCTTGTTTGTTGTTGGATCATCCAAAAAACTGTATTAAATCTTGCATGCTCCTAGGGGTCACTATATATGAACACTACGTATTTGACTTTCTCAATGACCAACATTACTTAACGTGGTAAAATAGTATTCGGATGGGAATCCAATGTTATTAAAATTAAAGTGGTTATCAAGTCGGAGGAAGGCACCTTAGGGTGTCTTTTCTTTTTAATATATATAAGCGCACCATCCCTTTCCTAATAGAGGCCCCCCTCATGCCTCCTTACAGGGAGAATGATACGGCATTTTTTATTTACCCAATTACCGAGCTTTCAAATTTTTGAAATAGTTACCTATCCCCTAATCACCGAGTATGTTTATTCCTCTAAATCACTGTCCATAATAATAAATAAAGACAAACCCTTTACCCTTAAGATACAAGCTCTTTCTCAAGGGTATCAAACTCGGTGATTAGGGTAGAGTGGTATACACCATATTATTTAGTTTAAGCCGCGATATATAATACACGCCTCGTTGGTCCATTTGATCTAAATCGTCCAGTGAATAATAGCCTAAATCCCGAATACATAGATCGCCAGGGCGTAATGTCGCTAAACATTCTGTTCCAAAGGTCTTATCATTATTCTTCCCCGGTTCAACTTGAAAATTTAAAAACTGTCCGCTATGTAAATCATATTCTAATTGAATCTTTATACCCGCTGTTTGTGCACAACCACCTGATCCAGGATACACACTAGCTAAATGTTTTGGCACTTGAAAAATCGTCGCATCTAAAATACGAATCCGTTGAAAATAGGTGATTGAAGAGCTTGGAATCACTGATGTTTCATAAATTTTATTTTTTAATAATGCAGAGAAAATATGTTTTAACAAGCAAACAGCTTTTTTATTGAAACGTTTATTGAGTCCTTCTGGACTCATAAGAGTTCCTGTAACAGCATGAAGTTGGCTACATAGCCGCACTAAAGAATCACTCGCTACTCGTTGACTTACCCAGACACAAATAGTAGCTAAATCGTGACCTGAAAACTTACGCTTTCGTTGTACAAAAGCTAGTTCTCTAGCAAGCTTTTCTAAAAATGAAGGAGTAAGATGTTGATGTAATGCTTCAGCAAATAATTGTAGTTCATCTTGAATCGAAAGATTCATAAAAAACGCCATCCTTTCTGCATATTTCTACAAAAATAATAGCGTTTTTTTGATTATAGGGAGACAAATTTATCTTAACTCGATGTGCATGTTGTCATACCTCAATAAGATATACATATTTATTTATGATAAAATAACAAGAGAATGAACATTTGGTTAATTTACAAAATTACAACAATATATGAGCGGAGGTTATAGGAGAGAAATGGAACAACAGTATATAAAAGGGATACCATTTTGTAGTTTGGAGTATAAACAGATAGTAAATTTATTAAAAGATTGGCTATCTGAAAAAACAGATAAACCTAGATTTGTTGTTACGGCTAATCCTGAAATCGTGATGTTTGCTCAGCAGACCTCGTTTGAATCAGTGCAGTTTAAAAATATTCTATTATCTGCAGATTTAATAACAGCTGATGGAATAGGTGTTATACTTGGTTCTAAAATTTTAAATGGACAGTTGAAAGAACGAGCTACAGGTGCAGATTTAACTCATGATTTAATAAATCAGTGTAATCAAAATCGATATCGAGTGTTTCTTTTTGGGGCTGCGCCAGAAAATAATGAGAAAGCAATAAAAAATTTAAAAACGTCCTTTCCTCATGCTATTTTCCAAGGACATCATGGCTTTGTAAATCAAGAACAGATGGAAGAGGTCAGCGCTCAAATACAACAGTTTCAACCAAATTTATTACTAGTAGGATTAGGATCTCCAAAGCAAGAAATATTTATTTATGAAAATCTTCAAGAATTAACCGTACCTTTGTCTATCGGGATTGGGGGTATGATTGATATCTGGTCAGGTATGGTAAAAAGAGCACCTAAAGTTATGAGGAATACAGGAACAGAATGGTTATATAGATTGATAACACAGCCTAAGAGGATAAAAAGACAGCTTGTACTTCCAAAGTTTTTGTTATCAGTTAGTGCAGAGAGGCTTAAAAAAACAACTAATTAATTTCTTTTAATTGGGTCACCATACATGTCTATCTCCCGAAAAGAGGGAATAAGAAAAAAGTAACCTTTCTTAAAAAGAAAGGTTGCTTTTTTCTTAGATTGTTTAGAAAGAATAACGTTTTTTTGTACTTAGGGGTAGTAAAAATTCTTAAGTTGATGGGCATGGGGTCTCGCCAACATAACGCTAATTTCGTACGCTAAGGAATTTTCAAGTTGAAAAACTTGGTTTTACCATACGTTAACAAAGTACCATAAACGACATTTAATGTTTGTTATGGTACTTTGTTTTTGATAATGAGTTTTGGAACTGGTTTTTGACTGTATTTCTTTCAGTTATATTAGAATTAAATAGAGTTCCTTAAACGATCGTTTTCGGTTCTTATTATACAATCCTTGTAACATCAGTGGTTGTAGCCTTAGCGTACAGAATTTGCGATTGGTGTCGTATCTGTATTATCTGGTGGAACCGTAAAAACAGTAAAAACTATCGGTAAGGTAGTTGGTACCGTCGAAGACATTGAAAAGAAAGCAAAAAATCTAGAGAAGGCTGCAAAAACAACTAACTTCACAAAATATCCTACAGGTTTTGATGAGGTTGCTAAGTATGTAAAGGAACATAAAAAATTACCGGATAATTATATTACGAAAGATCAAGCTGAATCACTAGGTTGGGTGAAGAAGAAAGGAAATCTGCATAAAGTAGCTCCTGGTAAAAGTATGGGTGGCGATATTTTTGCAAATAAAGAAGGCTTGTTACCGGCCGCTCCTGGTAGAACTTGGTATGAAGCGGATGTTAATTATATTTCAGGATATCGAGGTAATGATAGAATTCTCTATTCCAGTGATGGATTAGTGTATAAAACTTCAGATCATTATAAAACCCTTACCGAGATAAAATAGAGAGGACATTCATTATGGAAACGATACAATTAGATGGACGTAAATTTACTAGCAAAGAGATGCTGCATAAAATATTAAAAGATCAATTAGACTTACCTGATTATTATGGGGAGAATGCTGATGCTTTATGGGATTGTCTTACTGGATGGATTGACACTCCTGTAAAAATAGAATGGGAATTTTTTCGAGAAAGTAAGGAAATGCTAGGTTCATATGCTGATTTAATTTTAGAAACTTTTCAGGATGCACAAAAAAGAAGGCCAGATGAGTACTATATTGTTGTAAAATAACTAAAAAGAACTTAGGTAAACATAAAAAACGTAGAAATAATTATTTTCTACGTTTTTTATTGTATCAATTTGAATACTTTCCCAGAGTGGCCCCTCATACCCAGAATCGTTTCCGTACCCCAATCCGGCTTACTATCAGAGGTTTTGTAAAGTACTGGATGCAACAGAAATGCGCTATGATTTACATATTCATGAATATGATGAGGATTCTCTAGTTGTTAAATTAGTGTAAAATACAAATGTTTTAAGGGGTTAATTTCTTGAAGTATAAAAAGGGAATGGGGAGGAAAAGGATATGAAAATTGGTACATCTGAATGGCTTTCTCTTAGTAAGGATATTAAGCTGAAGTTGATCCGTTTCGCTGTCATAGATAGTAAATATAAACAAGCAAAATAAAAACCCTTCATTTGCTTAAGAGCAAACAAAGGGCTTAGTTAATGAGTGACTGAAGTAGAAGGAAATCTAGTCCATTTCCTTCTTTATTTATTGTAACATAAAAGGAAAAGCACAAACAAAGGAGAATTCCCATGAAAGAAATTGATAAATACATGACACCATCTGAAGCAGCTTTTTATTGGGGGATTCCTCGTGAGACAATTAAGAATAAATATAGCCCCTCTCTAATGAACGAGAAGCAAATAAATGATTTAGAACGCATGTTACAAGAAGGTTTAGTGAAGTACTTTTTGCATCCTGAAGGGAAGCGTAAGGAATGGATTATAAGCCGACAGGCGATGTATGAATGGTTTGGAGAACCAAAAGACAAGTAGGAAAGGAGGATTATAATGCAAGAGGAAACATTTTCTCTCTGGGGAGGATTCAAGAGTGCATTTAGTTTAATTATTTGGTTTTGGATCATTATGTTTTTGCTATTTGGTGAAAGCTTGTTACAATAGAATCAAGTCGAAAGTCTAAATAGCCTTAGGTAGCTCTCATAGGTGTAAGATCTATGTGGGCTTTTTCATTACAGTATACAATAATTTCACGTACCGTAATAATTAATAAAAGATAAAACACCACGTCAATAGTCTACATTTAACTTTATGTTGAATTAATCCGCTAAATGGATAATGTATTATTTGTATCGGATAGATTTCTTGCGAAATATGTATCAAGAGCAGTATTTCAATTGGGGGACCGCCAGCATTTTGGAAAAACACCACGTTAAGAGCATGCAAGATTTTATACAGTTTTTCGGCTAATCCAGTAACAAACGAGAACCCTAAAACCGCGCCAAGATAGAAATGTATAAAAAGATGCATAGAATCATAGAAAGAGAACAAGGCGGATTTGGCTGAGATTTCTCCCAAAGAGAAGCAATAGCACCTTGCTCTATAGCCTCTTCCACATAATCATGACCATTCTTTAACCTAACAATTGGGATAAATAAATTACCAGATCTTATCGCTTTTGAATTAATAGAAACTCCTGTAATAAGATGATTATGATATTTCGCCTGTAAACCTTCTCCGATTACCATTTGCTCTATTTCGAGTAATCTTCTTTGAATCAAAGTTGTCACTCTCCATCTATGAGTATTTTTTATTATCTAGTCTACTACTTTATTTTAATAAATACTCTTTTACGAAATGAAAATTATTTCTCAGTCTAAATTTTTATTTTATTAAATTAAACCAATAAGAACAAAGAAATCTAATTAAATCAACGGAGTTCAGTCTAAAACTTTTTTCTAATTGAACAACAGGAAAATAAAAATAAAGGAATCCTATTAAACCAACGATACCCAGTCTAGAACATTTTTTTAATCAAACACTTTAGCAATTTCCTTTCCTTTGTTCAAGTCATAAACTTCAACTTTTTCTGTAATACCAGTGTGATATTTGATAAAAAACTTTTCCGTAAAGCAAGATAATGTAATATAATGTAATATGTATGTCCCATTATTTAGAAATTGAAAGGAGCCATTGTAATGATTATTTGGAGAGGTAAAGGAATGTTAGTAGCCTTAGCATTTATTTTAGGGTTTATGATAAATGCAATCCTTTTTAGTTTTTTGCAAGTGAACACGGAAGATAAACTTGGATTTATTTTGCAAGGAATATTTTCGACTATCTCTATAGCGATGATTAATTATTTTTTCACTAAAAAGTTTATATCTGATAGTGTACGAACATTCGTCGATGAAAAAACCGGAGAAAGAGTTCAAATAAAAGATAAATCTTCATTATTTTTCATTCCAAATAAGTATTGGACTTGGATTATTCTAGTTTTAGGTGTTGTAATTATTATTAATGTTAGTGCGCAATTATCATAATTTTTTTTATTATATAAGGGATCACCTATCATTTTAAAACCCTGATCTTTTTAAAATCAGGGTTTTTTATATTAACTACTTTTAATAATTTAAATTACTTATAATCATACATTGATTTTATTTGAAATAAAATTTTTATTTATAGGGGATCAGTGTAGATTATTTAAAAATTTGCATACGAAATAAACCCTAATTAATATAGGTATTACTACCATAATGGGTATTGTATGAAAAAAATATTTTATGAAAGCAAGTGAAGAAAAATGAATAATAAATTAATTCAACGTAAATGGGCATTAGTTGTAGCAATTTTGTTTACAATATCATCTATTATGCATCTAGCAGGAGGGGATATTAAGGTCGATCCTTATGGAATAGGAGAGTTATTGGCAGATTTTTTAATCCCAATATTTTTTTATGTTTTGGCATTTAAAAAGAAGAAAGAAGAATAAACTTCGATGCTATAAAAACACAAAATTTCCATTTAGGGGGTACTTTAAAATCTTAGCTTGATGGGTATGGGGTACCGCCACATCGCTATCAAGCTAACAAAACAAAATACCCCCTAAACGAAAAAGAGATGAAGAAAATAATAAAAAAGCTTATCATTAAGGTTCTAAAAGATAAGCTTTTTTGTCTATACTTATTGAATTTTATTGGATCTATTCCATGCTAATATAGTAATAAAATACTGAACACCAAACAAAATAATAACAAGTAGAATGAACTTTATACATACTAAAATCCAGCCAACAATATCTTGAGGTAATTGATTATGATATGTAGTGTATGCTACACCAGAAAAAGATAAAATAAGGGTATAAGATAATCTATCTTTTAATTTTCGTCTTAATTTTTCCTTGTTATCGATTTCTGGTTCAAAAACACCAGCTAAAATGGATCTAATAAAGAAGAATACAAAATAACAGATAATAATACCAAAAGCTGTAGCCCATTCTAGAAACGGTCTTTGTAAGTATACGCCCCTTATCATTAAATCTATGAAGGCTAGCAATAAAACCACAATTCCAGATTGGGCCCAAATTTTCATTTCAATTTGTTGAATTCTTTCATCTGAATGTGTACTGAGTGAAAACCAATTTTTTAGTTTTTCCATTCTATTTTTCCTCCCAAAATAATTCATCTAAAGTTTTATCGAGTGATTTAGCTATATCAATGCAAAGCTTTAAAGACGGATTATATTTATTAAGTTCAATAAGACCAATGGTTTGTCGCGTGACATTTACAAGCACAGCTAATTCTTGTTGAGTTAGCCCCTTTTCTGTTCTTGCAATTTTTATTTTGCTTACTGACATTAAATACACCTCGTTTATAAAGATAAGCTTTATACCTTACATCTTATATTCTAAATATTAGACTATTTTTAGTATTAATGCAATGTATATTTGTCATTAAGACATATATACATTGCATTAATACTTTCTTTTTTACATTTCTATTATATTTGTATCTAAAACTATCCCACAAATATAAAAATAGGCTATTCTTTCTGTAGAATCATAGGAAAGGATGGTGTTGTTATATGTCTACTTCTGTATCTGATGAATTACAGCTGTTTGCTCAAGAAATTCAAAGTTTTTTATCTCCAAATTTCTTACGAGATCTTGCTAGAGATGTTAGTTTTGTACAACGAACCAGTAAGTACCAGGCGAAAGATTTAGTCGCTTTATGTGTATGGCTGAGTCAAAATGTCGCTACGACGTCTTTAACTCAGTTATCTAGCTGTTTAGAAGCATCAACAGAAGTACTCATCAGTCCTGAAGGACTAAATCAACGATTTAACGCTGCAGCCGTGCAGTTTCTACAACAAGTATTAGCCAAACTTCTCAACCAAAAGTTATCTTCAGCTAAGCTGATCTCTTCTCCGTACACTTCTATTTTCAAGCGTATTCGTATTTTAGATTCAACTGCATTTCAACTTCCAGATCCCTTTTCATTCGTTTATCCAGGTGCAGGAGGATGCAGCCATACAGCGGGAGTAAAGATTCAGCTTGAGTATGATTTATTAAGTGGACAGTTCCTTCATATTCATACAGGTTCAGGTAAACAACATGATCGAACCTACGGTTCCCTGTGTGCCCCAACCGTAACAGCGAATGATTTATGTATCCGAGATTTAGGTTATTTTCATTTGAAAGATCTTCAACATATACAAGATAAAAAGGCTTATTATATCTCACGTATCAAATCGAATACACGTATTTATCAAAAAAATCCTAACCCTGATTATTTTCAAGATGGCAGAATCAAGAAAGGTACAGAGTATATCCAGATAGATATGGATATTTTAATGAACTCTCTTCAACCAGGACAAACAGGTGAAATGTCCAACGCTTATGTAGGAATGACTGATAAAGTCCCAACTCGTGTGATTGTTCATCGACTATCAAAAGAACAGCAACAAAAACGATTACAAGATCAAACTGTAAGAGAAAAAAAGAAAGGAATGAAGTATTCTGCTCGTAGTAAACGACTTAGCGGCATCAATGTATATATGACAAATACTCCTACAGATATTGTCCCGATGGGACAAGTACATGATTGGTATTCTTTACGTTGGCAAATCGAGATTTTATTTAAAACGTGGAAATCATTCTTTCATATTCATCATTGTAAAAAGATAAAAAGAGAACGATTGGAATGCCATTTGTATGGGCAACTGATTGCCATTCTACTCTGTTCTTCTACCATGTTTCAAATGCGGCAATTACTTCTTATGAAAAAGAAACGAGAACTGAGTGAATATAAGGCCATATATATGATAAAAGATTACTTTCTTCTTCTTTTCCAAGCTATACAGAAAGACACCCAAGAATTATCAAAGATTCTAATTCGCCTGTTCAACCTCTTACAACAAAACGGGCGAAAATCTCATAGGTATGAGAAGAAAACAGTCTTTGATATATTAGGTGTCGTTTACAATTGTACCATGTCTGAAAATCAAGCAGCTTAAATCAAAAAAATGAAACCCGTTAGGGTTTATTTCGTATGCAAATCTTTAAACTCCCTACATGTAGCCTTTAGAAAAAAGAAATAATCTCGCCTAAAATTGACTTTGCATAAGCTTAGCTTGATAGTGATGGGGTACCGCCACATCGCTATCAAGCTAAGAAATACAAATACCCCCAAAACAAAAAAATTGGCATCTTCAGGTGAAAATGCGCAATTTATTTGTTTTGGGGGCATTATAAAATCCTTAAGTTGATGAGTATGTACGGTGACCCCACATAGATTGCTGCCATGAAGATAAAAATGGACCTACAGCCTGCTACCTTTTTTTGTTTTAAAACTTTGCGCGTGGCAGAAAAAGGCCCTGACCGCTCCTATACATAGCCAGTCCCTCTCGACCATTTAAAAAAATGCTTTTCTGCCTTTTTTTCATACAGTGACTGAGTAGTTACATTTATATAAAATAGAGTTACTTCTTTCTATGAAGAAGTAACTCTATTTCTATCTTTATTTTACTTTAACAGCATATGTCCCATCTTCCCTAGGTGTATACACATATAAATAATACTTCCCTGGTTTTGCAGTAAACTTTCCTTTAAGGATATCTCCATTAGAGTTTCCGGCTGCAACGTATTTTTTCATATCTGATTCATGAAAAAGCACCCATGTCATGTTGATTTTACATTCGTTTATGACAGAAATGTTCATTTCTTTTGGCGATGACACATTAAACGTATAAGTATCTTTATAATCTTCGTCCTTAAATGAACCTTTGAGAAGCGTATTCAACGGAATCACATTTGTTCTTTACTTTCTTTTCCTTTATCATCTTTCATTGTTACGGTTGCCGTGTATGTTCCTTCTTTTTCATATACATGAGTAGGACTTTCTTCTGTACTTGTGTTACTATCACCAAAGTCCCAAAGGTAAGAAACGATTTTTCGATCTTCAGCTTTTGCACTATCGCTCTTAAACTGAATTGCTTTATTCTCTTCCCCATAATATGTTTCTCTCTCTCGATCTACAGTAACTGTCATTTGTTCTTTACTTTCTTTTCCTTTATCATCTTTCATTGTTACGGTTGCCGTATACGTTCCTTCTTTTTCATATGCATGAGTAGGATTTTCTTCTGTGCTTGTGTTATCATCACCAAAGTCCCAAAGGTAAGAAACGATTTTTCGATCTTCAGCTTTTGCACTATCGCCCTTAAACTGAATTGCGTTATTTGCTTCCCCGGAATATGAATCTTTTCTCCTTACAATCATTCCTTGATTTGCGCCTTCATCTGTTGCAATGCCATGGAAAACAATATCATATTGGAACTGGTTTTCATTGGCTTCATGAATATGGAAACTTGATCTACCAAACTTGGAAGAAGAAAAATAAAAACGTACAATTGTCTTGGAAATTGGATGAGACTTATGTAAAAGTCAAAGGAGAATGGCGTTACCTATATCGTGCGATTGATAAAGGGGGTTACACATTAGATATTCAACTGCGTAAAAAGCGAGATCATCAGGCTGCATATGGCTTTATGAAAAGATTAGTGAAAAAATTTGGGGAACCAACGGTTCTAACAACAGACAAAGCTCCAGCATTACTTTGTGCGTTTAACAAATTAAGAGAACAAGGCTTTTATAAACATACAACTCGTTGCACAATCAAGCATTTGAATAATCTCATAGAACAAGACCATAGACATGTAAAGCGACGTTTTGCTTCACCTTTATTTAAACCAACCTGTACACGTCTTCTAAGTTCAAGACTCTAATGTATATAAGGTTCTTTCAATTCTTCCTATTTCACGTAAGGTTACAGATAAGCTATTCTGTCGCGGATATGCCACAAGCTTTTTGAGAATAAGAGAAACTGTGATATTTCGTTGACCTTAATCGGACATGCAATATTACATAAAAAAATATATTGATATTAATTATATGTGCTCACTATAATACGAGTATAAAGATTTAACACATCTTACTACGAAAAAAGAGGAGGAAATAATATGGAAATCGCAATGGCAGTTTTAAAATTTGTAGGTGGAATCATTCCATTTGTACAAGAACTTTTAAAAACATTTATGTAAGTTCATTATTTAGCAATTATTTATAAAAATTAGCACACAAATGATAAAAAGACTTAATTTCTCATAAGGATTAAGTCTTTTTTATTATTTCACCTATATATAAATATATAACAAAATAAAGGAACGATCAGCCTGTTTTTTGTTTTGGGAATACCTAATTTCTTCAGTTGATGGGCATGTAAGGTGACCCCTATATAAATAAAGGCGAAATCTGCAAAGAGGATCCGCCTTTACAACATACAATGAACTTCAACAATTACTAGCTACTTCCTAAACCTTGTTCCTCATTTACCAACCTGTTTATGCTTTTTTCAAACTTTGCAACAGAAACTTTTTCTTTCTCTACAGCTAGTTATTAATAAGACCGTGTCTTATTTAAACCTATATCTTGATGTAATTTTACATATCCAAATAAAGGTAATTAATATGAGGATTGCGGTTAAATTATATTAATATTATTTAATTTCCATTAAACACTTTTCTAAGATTAAAATAGTTATTTTTTCACCTGATATATCAAGTTATAACAATTGTAATTACTTAAAAGAAATTAAACGGTTATTTTTTTAATATAATATTTTAATTTTCGTTAATACTCAACATTGAATTTTTTTGATATAATCGACAAAATTCTGCTATTTACGAATTGGTATTTTAATGATTTAATAAAACCATAAATGGTATGACCACTAAGAAAGGAAAAAATTACGCTAATATAAGTTCAGTAAAATTATAAGTAACATTATTTTTATCTTATTATTTTAATAATATGATAATTTATTAAAAAAACAGTCTATAATCACAAAATTATTGCATTTATAAATAAAATTAATGAAAGACTTTTGTAACAGTTATGTAAGTGTATTGAAAGATAATTAAACTAAGATAAATATAACAAAAGTGATTTTATTCCAAAGTAAAAGTATAAGCCATGTACAGTGTAATTCTATTTTTGGTGATTTTATAGAAATGATGAAAGAAAGGGAGAGATAACATGAATCATACGAAAAAAAAGGAAGGGGTTGTTTTTTTGAAAATCAAGAAAAATACTAAGGCAATAAAATTACTAGCATGTTTATCAATTGGCTTATGCACTATTAATTATTCTTCTATTTCCTTCGCTGAAACAAAAACAAGTAATTCAGCTGATGCAACAAAAAATGCTAGTGGCATTGATACTGGCATAGGAAATCTAAAGTATAATAATCAAGAGGTTTTAGCAGTAAATGGGGATAAAGTAGAGAGTTTTGTTCCGAAAGAAAGTACAAATTCAAATGGTAAATTTGTAGTAGTGGAACGTGAGAAAAAATCACTTACAACTTCACCAGTCGATATTTCGATTATTGATTCTGTGGCTAATCGTACTTATCCAGGAGCAGTACAACTTGCAAATAAAGCTTTTGCAGATAATCAACCTAGTTTGTTAGTAGCTAAGAGAAAACCTTTGAATATTAGTATAGACTTACCTGGCATGAGAAAAGAAAATACAATTACTGTTCAAAATCCTACATATGGTAATGTGTCTGGAGCAGTAGATGAATTAGTATCTACTTGGAATGAAAARTATTCAAAAACACATACGTTACCTGCAAGAATGCAGTATACAGAATCTATGGTGTATAGTAAATCTCAAATAGCAAGTGCTCTTAATGTTAACGCTAAATATCTTGACAATTCACTGAACATTGATTTTAAAGCGATTGCAGATGGAGAGAAAAAAGTGATGGTTGCGGCATATAAGCAAATCTTTTATACCGTAAGTGCAGAACTACCTAACAATCCATCAGATCTTTTTGATAATAGTGTTACTTTTGATGAGTTAACTCGTAAAGGGGTAAGTAAGGCGGCTCCGCCTGTTATGGTGTCAAATGTAGCTTATGGTAGAACAGTTTATGTGAAATTAGAAACATCTTCTAAGAGCAAAGATGTACAAACTGCTTTTAAAGCCTTAATTAAGGGTCAAGGCGTTGAAGCGAGTGGACAGTACAAAGATATTTTTGAAGACAGTACCTTTACCGCTGTAGTATTAGGCGGAGATGCAAAAGAGCATAACAAGGTTGTTACAAAAGATTTTAATGAAATCCGAAATATCATTAAAGATAATGCAGAATTAAGTTCTAAAAATCCAGCATACCCAATTTCATATACAAGTACTTTCTTAAAAGATAACGCAACTGCGGCTGTTCATAACAATACAGATTATATCGAGACGACAACTACAGAATATTCAAGTGCTAAAATGACACTGGATCATTACGGTGCTTACGTTGCGCAATTTGATGTATCTTGGGATGAATTCACATTTGATCAAAATGGTAAAGAAGTACTAACACATAAAACATGGGATGGTAGTGGCAAAGACAAAACGGCTCATTACTCTACAGTTATCCCTCTTCCACCAAATTCAAAAAATATAAAAATCGTAGCAAGAGAATGTACTGGTCTTGCATGGGAATGGTGGAGAACAATTATTAATGAACAAAATGTTCCATTAACAAATGAAAT
>NZ_JBFTMD010000050.1:0-14989 GCF_056396785.1 Bacillus sp. 05T21 | reverse complement strand
GTATTAGGCACGCCGCCAGCGTTCATCCTGAGCCAGGATCAAACTCTCCAATAAAGTTAGTTTGTCTAGCATCTAAAAATAAAAATTGACGTTTCACGTTGTTTGTTTCGTTTAGTTTTCAAAGTTCAACATCGCGTTTCAGCGACTTTTACAATTTAACATTTTGACTTGAATCTGTCAACAACTTTTTTCTTTCGTTCCTGACGACGCTTATTAATTTATCATATTACTAATCGATAAGTCAACGCTTTTTTAAAAAATGCCAAAATAAATTTATCTTGGCATTATATATAGCTTAATAATCACTAATGCAGCAACACCTGGCACCCCTAATAAACTTGATACTGTAGCTGTGCCCATGTTAATTGGAATATGAAAATCGAAATATGTCCCTGCAACATTCACAATAAATAGTAACGCTATACCCAAAGTGACATGAAAGAGTGCTTTCCCTATAAAACGTATTGGTTTAGCAGAAACACCAAAAACAAGAAAAATAAAAACCAAAGCAAGAATGCCAACAATAATAATTGTAGAATTCATTTTTTCCTCCTTATGAATGACCTATACATATCCATTTGTATGGGACAAGACAAGAAAAAAGAACATCTATAACATAACTCCTACCACTTCGTCTTTATAACCTTTAATCAATAATATTTCTTCTAAGCACTAACAATTAGATACAACTGATTCCATTCCCACTTTTTCTTTCTCCTCTTTATATCCCAAAAATAAAGTAGCCCTGTTACTCACAAATAAATCTATAAAAAGCAAAAGGTCCCGCTTTAAAAAGCAGGACCTTTTACCATTGTTCCATTTTCACAGGACGACGTTTTGCTTCTTTTAACAAGAAAAAATATTTCGCCTCTGCTATTTTTAAAGAACAAAGTACATCTTGAGACGGCTCAACACTTTGTTCAACCAGTCTCTTCTGACGTAGCCATTCATTCTTTACCTTTTCTAATAATACAATTAACTTATCGTCATACTCTTTACGCAACTTACCCTTTTTTCGAAAGAACATTTTCCCTTCTCCTCTTATATCTCTCTACGACCTTCTAAAGCTTTCGATAGTGTTACTTCATCTGCATATTCTAAATCTCCACCAACTGGCAGACCATGTGCAATACGAGTTACTTTAATTCCTGTTGGCTTTAAGAGGCGGGATATGTACATCGCTGTGGCTTCCCCTTCAATATTAGGGTTTGTTGCTAATATCACTTCTTGTACTGTTTCATCTTGCAGTCTCTTTAATAGCTGCGGGATATTAATATCCTCTGGTCCAATTCCCTCCATTGGAGAAATGGCACCACGCAAAACATGATATACACCTTGGTATTCTTTCATTTTTTCCATCGCAATTACATCTTTCGGCTCTTGTACTACACAAACAACCGATTGATCCCTATGCGAATCGTCACAAATATAACAAGGATCGCGGTCAGTGATATGTCCGCACACAGAACAATACGCTAAATCTCGCTTTGCATTCACAAGTGCTTTCGCAAAACCTAGTACATCATCCTCTTTCATATCTAACACGAAGAATGCCAATCGAACCGCTGTTTTCGGTCCGATTCCTGGCAACTTCATAAAACTATCGATTAATTTTGATATCGGTTCTGGATAATGCATATATCAATATCCTCCTAGAACATTCCACCTGGTAAGTTCATGCCTTTTGTAAATTTGCCCATTGTAGAGTTTGAAAGTTCATCAACTTTTTTAAGTGCATCATTCGTTGCAGCTAATACTAAGTCTTGTAACATTTCGATATCTTCTGGATCTACAACTTCTTCTTTAATTTTCACTTCAAGAACTTGCTTATGACCATTTGCAATAACAGTAACCATTCCGCCGCCAGCTGTACCTTCAACTGTTTTTTCGCCAAGCTCTTCTTGCGCCTTCGCCATGTCTTTTTGCATCTTTTGCATTTGTTTCATCATATTATTCATATTTCCCATTCCGCCACGCATCATAATTAATTCCTCCTCATTATTATTACTCTTTTATTTCAATAAGTTCTTGCCCTACTAATTTTACAGCCTCTTCTATAAGAGGATCTTCTTTTTGTTCTGGGCTTTCTTCAGAATCCCCGCCTTCGCGTTGTAAAAAGTCTTCACGAATTTTACCCCATTCACTTTTTGGGATAGCAATCATATTTAACCTTTTACTTAACAATTCAAAAAGAGTTTGTTCCAATGTATCCATCGCTTCTCGATTTTCACTAGCCATTTTGCAATGAATCTCATATTGAAATGCTAACACATAGGTATCATCCGAAGCCGCAACTGGTTCACTATTTTCTAATAAAACAGCAAATGCTACTTTGTTATGTGACTTGAGCCTTCCTAATAATTCGCCCCATACAGCTTTTAACTGTTCTAAATCTTGACGCTTCGCTTGCTTTAACACTTCATTCACACGTCCAACAGGAATTTTCATACTTCCTGTTCGTACCGGTTTTGGTGTTGCCCGCGTCTCCCTTACTTCCTGCTGCACACCAGCTGGCACGCCATTCTTTTTAACTTGCTCTAACTCTTTCTCCAGCTGCTGCATCCTGTTCATAATCGCTTGCAAACGATCTGCGCCGTTTGCTTGCATCATAAACTGCTGACACAGTTGCACCATAACAACTTCCAAGAATATTCTTGGATGGTTTGTCCACTTCATCTCCTGTTGTCCCTTACTAAGGGTATGAATAATTTCATAGATTACTTCCGGTTGCATTTCTTCACTTAACGTACGGAATTGATCATCTACAATTACCCGTTCCAACATATGTTCTAATTGTGGTGAAGTTTGATATAAAAGCATATCACGATAGTAGTAAATGAAATCCTCCATAAAGCGAACTGGATCTTTCCCTTTACTCATCATCTCATCTATAATACGTAACGCTCTTGATACATCATTTTCACGTATACATTCTACCAGGTCACCCAAATATCGCTGAGATACAGATCCTGTTACAGCTAAAACATCTTCACTCGTCACCGTCTCATCACTATAAGAAATAGCTTGATCAATAAGACTGAGCGCATCACGCATACCACCTTCGGCGGCACGCGCTACAATTTGTAACGCTTCATCTTCTACTTGCGTACCTTCATTTGTCACGACCGTCGATAATCTCTCAACGATATCATTTACTGATATCTTTCGAAACTCAAAACGCTGACAACGCGAAATAATTGTAGCTGGAATTTTATGCGGTTCTGTTGTCGCCAGAATAAAAATAACATGTCCTGGTGGCTCTTCTAAAGTTTTCAAAAGCGCATTAAAGGCACCCATAGAAAGCATGTGAACTTCATCAATAATGTATACTTTATATCCTACAGCACTTGGAGCATATTTTACTTTATCTCTTATATCTCGAATTTCATCTACACCGTTATTTGAAGCCGCATCAATTTCTAATACATCTGAAATAGACCCTTGTGTAATTCCTAAACAAGAAGGACATTCATTACAAGGTTCAGCTACCGGGGCGTGTTCACAGTTAATTGCCTTTGCAAATACTTTTGCAATTGTCGTTTTCCCTGTTCCCCTCGGACCCGAAAACAAATAAGCATGTGAAGCTTTCTCTTGAAGAAGGGCATTTTGCAACGTTTTTGTCACGTGCTTTTGACCGACTACATCTTCGAATTTTTGCGGTCTCCATGTTCGGTATAACGCTTGGTATGACACGAAAATACGGCCTCCCTCAAAGGTTATTATCTTATTTATTATAACCCATTCTGTTTATAGATTCCAAAAGTTATTTTCCATACAAAAAACTCACCTTTATATAAAGGTGAGTTTTGTATACATATATAACTGCCGTGCACCTTCTGTCGATTACGTACCATAAGCGTTACTCAAGCAGTTAGCTCGGTTCAGGCACTCCTGCGGCACACGAGAAAACCCGCTTATTGCTGCTTCCTTCCGGACCTGACAAGGTTCACGGGGTCCCGTTGCGCAGGACCCAAACGTCAACACCACTTACTTAAGGCAGACCTTACAGCAGCATAACCTCGAGAAGGGATTCAGCCTCGCTAGAGCGGATTGCGAGTATAGGGCACCGCTACCTCCCCGCTTAGCACGGCAAAGTTAAAACCAATATTCGGTTGCCTTGGATAAGGCATTATCAGTATAACTTGTTTTTTTACAAAATGCAAATACGTTAGTTACCATTACTTTTCTCTAGTTTTTTCACTTCTTTTCTTTTCTTACGAAGCTCCCTAAAAAAAATCGTTAACAACGTACCACATTCCTCTTCAAGTACACCAGCCACTACTTCACACTGATGATTAAAACGCTCATCAGTTAAAAGATTCATCAACGTACCTGCACATCCACCTTTCGGATCGTTCGCACCATATACAACCCGTTTTATACGCGATAAAACAATTCCCCCTGCACACATTGGGCAAGGTTCTAATGTTACATATAACGTTGCATCTTCTAAACGCCATGTCCCTAATTTTTTGCAAGCTTCATCAATAGCTAAGAGCTCGGCGTGAGCTATTGATCTCTGTTCAGTTTCTCTTAAGTTATGTGCGACACTAATCACTTCACCATCTAGCACAATTACAGCACCAATTGGTACCTCTTGTATCGCCTCCGCCTTCTTCGCTTCCTCTATTGCTAACTGCATAAAATATATATCTCGCTCCATAATATAGTCCTTTCACCAAAAATAAAATACACTTTTTCATTTCTTGCAGGTGGGATAACTTTTACAAATTCAATCCAACCTAAAGAAGAAAGAGAGGGAATTACATATGAAAAATACTGCCTTACTCATTATCGATATGATTAATGATTTTCAATTCTCCCACGGACCCATCCTGGCACAGAAATGTGAAATTATAAAGAACCCCATTTTACAATTAAAGGACACCATGAAATCATTGGGCTATCCAATAATTTATGTCAATGATCACTATCAACTTTGGAGATCTGATATTGATCAACTTATCACTCATTGTACAAATGAGTATAGTAAAAATATTATCGAGGCCATTGCTCCGCATACTGACGATTATATTTTTATTAAACCACATTACTCTGCTTTTTATGAAACACCTTTGAATTCTTTATTAGGTTATTTAAAAATCGAAAATCTCATTTTAACAGGAATTGCCGGGAACATATGCATCCTTTTTACAGCTAATGATGCCCATATGAGAAATTATACACTTTATGTACCACGGGATTGCATCGCTTCTAATAACGAGCAAGATAATGAACATGCTTTAAAAATAATGGAAGCCACATTAAAGGCAAATATTGTACCGTCATCCCAAATAAAATTTAATTAATACATATCTATTTTCTAACTTTTTATATCAAATTAGTCCGCTCGCTCCCCTCTTGTGCTACAATAATTCTGTTTTGTGTTTTTAGTAGTCACGGTAAATCACTGATTGAAAGGAGGAAACAGCGTGACCGGAGTACCATTTATCACGGTTGAAGGACCAATTGGTGTTGGAAAAACTTCACTTGCGAAGGAACTTTCAACTCACATGCAACTCCACTTACTAAAAGAGATTGTTGATGAAAATCCTTTTTTAGGAAAATTCTACGAAGACATCGACGAATGGAGTTTTCAAACAGAGATGTTCTTTCTTTGTAATAGATACAAACAACTAGAGGATATTAACATAAAGTATTTGAATCAAAGAAAGCCTGTAGTAGCAGATTATCATATATTTAAAAATTTAATTTTTGCATCCCGTACATTAAAAGATTCTCAATATGATAAGTACATGCAAATTTATCGCATTCTTACGCAAGATATGCCTGTACCAAATGTCATCGTTTATTTAACAGCGAGCCTAGAAACATTACAAAAACGAATTGCCATGCGCGGAAGAGAATTCGAAAAAAATATGGATCCAAATTACTTGCTACAGCTTACAAAAGATTACGAAACAGCAATGGATGCTTTCAAAAAGGACCATCCGGATATTCCGGTATTAAAATTTAATGGAGACGATATGGATTTTGTAAGAAATCCTGATGATTTAAATGTCATCTTATCAGCTCTTCAAAATACTCTCTTGAAGGAGTCGAAATAACAATGAATTTAAGGCAAAAATATGATATACCAAATGATGCAGTTATCACTATTGCTGGAACAGTAGGTGTCGGTAAATCAACTATGACAACTGCATTGGCTAACGCTTTAGGTTATCGTACATCTTTTGAAAAAGTAGATTCCAACCCATATTTGGACAAGTTCTATGCTGATTTCACACGCTGGAGCTTTCACTTACAAGTTTACTTTTTAGCAGAACGATTTAAAGAACAAAAAAGAATTTTCGAATATGGTGGCGGTTTTGTTCAAGACCGTTCTATCTATGAGGACACTGGTATTTTCGCAAAAATGCATTACGAAAAGGGTACAATGACTGAAACTGATTATGAAACATACAAAGGTTTATTTGATGCTATGGTCATGACTCCTTACTTCCCTCATCCAGACTTATTAATTTACCTAGAAGGTTCTTTTGATGATATTGTCGATCGTATTCAAGAACGAGGACGTCCCATGGAGCAGCAAACACCAATTGAATATTGGAAAGAGATGCATGGACGTTACGATAACTGGATTAATAACTTTAATTCATGCCCTGTTTTACGATTAAACATTAATGAATACGATATTTTAAAAGATGGCGATTCAATCGAACCAATCATTAAAAAAATTGGACATTTTTTAAAACAAACACGTAAACTTGTAAAATAAAAAACCCGTGCATATGCACGGGTTTTCCTATGAAATTACTTTTTCTTTTTTGTCGGAGCAATAATTTCACTCTCTGGCTTTCCAGCATTAATACGCTGACGAACAGTACTCGTACTAATATCATATGTTTCAGCAATCTCTTTAACAGTCAATTCTTTCCCATTAATTACTGCTGTTAGTAATTTCCCTGTACGTTTTGGAGTTACTTCTTTTTGCACAGCTGGTTTTTCAGCTTCTTTTGGTACCTCTACTTTTTTTGCAACCTGTTTTACATCACAAGTGCAACCACAAAGTTTACGGAATGTATCATCACTTATAATGCGCGACACATTTGCACCACTGTTTAAAATTCTATTGTTCTTACAGACAGGACATTGTACATAATATAAAGTTTTTCCATCTAAAGGAAACGTTTGTATAATAAGATCCATGTTAACTCCTTTCATATCTATGAAGATAATCATCGGAATATGAGTGTGTAATAAGGACACTATATCCTTACATCATACTTTATGATTGGTTTTAAAATAAAAACTCGTTACGTGTTGGTAACGAGTTCTCCAATCTCCACTTATATGCGCTGTTGTCAATTATATCTGGAGGAGGTAAAGGGATTCGAACCCCCGCGCGACTCTCGCCGCCTGTCGGTTTTCAAGACCGATCCCTTCAGCCAGACTTGGGTATACCTCCATATTGACATCAAATATAATATCAAAAGAAAAACAGTTAGTCAACCCTACTATAATAAATTATGAGGAAAGGAAAATTTTACTTCCCCTCTCCTTTTTGACACTGCTGACAACGTCCATAATTACCAATCACTCATACCGATGAATGTTTTAACTTATTTAATAACTGTTTTTCCTCCCATATAAGGGCGAAGAACTTCTGGAATTATAATTGTACCATCTTCTTGTTGGTAGTTCTCTAAAATAGCTGCCACTGTACGTCCAATTGCAAGACCAGATCCATTTAGTGTATGAACATGTTCCGGTTTGCCATTTGGCTCACGACGGAAACGGATATTCGCGCGTCTCGCTTGGAATGCCTCAAAATTACTACAAGAAGAAATTTCACGATATGTACCATAGCTTGGAATCCATACTTCAATATCGTATTTCTTCGCTGCTGTAAATCCTAAATCTCCTGTACACATGCTCATAACGCGATATGGCAACTCTAATAATTGTAACACGCGCTCTGCATCATTTGTTAATTTTTCTAACTCTTCGTAAGAATCTTCTGGTTTCACGAACTTAACAAGTTCAACTTTATTAAATTGGTGTTGGCGAATTAAACCACGTGTATCACGACCAGCTGAACCTGCTTCAGAACGGAAGCATGAGCTAAACGCAGCATATCGTATCGGCAATTGCTCTTTACTCACAATCTCATCACGATGCATATTCGTTACAGGTACTTCAGCTGTCGGGATTAGGAAATAATCTTCACTTTCAATACGGAATGCATCTTCTTCAAACTTCGGAAGTTGTCCTGTTCCTGTCATACTTGCACGGTTTACCATATAAGGAGGCAATACTTCCTCATATCCATGCTCATCAGTATGAAGGTCAAGCATAAAGCTAATCAAAGCACGTTCTAATCTTGCACCAGCACCTTTGTAAAATACAAATCGGCTTCCTGTTACTTTCCCAGCACGTTCAAAATCTAGAATCCCTAAATCAGTAGCAAGATCCCAATGCGGTTTTGGCTCATAAGTAAATTCTTTCACTTCTCCCCAAGTACGTGCTACTACGTTATCATCCTCTGTTTCACCTATTGGAGCAGATTCATGAGGGATATTTGGGATAGATAGCATTAATCTTTCTAAATCTTCTTCAACTGTACGAAGCTCATTATCAAGATCTTTTACTTTTTCCCCAACTTCACGCATTTCTAGAATTAGAGCTTCCGCATCTTTCTTTTCACGCTTTAATACTGAAATTTGTTGAGATACTTCGTTACGTTTACTTTTTAGTTCTTCTGTTTGAACAAGTAGCTCTCTTCTTCTCGTATCAAGTTCTTCAAAGCGACTAAAATCCGTTAAATCTTCGCCTCTATGCTGTAATTTTGCTTTTACTTCTTCAAAATTCGTACGTAAAAATTTAATATCAAGCATTATATACTCCTCCTTTTATTTTATAAAACACAAAAAACTCCCGTCCCTATACAAAGGGACGGGAGTTAACCCGCGTTGCCACCCTAGTTGAAAGCATTACCGCTTTCCTCTCAAGTAGAAATAACGGCTCTTCACCGGGAATGTTTACTAATCAAAAGATATTCCACATTCCATTCCAGGATGGATTCACAAACTGTTTCTATCGATTTCCACCAACCATCGACTCTCTATAAGAAACAACATTTGTTACTACTTCCTATCAACACGCTTATTTTATAAAATTGTTATCATCAATTTACTATAATCTTATACAAGTTGCAAGTTACTTATACAACTTTTTTCATTTTCGCTTCTTTTACCATTTCTACAAAGTATGCTGTTACACGATGATCATCCGTTAATTCCGGATGGAAAGAAGCAGCTAAAAACGGCCCTTGCCTTACCGCTACCATTCGCTCGCCATGCATAGAAAGTACTTCAACATCATCAGCTACATTTACAACATACGGAGCACGGATAAATACACCAACAAAGTCTTCTCCCACACCTTTCATTGAAAGTGCAGCTTCAAAACTATCTTTTTGGCGTCCGAACGCATTGCGCTCAACCGTAATATCCATAGCACCAATATGTACTTCTTCATAGCCAATAAGTGTTTTCGCAAGAAGAATCATTCCTGCACATGTACCAAACATTGGTTTACCAGACTTCGCAAATGTACGAAGAGGCTCCATGAAAGCATACTTATCAATAAGACGGCGCATTGTTGTACTTTCACCGCCTGGTAAAATAAGACCATCAATCTCTTTAAGTTGCTCTATACGCTTTACAACAACAGCTTCTGCACCACTTGCCTCAACTGATTTTACATGCTCACGAACTGCACCTTGAAGACCTAGTACACCGATTTTCACCATTTTAAAGATCTCCTTTAATTACCATCCACGCTCTTGCATGCGTTGTTCTGGTAATAACGTTGAAATTTCGATACCTTTCATTGCATTACCTAATCCTTTAGAAAGGCTTGCAATTAGTTCGTAATCTTCATAATGAGTCGTTGCTTCAACGATTGCACGTGCAAATTTCTCTGGGTTCTCTGATTTGAAGATACCAGATCCAACAAATACACCATCAGCACCAAGTTGCATCATTAACGCTGCATCTGCTGGTGTTGCTACACCACCTGCTGCAAAGTTTACAACTGGCAGGCGACCAAGGCGTTTAATTTCAAGTAGTACTTCATAAGGAGCACCAGTATTTTTTGCATATGTCATTAACTCATCTTCACGTAGACTTGCAACTTGACGGATTTCTGCATTGACTTGGCGCATATGACGCACTGCCTCTACAATGTTTCCTGTTCCAGGTTCACCTTTTGTACGAAGCATAGATGCACCTTCTGCAATACGACGTGCAGCTTCTCCGATATCGCGGCAACCACATACAAACGGAACTGTGTAATCACGTTTATTTAAATGGTATACTTCATCAGCGGGAGTCAATACTTCACTCTCATCGATATAGTCTACCCCTAATGATTCTAATACACGTGCTTCTACAAGGTGACCGATACGACATTTTGCCATAACCGGAATTGATACAGCACCCATAACTTCTTCAACAATTGTTGGATCTGCCATACGAGAAACGCCACCTGCTGCACGAATATCTGCAGGTACACGCTCTAATGCCATAACAGCAACTGCGCCTGCCTCTTCTGCAATCCTTGCTTGCTCAGCGTTAACTACGTCCATAATAACGCCGCCTTTTTGCATTTCTGCCATTCCACGTTTTACACGTTCTGTCCCTGTTACATTTGTCATGTACAAAAACCCCCCTAGGTGAATTGCTTTCCCCGTTAAAGAAGAAAATTAAGAATACTCTTACATTCTACCACTAACTATCTGATGCTTGTCTACTACTTTTTCATAAAGTCGGTATGAAAAATAGGAATAAAAAAAAGCTCCTACAATGAGGAGCTTTTAAAACCAACCTTTTACTGTATCAATAGCACCATTCCACATACCACTAAAGAAAGAACCAATTCCGCGCATAGAACGTGTAAACCAGCTTGCCTCTTCTACTTTAGATTTTGTTACAAGGTCTACTTGTAATGATTTTCCTGATAAAAATCCAGGATCATTACTATCTTTAGACGTTACAACCATTTGTCCAAGTGCAACTCCCTTTTTCAGAGGTGCTTCTTGTCCCTTATTTCCTTCTTTAAATTCTGTTTTATAAACGTCTTTACTTCCCTTTGGCACCGGAAGTGAAACAGCTTGCTTCGTTTGAACTGCTACATCTTTATCTTTCGCATGTTCAACTCTTACTGTTTCTTTTCCTTTGACCGAAGAACCTTTTTCATACATTTTCTTCATTTCAAAGTTAGCAAAGCCATAATCATATAATTTCTTTGTCTCATCGAAACGCGCTGTATGAGAACTTGTTTTAATAACTACAGAAATAAAACGCATACCGTTTCGTTCAACCGTACCAGTGAAGCAGTCCCCTGCTTCTGGAGTTGATCCTGTTTTTAGACCATCTACTCCGTCATATTCTTTAACTAAACCCTTTAACATCCAGTTCCAGTTCGACATCCCAAATTTCTCTTTTTCGGGACGGAAAACTTTTTTCGGGATTTTTGCTGTATCTAACACTTTGGGATAATCTTTAATTAAATGTTGCGCTAAAGTTGCAACATCCTTCGCAGACATTTTATTTTCTTCATCCGGTGTTGTACCTTCAGGATGCATCCCTTTTAAATCTTTGTTCGTTAAACCCGTAGAATTAACAAATTTATAATTTTTCAATCCTAGTTCTTTCGCTTTATCATTCATCATTTTTACGAAATCTACTTCTTTACCTGCAATTGCTTCTGCTAATGCAATTGTTGCACCATTTGCAGAAAAGATTGCCATTGCCTCGTATAACTCTTTTACTGTGTACAGGCCACCATTTTCTAATGCAACATTTGATAATGAAGCATCTTGTGAAATCTTATATGCATATTCAGAAACCTTAATTTTTTGATCCCACTTAAGTTTTCCTTTATCCACTGCTTCATGAACTAAATATTCACTCATCATCTTTGTCATACTAGCAATTGATAATAATTCATCTGCATTCTTTTGATATACAATTTTTCCAGAATTCGCTTCAACTAAAATCGCTGCACCTGCTTCAATGTTTAAAGCAGCTCCTGTTTCTGCTGATGCATTGCTATATGGTGCAAACATGCCAAAAGCTAGTGTAAGCACTGTTACCAACGCAATGAATCTTTTGCAAAACATACCTTTCACTTTTGCTACCCCCAATATCTATGTACTCACATAACCGTTATTCTAACATAATCAAAAAAAAATAGACAGAGATATCAAATCTCCGTCTATTTACATATAAGACATTATAATGAGTAGTTTGGAGCCTCTTTTGTAATCTGTACGTGATGAGGGTGGCTTTCACGTAAACCAGCACCCGACATACGAATGAACTGCGCATTCTCACGTAAGAATTCTAAATCCTGTGCTCCGCAGTATCCCATACCTGCACGTAATCCACCAACTAATTGATGAACTGTATCTGCTAAAGGTCCTTTATATGGTACTCGTCCTTCAATACCTTCTGGAACAAGTTTTTTGTTTCCTTCTTGGAAGTAGCGATCTTTACTTCCTTTTTCCATTGCTCCAACAGAACCCATACCACGATATACTTTAAATTGACGCCCCTGGTAAATTTCAGTTTCTCCAGGGCTTTCAGCTACACCAGCGAACATACTACCTAGCATAACAACGTGTGCTCCTGCTGCTAAAGCTTTAACCATATCACCAGAGTACTTAACACCGCCATCTGCAATAACTGGGATGCCGTATTTACGGGCTTCAGTTGCACAATCATAAACTGCTGTTAATTGTGGTACACCAACCCCAGCTACAACACGCGTTGTACAAATAGATCCTGGTCCAATACCAACTTTAACTACATTTGCACCAGCTTCAATTAATGCTTTTGTTGCTTCAGCTGTAGCAACATTACCAGCAATAATATTTAGTGCTGGGTATTTCGCGCGAACTTCTTTTACTTTTTCAATAACACCTTGAGAATGTCCATGAGCTGTATCAAGTACAATTGCATCTACACTCGCTTTTACTAATGCATCGATACGAAGCATTGCATCAGCCGTTACACCAACTGCTGCTCCAACCAATAAGCGTCCTTGCTTATCCTTTGCAGAGTTTGGAAATTCAATTACTTTTTCAATATCTTTTATTGTAATAAGCCCTTGTAATACACCGCTATTATCAACAAGAGGGAGCTTTTCAATTTTATACTTTTGTAAGATCTTTTCAGCTTCTCCTAGTGTAGTACCAACTGGGGCTGTAATTAACTGTTCTTTTGTCATTACGTCAGAAATTTTGATTGAGTAGTCTTGGATGAAACGCATATCACGGTTTGTAATAATACCAACTAATTTTCGCTCATCTAAATTATTTACAACTGGTACACCTGAGATACGGTATTTTCCCATAAGATGTTCCGCATCATATACTTGATGTTCTGGAGTTAAAAAGAATGGATCTGAAATAACGCCGCTTTCAGAGCGTTTTACTTTGTCAACTTGCTCTGCCTGGTGCTCAATAGACATATTCTTATGAATGATTCCTAAACCGCCTTGACGAGCCATAGCAATAGCCATATCGGCTTCTGTTACTGTATCCATTCCTGCACTAATTAACGGGATGTTTAACTGTAAGCTTTCAGATAAAACTGTTTTAACACTTACTTCTCTTGGTAATATATCTGATCTTGCTGGTACAAGTAATACATCATCAAAAGTCAAACCTTCTTTAACAAATTTAGATTCCCACATAATTGTTCCCCCCATGATACCAGAAATTATTATTAGTAGCTTATCAATTGGTTAAAATACTGTCAAGAAAGTATTAATATGTTAGAATTTTTAGACAATAAAAGGAGCGTAATATATGCATCATACACCTTGTGCTTGGCAGCAGTTAAGTTTCTTCTTTTCATCTCAAAACGTACAACATTATCTTGCCCGTTGTTATGAAAAATCCTCGATTCAGGATGCCGAAAAAAAAAGTTTTGAAAATTGTTATCCATTTATTTATTACTTAGAACACGGTAAAAATTATTATGAATTATATAAAACAGCGCCATTTTCCATTCAGCCAATGCTGTTATTTTATGGGATGGGGCAACTTTTTAAAGCCTGTTTATTAACTATTGATCCAAACTATCCAGAATCAACAACTGTTTTAGCACATGGAGTGACAACCCGTAAACGAAAAAAACAAGGATATCAATTTTTAGAAGATGAAGTGAAAATACAGAAAAATGGACTATTTACTCACGCGGCAGAACAACTGTTTCACATGAAACACTTAGAAACAGAAAAGTTTAATATGTTAGAGCTAATGGGAAAAATCCCTGAATTACAACATTTATTTCGCTATAGTCAAAAAGGAACAACATTATATAAAATTGATTCAACAAATAAAAATGAACTCTCGTTTTCAGTCAACATACTAGATCGACTACATATGACCAAAGAGAGATTTTCTCGTTACATCGAAACAGCTTGTAAGCATTTATCAATACAACACGTACCTGAGAAAAACAATGAATTAAATGTGTTTTTTTCAGCACCTATTCAATCATGGAATCCTATGTATAGCACACCTTTATACTATGAGCATCTTACTGACACTTATTATTTACCACTTACGACTGACCCTAGAAACTCTAAGCCAGTGTTGCCTGAGCTCCTTGTTCATTATTTATTGCTCTATAATTTAAGTATGATTTCTAGGTATGAAACAGATTGGTGGTATGACTTACTTGGAAGCTATGGATCTGAAGATTATCCGTTTATTTATCAATTTCTCAATATTTCTGCTCAAAAAATTCCTTACTATATTTCAGCATTTTTACTAACAGAACCGGGCCTATTTCATGGGAAATAAAAAAACACAAGTCAAAAGACTTGTGTTTTTATCTTGCTTGGCGACGTCCTACTCTCACAGGGACAAGGTCCCAACTACCATCGGCGCTAGAGAGCTTAACTTCCGTGTTCGGTATGGGAACGGGTGTGACCTCTCTGCCATCATCAC
>NZ_JBFTMD010000049.1:0-15665 GCF_056396785.1 Bacillus sp. 05T21 | reverse complement strand
CAGTACGGTAGCTCGTCGGGCTCATAACCCGAAGGTCGCAGGTTCAAATCCTGTCCCCGCAACCAAATGGTCCCGTGGTGTAGTGGTTAACATGCCTGCCTGTCACGCAGGAGATCGCCGGTTCGACCCCGGTCGGGACCGCCATTTTATATAAAGAAAAGAACGAAACAAGTTGTTTCGTATTTTTTTATTTGTTTTAACAAAAAACTAATAAAGACAGTCAAACTATCCTTAGGAAAACTCCTAAGGACTTTTTTATATATTTAAAACCTGTATAATAAAGAGCAGAGAACATTGTGAGTAAAGTAGGTGAAGTCTGTGAGTAAATATGAAATGACAACAAAATCTTCCGAAGAAACCCAGCGATTATCAGAAAAATTAGGGAGACTTGTAAAGGAAAAAGATGTAATTATTTTAGAAGGTGATCTTGGAGCTGGCAAGACGACTTTTACAAAAGGACTAGCAAAAGGTCTTGGAGTGAAAAGAGTCGTAAATAGTCCTACCTTCAATATTATTAAAGAATATAAAGGAAGATTACCGCTATATCATATGGATGTGTATCGGTTAGCGGAAAGTGAAGAAGATTTAGGATTTGATGAGTATTTCTATGGTGAAGGGATTACAGTAGTAGAATGGGCTCATTTAATAGAAGCATATTTACCGAATGAGAAGTTGCAAATTAGTTTATTCCATGCTGGAGATGATACAAGAAAAATTGTACTCGAGCCAATTGGAGATCGCTATATTAGATTATGTGAGGAGCTATTACAAGATGAAAGTACTAGCAATTGATACTTCAAATTACGTAATGGGTGTATCCCTTATTGAGGAAGGGAACGTGATTGGGGAAATCATTACAAATTTAACAAAAAACCATTCTGTACGTCTTATGCCAGCTGTAGAGAAACTGTTAAAAGAATGCGGTGTAAAACCGAAAGAATTGACTAAAATTGTTGTAGCAGCTGGACCGGGATCATATACAGGTGTTCGTATAGGTGTGACAGCGGCAAAAACATTAGCTTGGTCACTTCAAATACCAATTGTAGGTGTATCAAGTTTGGAAGTGGTGGCTGCAAATGGTACTAATTTTAATGGACTAATTTGTCCTTTATTTGATGGCCGACGTGGTCAAATTTACACGGGGTTATATACATATGAAGGAGAGTGTATAACTTCAATAGAAGAAGACCGAATTATTCTTATTGTTGACTGGTTGCAAATGTTAAAAGATAAAGAACAGCCTGTTTTATTTATTGGTAACGATGTTAAATTGCATAAAGAAACAATTGTAGAATATTTAGGTGATCAAGCTGTATTTGCTCCGTTCACTAAGAATAACCCAAGACCAAGTGAATTAGCATGTTTAGGATTACAAAAAGAAGAACAAGACGTGCATACGTTTGTTCCTAGCTATCTTCGTTTAGCTGAAGCTGAAACAAAATGGTTAGAAAGTCAAAAACAATAGGGGCCTACAGAAGATGGATATGATATTTAGAAAGATGGCACTCGATGATATTGCTCAAATTGTAGCTATTGAAGAAGCATCTTTTTCAACCCCTTGGACTGCAGATGCCTTTCACCGTGAATTAGAGGTGAATGAACATGCACATTATGTCGTGCTAGAAAAAGATGGTCTCGTAATTGGATATTGTGGATTGTGGATAATTATTGATGAATCACATGTAACAAATATAGCTATCCTGCCGGAATACAGAGGTCAAAAGCTAGGGGATGCCTTATTGAAAGAAGTCATTTCCGAAGCGAAAGGGTTAGGAGTAAAAACAATGACACTTGAAGTACGCATGTCAAATGAAGTAGCAAAGCAGTTATACAGAAAATACGGATTTCAAAATGGTGGGATTCGTAAACGATACTATGCAGACAATCAGGAAGATGGTCTTGTAATGTGGGTGAATATATAATGGAAAAAAGTATAATTATACTTGGTATTGAAACAAGCTGTGATGAAACAGCTGTAGCAGTTGTTAAAAATGGAACGGAAATCATTGCGAATGTCGTTGCATCGCAAATTGAAAGTCATAAGCGTTTTGGCGGAGTAGTACCAGAGATTGCATCCCGTCATCATGTAGAAGAAATCACAGTTGTGTTAGAAGAAGCTTTAAAAGAAGYGAATATCACTTTTGAGGATATTGATGCAATTGCTGTAACAGAAGGCCCAGGTTTAGTCGGAGCACTTTTAATAGGTGTAAATGCAGCGAAAGCTGTGGCTTTTGCTCATGATATCCCTCTAGTTGGTGTTCATCATATTGCTGGTCATATTTATGCGAATCGTTTAGTAAAAGAAGTACAATTCCCGTTACTATCGCTTGTTGTATCCGGTGGACATACGGAGCTTGTTTATATGAAAGAACATGGTTCATTTGAAGTGATTGGTGAAACGCGAGATGATGCGGCAGGAGAAGCTTACGATAAAGTAGCTCGTACATTATCAATGCCTTATCCAGGTGGTCCTCATATTGATCGCCTTGCACATGAAGGAAAACCAACAATTGATTTGCCTCGTGCGTGGCTAGAACCTGATTCGTATGATTTCAGCTTTAGTGGATTGAAATCAGCAGTTATCAACACTGTGCATAACGCAAAACAGCGCGGTATAGAAATTGCACCAGAAGATTTAGCAGCAAGTTTCCAAGAAAGTGTAATAGATGTACTTGTAACGAAAGCGTCTCGTGCAGCAGATGCTTATAATGTAAAACAAGTGCTTCTTGCTGGTGGAGTAGCTGCTAATAAAGGGCTTCGTGCACGTTTAGCAGCAGAATTTGCACAAAAAGAAAATATAGAGCTAATTATTCCTCCTCTATCTTTATGCACAGATAATGCAGCGATGATTGCGGCTGCAGGTACAATTGCATACGAACAAGGAAAACGCGCTACATTAGCTTTAAATGCAAATCCAGGATTAGATATTGAAGCATAGTTATACACAAAATTAACCACAGCCTGTGGATAAAACCCGTATTATCTGTTGATAATATGGGTTTTTTTGTGTACATAAAATGTGTATAACTTTTTATTCAGTTGTGGATAATGTGGAAAAGTTATTTGGAAGTTTATATTATAAAGGTGGATATGTGCATAACCTTGTGGATAACATAGAGGAAGTCTGACCTTTGAATAAATTCTTTTTTGGGAAATAAAAAACAAGGAGATGCCAAAAAAAATTTGAAACATCCTCCACTTATTATATAAGGTGCTACTATTGTCAATCCTTGTCGAATTGGTTATATAATTTTATTTACTATGGTATTGATTCCAAAAAAGAAGATAAAAAGGAGGTCATCTCGTCAAAAAGCCCGACTTATGAGACAGCCTCCTCTTTTAAATTCTCTTATATATGCAGTTCTTCCCATTCTGCCATACAAGCTTCAAGCTGTTCTTGCAGTGTTTGCTTTTTAGTTGTAATTTCACTAGCCTTTTCATAATCTGCATATATTTCTGGTAAGCAAAGCTGATCTTCTAACGTAGCAATTTCTTCTTCTAAGCCTACGATATTTTGTTCCAGTTCTTCAATCTTTCGAGTACGTTGACGCTCTAGCTGTTTACGTTCTTTTTCTTCGAGATAATTTAATTTTTCTTGTGCCACCACTTTTTGAACAGGTACTTCATCTTCTTGCTCTAGTTCCGCACGTTCAATCATTTCGTTTTTCTTTTCAACGTAATAATCGTAATCACCTAAATATTCTTGTGCACCTTCTGTTKATAACTCAACAACGGTTGTCGTTACGCGATTAATAAAGTAGCGGTCATGAGAGACGAATAGAAGAGTACCTGGGTAATCAATTAAAGCATTCTCCAAAATCTCTTTACTATTTAAATCAAGATGGTTTGTTGGCTCATCGAGAATTAATAAATTGGATTTTTGCATCATAAGTTTTGCAAGAGCTAGTCGAGCCTTTTGTCCACCACTAAGAGAAGATACGGGTTTGAGTACATCATCCCCTGTGAATAAAAAGTTGCCTAGTATAGTGCGAATTTCTTTTTCAGGTTGCAGGGGATATTCATCCCATAATTCATTTAAAACTCGCTTCGAAGATGTTAAGTTGGCTTGTTCTTGATCATAATAACCAACAGATACATTTGATCCGAAAGCAACGTTTCCATGTAATAGCTGTAACTTATTCACAATGGATTTTAATAATGTAGATTTTCCAATTCCGTTCGGCCCAACTAAGGCAACACTGTCACCGCGAGTTAAGCGCATATTTACATGTTCAATAATCGGTTCCTGATAATAGCCAATAGTTGCATCTTTCACTTGTAAAACATCATTTCCACTTTGTTTTTCAATATCGAAGTGGAAGGAAGCTGATTTAGAATCGCCTAATGGTCTAGTTAATACTTCCATTCTGTCTAATTGTTTACGGCGACTTTGAGCGCGTTTTGTCGTAGATGCACGAGCTATATTTTTTTGTACAAAGTCTTCCAGTTTAGAAATTTCATCTTGTTGTTTTTCATAACGCTTCATCTCTTGCTCGTATAGAGCTGATTTTGAATCTAAATATTTACTGTAGTTACCAACAAATCGTCGGCTTTCCTTATTAGAAATTTCGTATACTTGTGTAACGAGTTTATCTAAGAAATAACGGTCATGGGAAACGATTAAAATCGCGCCAGGATAGCCTTGTAAATATTGTTCAAGCCTTGTTAGTGTCTCAATGTCCAAATGGTTTGTAGGTTCGTCTAAAATAAGTAAGTCTGGTCTAGTTAATAATAATTTCCCAAGAGCTAATCGAGTCTTTTGTCCACCACTTAATGTGGAAATTTTCGTCTGATGCGTTTCAACTGGGAAGCCAAGACCGCTTAAAATTGAGCGTATATCCGCTTCGTACTGATAGCCGCCTTGATCCTTATAATCTAATTGTAATTGGTCATAATCAGCTAATAATTTCTCATATATAGCCGCATTTGAAAAGTTTTCTTCTTTTCCCATCTCTTGCTCTAGCCTTCGAAGTTTTGTCTCCATCTGCTGCAAGTGTGTAAAGACGGTTAACATTTCATCCCAAATTGTTAAAGACGTTTCTAATCCGGTATTTTGAGCTAAATACCCCATTGAGACATCTTTCGGTTTTATAATTTCACCACCATCATGAGATAACTCGCCAGCTATTATTTTTAATAATGTAGATTTTCCGGCTCCATTTCGTCCGACTAATGCGATACGATCTTTTGTTTGTACTTCCAATTTTATGTTTGCAAGAATCGTTTCTGCACCGTATAATTTCGAAAGCCCATTCACTTGTAATAATATCAATGTTTTCACCTCAAATAATTTCTTAACTTTGCCATGTTTATATTTCTCAATCATACTAAAAATAGTGTATAGTTTAAAATAAAGAGAGAATACTTCTTCTCTTTATTATACAAGGAAATTCATGAGTACTAAACTTCTGTATTTGATTCGAGTATAAGAATAAAGATAGGAAGAGAGGAGAGGTTATATGGATCAGCAAAAAATTCCACAGGCCACTGCCAAACGATTGCCTCTATACTATCGATTTATCCAAAACTTATCTCTTTCTGGTAAGCAACGTGTTTCATCAGCCGAATTGAGTGAAGCGGTAAAGGTTGATTCCGCAACTATTCGAAGAGATTTTTCATATTTTGGAGCGTTAGGGAAAAAAGGATATGGATATAACGTAAATTATTTATTATCATTTTTCCGTGAAACACTCGACCAAGATGATATAACACGCGTGGCACTTATTGGAGTAGGTAATTTAGGGACCGCTTTCTTACATTATAATTTCACGAAAAACAATAATACAAAAATTGAAATGGCGTTTGATGTTAGTGAAGAGAAAGTTGGAACAGAAATCGGAGGCATTCCTGTATATCATTTGGATGAACTAGAAGAACGTTTATCAACTGATATACAAGTGGCAATATTAACAGTACCCGCTACAGTAGCGCAATCTGTGGCAGATAGATTGGCAGAAACGAACGTGCATGGTATTTTAAATTTCACACCAGCACGCTTAAATGTGTCAGAGAATATAAGAATTCATCACATTGATTTAGCTGTAGAGTTACAAACGCTTGTTTACTTTTTGAAGAATTATCCACAATAAAACGCAGAGGAGATGACCTCTGCGTTTTATTATTGTTTTTTCTTTGTGAATTTAACTAAGATAAGGCGAAGTGCCAAATTAAAATCAATTGTTGCCATAACTGCAAATAGTATTGTCCACATATTCCAGATTGTATCTGTTACGTTCGTAATGGCGAAGCGTGTAAAGATACATCCAAGAAGAAAGTACAATGCAGCCATGAACAATGGTGAGTTTCTCATACTAAAAATCCTCCGATAAAGCCTTGCATTTTTTCAGCTTCTTTAATCATTTCTTGAATTTGCTCATTACTCATAAAAATTTGTCCAATAGCGACTAATGTATTCATTGCCACATGGGCTGCAATAGGAACTATAATTCGTTTCGTTTTTACGTATAAAAAGGCGAATACGAGCCCCATAGAAGTGTATACCAATAAGTGAGTAAAATCAAAATGAATCGCCGCGAATACTAGTGAACTAATGATAGCAGCAACAAAGAAATTAAATCTCTTATAAAGTGTGCCAAATAAAATTTTTCTAAATACGATTTCCTCTAAGATAGGTCCGATTATAGATACAACAATGAGGAACCAAGGTGTCGTTCTTGCAATTTCCATCAGCTTCATTGTATTTTCCGAACCTTGTTTAATTCCTAGTAGACGCATTTCGATCATACCGGCAATTATTTGGGAAGAGAAAGCTAAGAGAATACCGATTATAATCCAACCAACTGTAGCTGGGATCGTAACACGCATTTTATCTAAATGCCTGTCACGAATATCTATTCTAAGTAACCAAAGCACGATGCATAATGCAACAAAGAAGCTAATGATTGCCCAATGTCCCGTTATGATTTGACCTTTTTCCTCCATGGTAAATCCTCTATTATCATAGAGTCCTGTTTTTAGGAGTAGTGGTAAGCCAACAATTCCAGATAACTGCATTAAAATGTATGTAACGATAATCCACCAATATTGTTTCTTCAAATGGTTTAACCATCCTTTCTAACTCTAGTGTATGAGATAAGGTAGGATAACATGTAAATATGCTACCTACGATATAAACTTTCATTTGAATTATATTTTTTTTGTAAATAAGTATTTGAAAATAAAATAGGAGACAGGAAAAAGTTGTACGTTTAGCGAAAACAACTTAGGGTGTCTTTCATATTGTAACATACAAGAAGTGGGAACAACGATTCATATGGTAAAGGCAGTAGAAGAAGTAATGCTATATAGGAAAGTGCATAAAGTAATTTGCGAAAAAATTATGATTTTTTTACTTGCAAAAGAAATTGAGATTATTTATTATTAGAAGTGTGTTAGCACTCGTGTGACTTGAGTGCTAATAAATAAAATTTACATAACAAAATGAGGAGGTTGTTGTTCATGCTAAAGCCATTAGGTGATCGCGTTGTAATTGAACTTGTTCAAGCAGAAGAAAAAACAGCAAGTGGTATTGTATTACCAGAAACTGCAAAAGAAAAACCACAAGAGGGTAAAGTTATTGCAGTAGGTACAGGCCGAGTGCTTGAAAATGGTGAGCGTGTTGCTTTAGAGGTAGCAGCAGGTGATCTTATCATCTTCTCAAAATATGCAGGTACTGAAGTGAAATACGAAGGTACAGACTACTTGATTTTACGTGAAAGTGACATTTTAGCAATTATCGGTTAATTATATACATTTTAAAAATCCAAGGGGGTCAATTATTATGGCAAAAGATATTAAATTTAGTGAAGAAGCACGTCGTTCGATGCTTCGCGGTGTCGACACTCTTGCAAACGCAGTAAAAGTAACGCTTGGACCAAAAGGTCGTAACGTTGTACTTGAGAAAAAATTCGGTTCACCACTTATTACAAATGACGGTGTAACAATCGCAAAAGAAATCGAATTAGAAGATGCATTCGAAAACATGGGTGCGAAATTAGTAGCAGAAGTTGCTAGCAAAACAAACGATGTAGCTGGTGACGGAACGACAACTGCAACTGTATTAGCGCAAGCTATGATTCGTGAAGGTCTTAAAAACGTAACAGCTGGTGCAAACCCAATGGGTCTTCGTAAAGGTATCGAAAAAGCTGTTACTGCTGCAATTGAAGAATTAAAAGCGATTTCTAAACCAATCGAAGGTAAATCTTCTATCGCACAAGTAGCTGCTATTTCTTCGGCTGACGAAGAAGTAGGTCAATTAATCGCTGAAGCAATGGAGCGCGTTGGTAACGACGGCGTTATTACTTTAGAAGAATCTAAAGGATTCACAACAGAATTAGACGTAGTAGAAGGTATGCAATTTGATCGTGGATATGCATCTCCTTACATGATTACTGATTCTGACAAAATGGAAGCAGTTCTTGATAACCCATACATTTTAATTACTGACAAAAAGATTTCTAACATCCAAGAAATCTTACCAGTATTAGAGCAAGTGGTACAACAAGGTAAACCACTTCTTATCATTGCTGAAGATGTAGAAGGCGAAGCGTTAGCTACATTAGTAGTGAACAAACTTCGTGGTACATTCAATGTAGTTGCTGTTAAAGCTCCTGGATTTGGTGACCGTCGTAAAGCAATGCTAGAAGATATCGCAATCTTAACTGGTGGCGAAGTAATCACTGAAGAATTAGGACGTGACTTAAAATCTGCTACAGTTGAATATTTAGGACGTGCTGGTAAAATTGTTGTAACGAAAGAAAACACAACTGTAGTTGAAGGTATTGGAAATTCACAACAAATCGAAGCTCGCATCGGTCAAATCCGCGCGCAATTAGAAGAAACTACTTCTGAATTCGATCGTGAAAAATTACAAGAGCGTCTTGCTAAACTTGCGGGCGGTGTAGCAGTAATTAAAGTAGGGGCAGCAACTGAAACTGAGTTAAAAGAGCGCAAACTTCGCATTGAAGATGCACTTAACTCAACTCGTGCAGCAGTAGAAGAAGGTATTGTTGCAGGTGGTGGTACTTCACTTATGAACGTATACACAAAAGTAGCTTCTATCGTAGCTGAAGGCGACGAAGCAACAGGTATCAATATCGTACTTCGTGCACTAGAAGAGCCAGTTCGTCAAATCGCAATCAACGCTGGTCTAGAAGGATCTGTAGTTGTAGAGCGTCTAAAAGGCGAAAAAGTAGGCGTTGGTTTCAACGCAGCTACTGGCGAATGGGTTAACATGCTTGAGTCTGGTATCGTAGATCCAGCTAAAGTAACTCGTTCTGCACTTCAAAACGCAGCATCTGTTGCAGCTATGTTCTTAACAACTGAAGCTGTAGTTGCTGACAAGCCAGAACCAAATGCACCAGCAATGCCTGACATGGGCGGCATGGGCATGGGTGGTATGGGCGGAATGATGTAATTCCGTTCACCCGAAAAACATCCACTTCTATATAGAAGTGGATGTTTTTTTATGTTTTTGAGCGCAGGAAAATAATTTCTGTAGAATTTTGTCGCTTTCTCTCTTGACCATACTGATACTTCATTGTTAGAATCTAGGAAGATAATATAAAACGATCCTTCATATATCCTCAATGATATGGTTTGAGAGTCTCTACCGGGTTACCGTAAACAACCTGACTATGAAGGCAGTGTGTCTTATATTTATAAAGAGCGGAAGACTATCTTTCTTTATAAAGCCAGACCCCTGCCTTTTCTTTGTCATGAGACTAGAGGCGGAGGACTGGCTTTTTTTATTATATTGGTAATGCTTTTTGCTAAATTGGTGAAAATATTTATATACGAGAACTAACGTTGGGGTGATTATTTTGAAGAAGCAGCATGATACAATTATCGTTTTAGATTTTGGAAGTCAGTACAATCAGTTAATAGCACGTCGAATTCGTGAGTTCGGTGTATACAGTGAACTTCATCCGCATACAATTACTGCAGAAGAAATTAAAGCAATGAATCCAAAAGGGATTATTTTCTCTGGTGGACCGAATAGTGTATACGGTGAAGGTGCATTACATTGTGATGAAAAAATCTTTGAGCTAGGATTACCGATTTTTGGTATCTGTTACGGTATGCAGCTTATGACGCAACACTTTGGTGGTAAAGTAGAACGTGCCAACCACCGTGAGTACGGAAAAGCTGTTCTTAAAGTAGAGAACGAATCAAAATTATATGCGAACCTTCCAGAAGAGCAAGTTGTATGGATGAGCCATGGTGACTTAGTAACTGGTTTACCTGAAGGATTCGTAGTAGATGCAACAAGTGAGTCTTGTCCAATTGCTGGTATGAGTAATGAAGCGGAAAACTTATACGGTGTACAATTCCACCCAGAAGTACGTCACTCTGAGCACGGTAACGATTTAATTAAAAACTTCGTATTCGGCGTATGTGGTTGTTCTGAAGGATGGAACATGGAGAACTTTATCGAAGTAGAATTAGAGAAGATCCGTGAAACTGTTGGAGACAAAAAAGTATTATGCGCACTTAGTGGCGGTGTAGACTCTTCTGTTGTAGCAGTATTAATTCATAAAGCGATTGGTGACCAATTAACATGTATTTTCGTGGACCACGGTTTACTTCGTAAAGATGAAGCAGAAGGTGTTATGAAAACATTTAGCGAAGGCTTCCATATGAACGTTATTAAAGTGGATGCACAAGAGCGCTTCATGAACAAGTTAAAAGGTGTAGAAGATCCAGAGCAAAAACGTAAAATCATCGGTAATGAATTCATTTACGTATTTGATGATGAAGCTTCTAAATTACAAGGAATGGACTTCCTAGCGCAAGGTACACTTTATACAGACATCGTTGAAAGTGGTACAGCAACTGCACAAACAATTAAATCTCACCATAACGTTGGTGGACTTCCAGAAGACATGCAGTTCAAATTAATTGAGCCTTTAAACACTTTATTTAAAGACGAAGTACGTGTATTAGGATCAGAACTAGGAATTCCTGATGAAATCGTATGGCGTCAACCGTTCCCAGGTCCAGGACTTGGTATTCGTGTATTAGGTGAAATTACAGAAGAGAAATTAGAAATCGTTCGTGAATCTGATGCAATTTTACGTGAAGAAATTATAAAAGCAGGATTAGACCGCGAAGTTTGGCAATACTTCACTGCGCTTCCTGGTATGCGTAGTGTAGGTGTTATGGGTGACGAGCGTACTTACGATTACACAGTAGGTATCCGTGCAGTAACATCTATCGACGGTATGACAGCTGATTGGGCACGTATCCCTTGGGACGTATTAGAGAAAATCTCTGTACGTATCGTAAACGAAGTAAAACACGTTAACCGTATCGTGTATGATATAACGAGTAAGCCACCAGCAACTATTGAGTGGGAATAGTATTGTAATAAAAAAGATCCATCTATCGTTCATGTATAGATGGATCTTTTTGTTTTCACCCTTAATACGAACGAAAATATAAAAGTTTATAAAAATGTTCGTTTTTAAATTGACAAAACCACCTCCTCGAGTTAATATGAGTATGTAATTCAAACGAAAAGTGAATATTATGCCGTCGTATAATATCGGGGATATGGCCCGAAAGTTTCTACCTAGCTACCGTAAATGGCTTGACTACGAGGCGTTTCTATAAAGATGAGGGGAAACTTGTCTTTATTCATAGAACGCTTCCATGTATATGCAATGGAAGCCTTTTTTATTTTTATAGATAAAAGAGGGTTAGGGTGAAATACGGCGAGTAATCATATAACGGGGGAAACGTAAGATGAAACGCTATTTTCAGTTTGATGAACTCGGCACAAATTATAAAACAGAGTTCATAGCAGGTTTAACGACATTTCTATCTATGGCTTACGTACTATTTGTCAATCCTGCTACGCTGTCGCTTGGAAATGTTAAAGGATTACCGGCGGGTACAGGAATGGATCCAGGTGCAGTATTCGTTGCTACAGCATTAGCAGCGGCGATTGGTTCGTTAATTATGGGGATATTTGCGAAGTATCCGATTGCTTTAGCGCCAGGTATGGGAATAAACGCGTTCTTTGCTTATACAGCGGTGTTAACGATGGGAATTCCGTGGCAAACGGCAATTGCTGGAACATTAATGTCAGGTATTATCTTTATTATTCTTACTGCTTCAGGTATTCGTGAAAAAATCATTAATGCAATTCCAGTAGAGTTAAAGTTTGCAGTAGCGGCGGGTATTGGATTATTCATTGCCTTCCTTGGATTCCAAAACGCTGGAATTATCGTAAAGAATGATGCTGTTCTTGTTGGGTTGGGGGACTTAACAAAGGGCACAACGTTACTAGCAATCTTCGGAGTTGTTACTACAATCATTTTCATGATTAAAAAAATAAATGGTGCAGTTTTCTACGGTATGATCCTTACGGCGATCTTAGGAGTAGCGACTGGATTAATTGATACACCAAAAGCTGTAGTGGGAGCAATACCGAGTCTAGAACCAACGTTCGGTGTGGCGTTAACTCACTTTGGAGACATTTTCACTGTTGAAATGGGTATTGTTATTATAACGTTCTTCTTTATCGATTTCTTTGATACAGCAGGTACGCTTGTAGCGGTTGCGAATCAAGCGGGATTAATGAAGAACAATAAATTACCACGTGCAGGTAAAGCGTTATTTGCAGATGCGATTGCAACTGTAATTGGTGCGATTTTAGGTACATCAACAACAACGTCTTATATTGAATCTTCTGCGGGGGTAGCAGCAGGAGGACGTTCTGGATTTACAGCGGTTGTAACAGCAGGGTTCTTCTTACTGGCACTATTCTTCTCGCCGCTATTAAGTGTTGTGACACCAGCTGTAACAGCGCCAGCATTAATTATTGTAGGAATCTTGATGGTTTCATCTTTAGGAGAAATTGATTGGAAGAAATTCGAGATTGCAGTGCCAGCGTTCTTTACTATCATTTCAATGCCACTTACGTATAGTATCGCAACAGGAATTGCAATCGGGTTTATCTTCTATCCAATTACAATGGTTGTGAGTGGTCGTCGTAAAGAGATTCATCCAATTATGTATGTTATGGGAGTTTTATTCGTACTATATTTCATCTACGTTCGTAAATAAAAGGGGTTTTTTGAAAGGTCTAGACTTGAGGGGAGTCTAGACCTTTTTGCGTCTTCAGAAAATCTTAAGGATTTCCGAGCGTTTTTCTTCAGAAGTTTTCTTATAATAGAAGTTAGGGATTAAAAAAGTGATGGGGGAGATAGTATGGCCGGGGAAACAATACTTGTCGTAGATGATGAAAAAGAAATTAGAAACCTTATTACAATTTATTTAAAGAACGAAGGATATAAAGTACTGCAAGCAGGGGACGGAGAAGAAGGGTTACGTATATTAGAAGAAAATGAAGTGCACTTAGTCGTATTAGATATTATGATGCCGAAAGTAGATGGTATTCATATGTGTATGAAAGTAAGGGAAGCGAAGGAAATGCCAATTATTATGCTTTCGGCAAAAACGCAAGATATGGATAAAATTTTAGGATTAACAACAGGTGCAGATGATTATGTAACGAAACCATTTAATCCGTTAGAGTTAATCGCAAGAATTAAATCTCAGTTACGTCGTTATATGAAGATGAATGGTTTTGCTATTCAAAATGAGGATGAGTTAGAAATTGGAGAGATGAAAATAAACATCTCCACTCATACAGTCATTGTGGATGGAGAAGAAGTGAAACTGACCCCGAGGGAATTTTCAATTTTAGAATTACTAGTTCGTAATCCGGGGATGGTCTTTAGTTCGGAACAAATTTATGAAAAGGTTTGGAACGAAAGATCTTTCCAGTCGGATAACACGGTAATGGTTCATATTCGGAAAGTGCGTGAAAAGATTGAGGAGAATCCAAGGAAGCCAATATATATAAAAACAGTATGGGGAGTGGGGTATAAGATTGAAAAAGATATTTAATCCATTTACTTATGTTAGGAAAATTCGAGAATTAATTGGAAAGATAGTGAAGAGTGTGAAACGGAGTATACGAATTCAACTTATTACTGCGTTTACTGCTTGTGCGTTATTAGGGCTTTTTTTAGCAAAGGGAGCAGCACCTTTTTTTGAGAATGCGAATCGGCAGGCGACAATCGATTATCGGGATGGTATGAGACAAATTCACCAACAAGCTCAAAGCGTGGCGAACAGTTCAGTTCATGAAAATAAATTAGAAGCTATATCCAATATGATCGAAATGGAGAACCGAAATTTAGAACGAGGATCTAGAGCTTTAAAAGTACTGGTTACTGATGAGAGTGGCAAAGTTGTATATAAGACCAAGCAGGCACAAGAAGAACAAATTGATTTGCACAATACAATTCGTAATGCAGCATCATTTGCAATCAATTATTCAAACGGGCAAGATGCATTTGAAAATACAAGAAAAGAATTTATAGCTTTTGCACCTATTACAATAGAAGATAAGAATTTATACATGTTTGTTAGTGGGATTCCGGGAGGTGAAGTGAGATATGATACGCAAGAAGGGCCGTTTCCATTTTTCATAGGTGTACTCGTATTCATTTTCTCTTTCTTCTATATAACAAAGAGAAAGATGAAGCAAATTGAAGCGATGGCACAAGGTGTAAAGGAAATAGAAAAAGGCAACTTAGCGTATCGTATTGAGAAGAAAGGTGAGGACGAGATTGCGTCTTTAACTGAGAATATTAATAATATGGCGGAAGAGCTTATGAATAATATAGAAAAGGAACGTAAATTAGAGAAGCAAAAGAACGAGCTTATTACGAATGTATCTCACGATTTGCGTACACCATTGACTTCTATTATGGGTTACTTGCGATTACTTCGAGATTCTAAATATGAAAGTAAAGAACAACATGATGAGTATACGAGAATTGCTTTTGCGAAGTCGGAGCAGTTAAAGAATTTAATAGAAGATTTATTTGAGTATACGAAGTTAACAAATGAGCAAGTTATATTGGAAAAACAAGAGGTTTGTATAAATGAGTTATTGGAGCAATTAATAGAAGAGTTAGTACCGCAAGCAGAAGAGCATGGCCTTATGTTTGTTAAGAAGTTTCCTGAGGAACGTGCATATGCGATGATTGATTCGGAAAAGATGGTCCGTGTATTCGACAACTTACTAATGAATGCAATTAAGTATAGTAAAGATGACGGAGAGATAAAAGTTTCTCTTCAAAGGCAGCGCAGGAATATACAAATTGTTATTGCGAATCATAGTGAAGAGTTTACGAGAGAAGAGTTAGGGAACTTGTTTGAACGGTTTTATAAGAAAGATCAATCTAGAAGTAGAGTAACAGAAGGTTCGGGGCTCGGATTAGCTATTGCGAAAAGTATTGTTGAGTTGCAAGGTGGTAGTATTCGAGCTGAGTATGAGGACGGGATCGTTCAGTTCATCGTTTCATTACCAATTATAGAAAAATAATAAATGAATAGAATGTTATAGGATAAAAAGGCTTATTTTAAAAGGAATAAGCCTTTTTATATTTTTTTAGAAAAACATATTGACGATTAGAGTTTAGAGGTGTAATATAAAACAAGTCGCCGATAGCAACAACGCAGAAAGCGACAAAAGAAATAAAAAAACTTGGTTGACATTGAAATATGAAAATGTTAACATAAGGGAGTCGCAAATGAGCGGCAAACAAGTTCTTTGAAAACTGAACGAAACAAACAACGTGAAC
>NZ_JBFTMD010000048.1:0-16156 GCF_056396785.1 Bacillus sp. 05T21 | reverse complement strand
CTGCAAAGCGCTTTTTCAAGAAAGCTTTGCGGTCTTTTCATGTTTCAAAGCCCCGTGTTATCACAGTAGACAAGAACCCAGCCTATCCTATGGCAATTGAAGAGTTGAAGAAAGAGAAAAAGATGCCCGTAGGCATCCAAATAAGGCAGATAAAATACCTTAATAACATTGTGGAACAAGACCACCGGTTTATTAAAAGACGAGTTCGTTCTATGTTAGGATTAAAGTCATTTAAAACAGCAATCTCTATATTGAGTGGTGTTGAAGCCATGCATATGATGAAAAAAGGGCAATTTGTTTTAATGGACAAATCTGTCCAAAACCAGAAAGAATTTATTCATAAATTGTTTGGCTTAGCTTCATAAAATAGAAATGTAAGGGAAATTGCTACTCTATGTTTCTATCTAATATTTTTGCACCAAAACCGAAATTACACATTAATTCATATTTGAGCCATTTTAAAAAGAAAAGAGGATGATGATGGGGGTGACGGATCGATATACTTATGATTAATAGTTGCATATAACTCTATGTATATCTCAAACATCTATATTATTTTTAAATTTAGATGTATATCTTTCTGTAAGAATGGTGCATTATTATGGGTAGACATATATTTATATTAGATTCATATTAATTATAATAATATGAATCTATAGGTATAGATAACTATAATATTCCAATAAATTTGTATAAGGGGTATTGTCAGGAAAATGCGGATTTACAACGTTAAGGAAATTTAATGTGAAAAAGCCGGATTCCAATAGCTATGGAATCCGGCTTTCATGACGGCTTTTAATAAAACCCGTTATTCAACTATCGCGTGTTCATTAGCTTAAGGTACTTCCGCGATATGAGTAAACAAAGCAAACGAGGTCATTATTTACTTTTATTTAAAGGAACGACTAATTCTAATTCCTTTATTTCTTCACTAAATCCTTCATTATTTGTTCGACTTGGCTTGAGTGTAAATGATTTTGGTATGGTATCCATTGGAGGCAAAGTCAGTACCATATGATGACCATAGTTCCCAACAGCCATGCCTTCCTGTAGTTTTAGTTTATCATATACATGACCATTATCATCGACTACAGAGAAATTAAACCATGGCCAACTATCGTTTTTATCCATTTCGGCAGGGTAATCAATCGTTAGGTCTATTCTTGTTGATAAAGGTGAGAATGTTACTTTGTCGGCTGTTAGTGTATACACTTCATCAACCGTTTGAGTTGTAACTTCTGGATAAAACTCAAATACATCACCTTTTATTTTTTCAAGTGGGAAAGCCACCTTCAACTTACCTTCATAGCCCAATAAATCTTCTCCATGGACCTCAATCTCAATGTTATCGCCATATTCATTATACTTAGAAAAGGTAAATTGATGATGTTCAATTATTGTTTTCGAGTTTACGTCATCTTGCCCTGTTGAACCCATCGCTGGTTTAATTTCTTGTTGTCCATTAATTGTTATATAGCTAAAGCCGGCCTTTTCTTCTTTCATCGAAAGTTCTTTTTGACCTGTGTAAACAACTGTTACGATTAACCGGTTTCCATCATAAGCTGCTTCTTTTACAGTCATTGTTAAGCCGTTTTTACTATCTTGTTTATCAATTACTGTCGTAAGTTGATCGTGTTCAATTTTATCTGAGGCAATGTCTCTAAAATCTTTATAAATTGGACCAATTAGGGGAACATTTGATAAGGCTTCCGCCATGCCTGTTGAAACAAATCCAGAACCAAACAAAGATAGACATAACCCACATGCAACCAAGATTGACCGTTTTGTGGTTCTTCTGGCTTTTCTTTTTTTCTTGGCTTGAAAGATAGCCGCCTTCTCCCTAGCCATTAGCTTTTCAACAGGTACATTTATGTTGTCGATGGATCGATTGAATTTGTCTTTATTCATAAAGATAGCCCTCCTTTAAAATGGGTCTTAACTCTTTTTTCGCCCTATTTAAGTGTGATTTCACGGTTCCTTCCGGGTAATTCATGATGGTGGCAATTTCCTTAATGGACAAATCGTGATAATACCTCAACAGAATAATGGTCTTAACAGTAGGATTTAAGAATTTAAATGCTTCTGATAAATCCATCGAATGCATGATAAAATCAACATTTTCAGAAGCGATTAATTCAGTAAAGATTTCCTCATTATCTGTAGTAAAATGGCGAGACTCTTTCCGAATAAAATCAATCGATTTAAAAACTAGAATTTTAGTAATCCAACTCGAAAAATGTTCAGGCTTTTTTAATGTCTTTATTGAAATATAGGCTGTATAAATTGTTTCTTGATAGACATCAAGAGTATCTTGTTCATTTCTAACATATGCATAGGCTGTTCGATACAGCTTTTGTCGAACAGAATCAATCAGTTGTTCAAATGCTTCATCATCACCCTTTTTTGCTTTTTTCACTAATTTTGCTATATCCATTTTGGTTCTCCTCTCCGTTACACAATAAAGTCGAATGAGGAAGTAAATTGGTTGCAAAATAATTAAATATATTAAAATTGTTATCCATTATCTTTTTCCATTTCCTTTAGCCTACGATAAAATGTCGCCTGACTGATTCCTGTAATGTGGACGGTACGAGGAGGATTGTTATGGTCGATAATTATATTCATGTTATCCTATATCATGACATTCAATTTTGTTTACACCATACAACAAAATTAAACTAATCCCTTATCTATTATAGATAAGGGATTAGTTTGTATAAATAATTTTTATTTAACAATTTTAATCCTGTCCAAAGGATAATAAAGAAGTTGAGACTTTCCCACGATATCTGAAACATCAATATATCCTAGTCCGTTACGGCTATCTGTACTATTAAAACGATCATCTCCCATGACAAATACCTTTCCATCAGGAACTTTTACCTCTTCTACATTTAAATATTCGCACCAGAACCAAGACAAGAATAATAAAAATGGGGATTTCGTTAATCAAATCCTAAATAACTGTTGCTATAGAAATTCTACATTTCTTTTGAAATGATTTTATAGTGAAGAAGATAAATAATTAACAACTACATAATTTTTTATGACTTTCTGTAGCATCTATGCTAAATTGGATCTCCCTACTCATTAATTGAAAAAGAATAATATAGAAAGTAATTAAATGTAAAAAATAGTTAAAAATCTAAGCGTATGTTATTATTATATAGGGAATTTAAAATTAAAGTTGTATCTGGAGAGGAAATGTTATAAATGAAAACAAAAAAAGGGAAACTATCTTTTAGCATTGATATTATAGGCTTTATAGCTTGTCTAATAATGCTTATTGTAACTTTGGTTAATTTTAGAACATGGTTTCATCCATTTTCATTCTTTATCTGCGGACTAACTTTCTTCATTAATATAGTAAAGACTCTTAAGGGAAAACGAAATAATTCCAACTAAAAATTAAAATTAATCCTTCAATACTTTTATTTTATAAATCATATTATTTTTTAAAAATGGTGTTTTAATGATTTATTAAGTAGAATTTATTGCAGCATTATTTTAAAGATAAATTTTCGCTTTCTAAAATTTAAATTACCCATATATTCAATTGGGATTATTAGTGAAAAACGAACCCGGGAAAACGAAAAAAAGCACCTACATTTAATTAGATGCGGAATGTATCAAGTACATTATCTTTTTCTTCCTTATTAATCCCGATGTATCTTAATGTGATTTGTGGTGTACTATGATTCAATATTTCTTGTAACATAGCAATATCCTTTGTTTGCTTGTAAAACCAATATCCAAATGTTTTACGCATGGTATGGGTACCTAAAGATTCGACTGCGGCAAAATCCCCGGCTTTTTGTAACTGTCGATAGGCTTGAATTTTACTAATGGGTTTATCACCTTTTCGAGAAGGAAATAACCAGGCACTTTTTAGACTTTCAGCGTATGGAAATACTTCCTCAAAAATAGATGTAATGTTTATGATACGTTCCTTTTTTGTTTTTCCTTCTTTAACTTTAAATTCTTTCCGCTTTTTCCGCTTTAATTTTAAAATATCATCCGTTTCCATTTTAAGTAAGTCACTTACACGTAATCCAGTATTAATCCCAAGTAGGAATAAAATATAATCACGATCTGAACAATGACGTTTAAGAGACCATTTCATATCTTCGAGCTGTTCTATGCTCCGAATTGGTTGTACATCAATTAAATGTTGCTTTTTATCCATCTGTTTTTCAATCCCTTTATTTTCAATGATTTGAATGTATACTTTTTTGTCTGTTTTTATAATATCAATGAAATTAGATCAAAGTCAATGTTTAAGGGGAAATGAAAGTAAACTTTTGGGTAAAAGTTTACATTGGAGTTTTGAATCATTTATAACTAATTTTGTAATAAATTTCTCAATATTGATATAGATGTTAAATATGGGTTTTATATCGAAAATTAACAAAAAATATAATATCATAAAAATTAAGATGGTTTGTGTCACTTGTTTTTCCCTTATGCTTAAGATAAGATCGTATTCGCTGATCTTATCTTTTTTTATTTGTAAATTTTAGATACAAAAAAGGAATCCTTATAATAAGGATTCTGCAACAGGGAATTTACTCTTCTGTTTTAGGGGTAGCACTCACATTTTAACCTTTTTATACGTTAAGGAATTCTCAAAACTCAATATTGCTTGTTTAAATTGAAGCTTTGATTTAGAGATGAGTTTTGAGACGTATTTCAAGCTATTTTCAGCACATTCTAGGGGGAATTTCATTTGTATCAAATACCCTCGTTTTTTGAGATTTATAACAAAACAAACATGGTAAATTTTTATTGTATTAAAAATTTCTATTTATTTAGAGTCCAAATGTTCCATAAAACCCCTCATATAATTTAAGTGCCAAATTTCACAAATTGAACATTATATATGTGTTTTGAGTTTGTATAGAAAGTCAAAAGCGAACTTTTCCTTTTCCTTGTATTTTTCAATATTTTCGGGTAAGTAACAATGATGTTTATTAAGTATATTTGTTTCCAGATATTCAATCGTTTCCAGTAAGGATTGTCCTCTAAGTGATCCAGTGATTAAAGATTTAACAATTAAGAATGTCTCTCCACCCTCAAGTAAATGTGCATCGTGGAGAATTTTAGCTTCTAGGCTTTCTGGTTTTCCATCCTTTTGAGAACCGTCTACTACTTCTAGAATTCGTTTTATTTTTTCTCCACTAAACCCAATACCCTTAAGAAATTCTTCAATACTTATTCTTATATCTTCTTCATATATTACTCCGTGAAAATATGCGCCATATTTAAGTAAATCCTCATCCACTTTATTTTTATATATTTTAGCCATTTCTAGAGATAAATTTAAAATTCGTTTTATATGTTCAACATTGTGCATAATGTCTTTTTGAGCATAGTAAGGTAATATGAAATCTTCAATTAATTGAATTGTATCCAATTTCAACAACTCCTTTATCTTCAATAAATGTACTGGATTTCCTCCCGCATTATAGATCAGTTTTCTTTAATTAAACTGTCCTTTAGTTGAATAAACAAAAAGCCTGCAATAGCATACCAATTTTTGTTAAACGTGTTATTCAAAACAATGAGTCCCTTTAATTGTTTTATTCGTTTCTTGACGTAATTCAATCGCATAATTCATACTAGCATGTTGATCTGTATATTTTTTCACTCGCCCTCGATAAACTCCTTTTTGTTTTGCTAGTTTAATTCCTGCAAGTTGTTTTTCTTTTATCATTTCTCGGTCTAATTCACTAAATGCAGACATGACGGTTAAAAAGAACTTTCCTGTCGGTGTTCTTGTATCGATTCCTAAATTTAAAACCGCAAAATGAACTCCTTTTTCACGAAAGTGTTCTACTAGTTGTAATAGTTGGGGTTTGCGTAGCAATGGAACCAAATCACGCAACAAGCATTTTAAACAGACTATAATAAAAGCGGATACTATTCATGCACATAAAAAGGAAGACTTTCCAAACATAGAAGGTCTTCCTTTAAAAAATGTATGTTGTCATCATTTATAGATATCACCACGTTTTCCAATCGCTTGTATGTATATTACTTTCTCATCATGACAATTTGCTTTTGTATCTCTTTCTCTTACTTTGCAATAAACTTTAATGCGGACTTATGGTAAATCAACTTGTAGTCCGAATTCACGTTTTGCATCCTCCCCTGATACATATCCTTCGTCACTATTTAGCAGTTCTAATTTTTGTTTAGATAATAATTCATGATCCAAATCCGCTATATGTGGGCCCACCACATAGCCATCAAGTTAATAAAAATCCTCCAGATGCTGAAAGCATCTGGAGGTCGTGGGGATCTCATTTAGCGATTCATATTTATAAAAAATAGATTTTTTTGGGATGATTAATAACCTTTGTGTCCATGACTATCAAATTTATAGGTTTTTCCGTCAATTTCAACCTTGGTATCTGTATAAATTGAACCATCTTGTTTAGCATAATACGTAAAGTGTCCGTAATAAGGGAAATGATACCCACCACCAACTGAGAACCATCCTATCTTAGCTGCTCCAGATCCATCGAAGTAATAGTCTTTACCATCTATTTTTTGCCAGCCCGTTTGTGCTACGCCGTTATTGTCAAAGTGGTATAGCTTACCATCTATTTTTTCGAACCCTGTTTTATTAACTGATCCGTCTTCATGGAAATAATATTTTTTTCCGTCAATGTCTTCATACCTATTGAACGCACTATTGTAGCCATTTATGAAATAGTATCTTTTATCGCCTATCATTTTCCAACCGGTATAGAAAACTCCATCTTCTAAACTATAATATGCCTGGGATTTCCCCTTTTTGTTGATCCCTGTTTTCCAAATCGAACCGTCTTTATTAAATACTAAACTTTTGTTTTCAAACGAAGCATAAACATCGCTGTCTATAGCTTCTCCATTTATCCTAGAAGCTCTCTCAAGTACGCCTTTGTCAGAAAAATGAAGAATGGTATTTTGATCTTCTAGACGTATTTCCTTTTTATTTACATTGTAATTTTGGAAATAATAAATTTTACCATCTATATCTTTCAAGCCTTCTTTAACGAATACTCCATCAGCATCGGAATAAGTATCACCTTTCCAGGTTGATCGTTGCAAGGAACCATCATCATTGAAGTTGTAGTACTTCCCATCGATTTCAGATCCACTTACAGTAACCATGTCACCATAAGTCGGTTTGAAATAATAAGTCTTCCCCTTAATTTCTTGCCAGCCTGTCAAAAGGGCTCCTTCAGCATCTGCAAAGGAATAACCAGAACCTTGGTTTACCCAACTGTTCTTTATTACATTTCCAGAAGAATCTTTTGCATTCCATTTAGTAGAATCTTTTTCATCAGCTACAAGCTTTACTCCGTCATACTTCTGTCTCTCATTTTCTTTACCCGGATACCACTCTATTAACCAATTGTTAATTTCATTGTTGCTTTTTCCAGTGAAACGAATTTCGGATTTGAAACTCCAATCAGTACCAAATTGTTGAACATTTTGATTACCAGCCAAACTTACCCCATTTTTGTTATTCAAACGGAACTGAAATTTACCATCGTAAGAATTTCCTATCTGAACAAGTTCAAACACTTCATCATCGCCAAGCGAATCGGAATATTGAAGTCCTCTTCCTTCTTTTCCTGAAAGGTATTTTGAACCTGTTTTTACGATTACTTTATTCGTTCCTTTTTTATAAGGGATAATTTGATAAGGGTTACCGTGATTTAGTGCATTAAATGGTAGTGCAATAGGTGTCTCTAGGACGTGAGTACGCTCCGCCAATACATCAGATAATCGATCATAAAAATCTGCTTGAGCTTTAGGTTCATTCTTAACATAGTTGTCAAGGACATCTTTAGCTACTGGCTTTGAAGTCAATGTTATCAATTGTTTTTGCTTATCTGATAATTTATTTGCTATCTTATCAAATAGGGAATCCGAATTTTTAACAACCACATCCCAATCTGGAGTCCAGCTGTCTGCATATTTTTTATAAAGTGGAAGAAGAAATCTTGGGTTTTTACCAGATGCTTTTTCTACAAATGCATGTTGGCCTTGATTTATCACAACTCCGGTCTTTCCTTCGTCTAATTGTGCTTGTGTAATGTAAAGAAGATCGTGTTCTGAGACATTTGCTCCATTAGGGTTTAAATCTATAATTGCACCTGCTTCAGTAATTTTAAGCTGCTGCCCAGATCTTAGTTGATGAATTTCAATTCTTCCATTTGGATAGCGTACTTTAACTGGTTTAAGAAAATTCGAATCACCTTGTGTATGATACATGGAAATATTAAATTCCCCAGATGTAAAACTAGGAGCCTGGTAAGTTTCGTTTTCTGCATATACATCAATGCGAGTACCTGGGTTTCGGTCTTTCTCCTCTGGGCTTATTCCAAGTGCTTCATAAGTGTTTGCTATAGCACCTAATACAGTAATACCTATATCTACTACCGCACCTACCCCTGCACTAGCCTTATTTTCTGCAATAGGAGCGACAGAAAAAAGAATACCTAATGCCGCTGCAGTAGGAATTACTTTCTTTCCAATGCCAATTGTTTTAAATTTTTTCTTCATTTTTGTTGTCCTCTCTTAGTAAGATTTAGCCTAGATTGCTTACATGTAACACTGTAAAAAACAAACATATAAATACTGTCGTATATTGATTTAAAATATAAAATCAATATTTATAAATTCATCTTAGTTTAAAAACCTTTCAAATTTCTTTCATAAATGTTACAAAAGTCTTACATCAATATATTATAAGATTTTGATTTTTTCGATATTCTATATTTTTTCAGCTTGGCCCCATGCTCATTAAGCGAAGATTTTTAAGTATCCCCAAAACAAAATTTTTATTTGTAAAATGAATGCAGTAGTAAACAAGAAAGGCTGGCAAAATGCCAACCTTTCTTGTTTTTTGGGTCTCAATTTTTAACTTAATAAGATATATCGGTGGTTTACTTATGTATCAATCCTTTTATTTCTATCGGTATTTCCAAGTTTAAGAAATTACTTGCAAGAGTCCTGAAGTGTTTGTATGAGAAGCAATGAAAGGGTTTTGTAACATTTACGAAAGACTTTTGAGAGTTATTTAAATTAAGATAAACTTACCGATGTTAATTTAAATATGTTGGAAACAGTATAAATTAGAAAGTAAGGAGCACATCCATGAAGGAAAAGGTAAAGAGATGTATAAAAAAAATCCCCCCTGTAGGAATAGCGATGGGGATTGTATTCAGCTTGAACCCATTTACAAAACATAAAGCGAAAGCAGACGTTGATACGTTCGCAACGATTGTTACAACATTTGGTGATACCTATGATAGGTTTTTAAAAGAGCCTTTTGTTATCTTTTTATCCGAACAAAGTGCTAAAAATGATTATACAGCTAACAATGAAAACCGTGCTTACAAAGCTCCTACTTTTAACAAAGGAGAATTTGGTATTAGTGTGTATGATTATTATAAAAACCAAAACTTTTCTAAGAGAATTAAACTTTTCTATAAAGATGGGAAAGTTGAATATAAAACGATAAAACATGGTCAACAACTTCTGATTAAGCAAGCTGGTCTCATAGTGGACTTAAATCCTGATGCCTCCGTTCTATATGAACGTGATATGTATTATATTACACAAAAACAATTAGATGAAGGGAATACGGGTATTGCGCTTACGAATTGGCAAACATATTACTTGAAAAGTGACAATAGTGGTCAAATGAATGGTCCTTTAGCTCTAAAATATATTAGACAGGAGTTTCCAAATATAAAACCAGGTAGCGCTTCTTTTGACCTAGAGAAACTTTTCCATGCACTACCGGAAGAGAAACGAAAACTGGCAACGATAACTTCAAATCCAGTAAAAGCATCTGGAATTTTTAGTTATACCGCTGATGAACTTGCTGAGATAAAGAGACATAAACTCGCCGTCATTACACAACATAAAAAAGAAAGTTACAGGTGAATGAATTCATTAAGAAGTGAAACAAAAACAATGTTTTTGTTTCACTTAAAATTTTCTATTTTTGATATGGTAACCTCTAGAAGCTTTACAAGCATTTTTAACGAGTAAGGAATCAACAAGCCAATTTTCTGCACGTTAAGGAAATCGGCTTGTTCTTTGTCTAAAGCTACTTAGTGCTTTTATCTTGCCCCCTTGTAGGCCTCAAATTACCAATGTTACAAGATCAGCTTTATATGGGGTAGCACCAACATTTCGCGGATTTTGTACGCTAAGGCTATAAGGGGTACGGAAACGATTCGAGGAATGAAGTGCCACTTGGGAATTTTATTACAAATAATTAAAGAGTAGAAGTAAATTCTACTCTTTAAAAAATGGAGTTCCACACTGGAACTTTGTACTATTGAATTAGCTTATTGGTGATGATTTTCCCTCTACTGTACGTGACAATTGCCTTACAGCAGTCTCTTCATTAAGAGTAGCACCTGTCTTATTATCAAGAGTTATAATACGCATAACATACTCTACTGCCATTACCTCAAATGCAGCTTTACCCTGTCCTTTAAAATGAAGTGTTTTTTTAGTATCGTCTAGTCGTAATTTTTCATCTGTATTTACATATACATTTGGACAATTTCTGTTTATAAAATTGGCGAGTCTATCATAAATATTTTCATTTGTTGCAAATTGTGATGATATTGTTCCTGCTACGTCTCCATCAATTTTAAATGTAGCTTCTGGAATCTTCACCTTATATAATTCAACTTCTAATCTTTTCGTTTGCCCTGGTGCAACTATGATATCTTGTGGAGGAACAATAATTGATGTACCATCTGTTGTAACTACTGAAGTGGTTTTAGAAAAATCAGTTTCAAACGAAAATTCCATAGATAACGACGTTTCTGCCCCACCCACAAAAGGAATCTCTGCTTTTACTGTAGTAGATGAACCTATCTTCGTACTAGCCTTAAAACCAGATGTTACACTACTTGAGATAGCAGTACTTGATTCTTTTTTGATTTCAGTTGATTTGAAAGGTTGCGTATCATTAGTTTCGTTTTTAAAGGTACCTCCTATTATAATTAGTGGTTCAACATTTTTAGATGAAAGCGGTGGTAGTTGATAGTCAAGTTTCTGATTTGATATCGTTACCCTATTATTTTTATAATGGTCTGGAATACTAATTTCATTATATATTACTTTTTGATACTGTTCTCGAAAGTGGTTACATAAGCCCCCACCACCTATAGTACTACGGTCAATTGTTGCATAAAGATATTGATCGATATCAATAATTGTACTCATTTACACATTCATCCCTTCTAAAACAAAAGTATTTGAGGGTATGAAGATTTATTGAGTGTCCATAGTTATTGCTGTGATTAGCGTTACATCAGACATATCCCCAATCCATATTTTACTATTTTAATCCATAATTTGTATTGAGAAATGTTATAAAAACCGTGGAAGTACTATATCCACCATATATTTATATTTGTAATAAAAACCCAGAGTGGCACTTCATTCCTCGAATCGTTTCCGTACCCCTTTTGTGTCATGTCCATTCGAGTCGCCCCATATGCCTGATCACTTCGTTTTCCTGGTTCAATTTTCACATCAGAAAACTCTCCACTCAACAAGTCATACTCTAATTGAATTTTCACACCAGCTGTATGACTACAGCCTCCGGCACCAGGATAAGTAGCTGCGAATCCGCTCAAAGTAAGCAGAAAGAGAATGAGAAATTGTAGATGATCCTCCAATTTTAGCTTGTAGAAGTGTAGTAAATACATTTCGAAAGAAGGCTACAGAAGCCGAGTTAAATCGTCGATTCAGTCCCTCAGGACTTAATAAAATTCCTGTTGAAGTTTCTAATTGACTACAAAGTTGAGTAAGAGAGGTTGTAGCGATTTGTTGATTTAACCATACACACAAAGATAAAAAATGGTGCCCATGGCACTTACGTTTTCGTTTCATTCCACCTGCTTCTATAGCTAATTGATTAAGTGTAGCGGGAGACATATATCGATATAACTCTTCGGCAAATAAAGACAGCTCTTGTTTTTGATGCATATTCATAAAAAGCACGTCACCCTTTCTCATTAACATAAGAGAATAGTAACGTGCTTTTAAGTTTAAGAATAGTCTAAATCCTTAAGTTGATGGATGTGTGGAGGTACCCCATGCCCATCAAGCTAAGGTCTTGAAGTACCCCCTAAACGAAAAAGTTGTACATTTTCACCTGGAGATGCCAATTTTCTCGTCTTGGGGTATTTGCTTTTCTTAGCTTGATTGCGATGTGGCGGTACCCCGTTATTACATTTTATAATCAAGAACGTTTTCAAAAAAACTTCACGGCCTTTTCCAGATAGAATATCGGGAAAAGGCCGTGGTATAAAACTCTTTTTATTGTTGTCTACTTGACGGGGAGATGACCACAGGAACTATCAAAGATTCTTCGTCTGTTTAACCTCTTACAGTGAAATGGACGAAAGAAAATATTACAAGATAGACTCCTTAAAAAACAACCATCATGTCGTATATCTATACAATGAAAAATTTCAAATAAAAATTTAAATTTATATATGCATTAGAATAGATTTATTTTACTAATAATGAATATGTTCCCTTTCTATTTTCCTCTTCAAAAAATGCAACTACGTAATACTTCCCAGGTTTCGCTTCAAATTTCCCTTTTATATTATTTCCATCCGCTTGGCCTGTAATGACAGGATTTCCTAGATCTGATTCGTGAAACACATCCCATTTTATACCAATCCCTTGTTCATCTATAACAGAAATATCTACTTCTTTTGGAGATGTGACATTGAATGTGTACATATACGCCATATTAGGCATATCCATATTTCCTTTGAAAAGCTTATTAAAACGAATTGCCTTTGCGCTGTCAAATCCATGACCTACTGGCTCATCCTTTTTTACGGTAACCGTTGTTTGTGCTCGGCCTACGTTTCCTTTATTATCTTTCACTGTTAGCTTGGCAGTATATGTCCCCTCTTTTCCATATACATGAGTAGGATTTGCTTCTGTACTTGTTGTACCATCGCCAAAATCCCAGAGATACGAAACAATTTTTCCACCTGTGCTTTCTGTACCATCGCTATGAAACTCAACTTTTTCATTTAACATCTCATTGTATGGCCCATTCATATTTACTTTAATTGTCTGTTTTTCTTCTTCTCCCGTTGCAACGCCATGGAATACAACATCGTATTCAAATTGATTGTTCGCATTCACACGATAATTGACAAAATACGCTGTAACTGTTTTGTAGCCGCTCCATTCTTTTTGCGCTAACTGTTCCAAAGATTGATTGATTTGCTTGCTCATCGCTTTCCAATCCTCAGATTCCCCTTTTGTTACGTCGCCTGTATATGTTCCTTCTAATGTAAACGTATCAAAGAATTGAGACTTATGCTTTGTCATTGTTGTATCTTTTATGTTTGCTACATTTTCAATTTCTTTCTTTACATCAGCTAGTGGCTTTGGTGCATGTTCAGCTAAATAATCATCTGATACTTGTGGGGTATTATATGTATCTTGATTATCAATTAACTGCTTCATATAGTCTTGGTATTCTTTATTTAAATTTGGATCCTTACTTAAAGCTTCACGATATGCATCGTAACCCTTCACATCATTTGCACGAATTAAATCTTGAATCTTATCGAAAGTTTCAAATTGATGAGTATATAAGTAAGACTGCAGTGCAAAAGAATAATTATAAAAATCCCATGATCCATATTTCGAAAATAATGTTCGTTCTGCTGTATAACGTTCCGCAGGATTAGATGATAATCCTCTAATTACACTTTTGCGCGGAACAACATTATTCGTACGAGTAGATCCCGCAAAAAATTCTGCATTGCCTTCATCAAACCAAGTCATACGTTCATTTTGATATAATTCTCCTTGTCCCCATGATCCTGGAACTTCGTATCTTGCCTGTAAATAATGTGTAAATTCATGACGGAACAATTCTTCTAAAGTATAACTACTTTGCTGCGGTGTACGTTCATATGTAAAGAACGTTCCTTTTCCTTCAATGTAAATGCCACCATTATTCGTGTCATATCCATATAATTGGCTATTTCGTTTATATTCATATGGATCATTATAAATTACGATTGTCAGTACATCATCAGCTTTCCCTGCTTCTAACGCTGCATCATTTCCAATTACACGATGATATTGCGCTTTTACTTCTTTAGCAGCCCAATATAGTCTCTTAACCTTTTCTTCCGTTACTTTATCCCCTGTTTTAAATACGATAGAACCGTCATCGAATGTATACGTTTTGGGTAAGTACTGCTTTTGGCCCTCTTCACGGATTTTCTTTAAATCTACTGTATTTCCGTTATAATCTTTCCCACCATAGTTTGTTGAAATTTGCTCTACCGCATTAAAATAAGCCTCACTTAAACGAGGGTACATACGCATTGCCTGTGTAAGTATTTCTAAACCTTTATCTGGATTACTATGGAATTTCCCAAAACGGCCAGTATAATACACACCATTATTAATTAACCAACTATTTTCTGTTGTCACTTGATTCAGAAGCGCCATTCGACTGACTTCATTTATGAAACCATCAATTTTCCCATACCATATTGTTTCATCCGCTTTTTTACCGTAAGATTGTATATCGTTATCAATCGCCTGTATGAGATTATACAAGGCGTCTCCTTTATTTTTATCACTTATATATGTAGAAATATTATCGTTATATTGCTTTACTATATTCGCTGCATATTGAACTGTTTCAGCATCACAAGAAGCGTTACTAATTAATTTACCGTATGAAGATACCACTTTATCCTGTTTATTTGTACCAAGTTTGAAATTCGGATTTTTTGCAATTGCTTTTAATGCCGGTAAACATTTATCATGGAAGCTTCGCTCATTTAGATAGTTTATTTCTTTATTATTAAAGCCTAAATAAAAACCGCAATATAATACTTCAACAAACGTCTCAATTCCTTTTGTATCATCTTTTGTAAATGTACTTCCGCGACGACCTAATTCATCAATAATAACCTGTATTCGCTCTTTATTTTGATAAAACGCTTTTGTTTCTTGATTAAATTGAGATAAATCTGCGATTTGATCCCAACTAACATTTGCCAATGTGTCAATTAATTCGTCATCACTCATTCTATTCAGCTCTGTTACAGAATACTTTTGCTGAAATTGTTTTGCCGCTGCTCGTTTCACGACCGGAGCTGGACGTTGTGAAAAATCGTTCACTTTTAAACGTTCTTCATAAGACAATGTTTCGTCTGCTTTTGTAGAATGTGCAATTTCATCTGTTGAAGTTTCTATCCCAATTGGTTTCTTTTGTAACACATTATAAGGTGTGTTTTCTTCCGCTGATACTTGTGTTTGAATACTTCCAAATGATAAGGCCATTGTACTAATACCGAGTATCATTTGAGTAAATTTTGATTTCTTGTTCATAACATTTCCTCCATTTATAAATTACATTTAAAAAACTAATTATTATCATAAAATATTTTAAAATGCAATATTTCTTTGGTATTTCTGTACACAGCGATACCATATCAAAAAAAGAAATTGATATGTTTAGACATAATTTGAACAAAAAAAGCACTCTAATGAGTATCGAATGAGTGCCTTTCTGTGGTTTATAATCTTATTTTTTAAATTAAAATTGAATATGCTAAATGATAAACACTTTGTAAATAACTTGAGCCTACTGATTTAATACGACCAGGTTCATTGTAGTAATATAGATCAACTAGATCATATCTGTATGTGAATCTACCAGAGTAAGAATAGTCATCTCTATATGCTAGTGATAATGAAGCTGATCCTGATTGTCTGTTTTTACCTAGATGTAAGAATTAATAAAATATCTACTGCGTAATCCTATGCTTCTCTTAATTTAGATTCATGCAACCTCTCTCTTTCTTTTATCATTTTTACAAGAATGCAAAAGATGAAATTATACTGTACATTGCTTATACTTTTTGAAATAAAATCACCTTCGGTATGTACATCTTAGTTTAAATACATTTCAAGGTTCTGTTGCAAAGTTTTCTAAATGAAGCTACACTCTAGAAAAAAAGAATGAGGAGAATCACAAGTGCGATATTTTAAAGGGAAACAGTTCAAGAAAGATATTATTTTGGTAGCCGTTGGCTATTACTGTCGTTTTTCTTTAAGCTAT
>NZ_JBFTMD010000047.1:0-16375 GCF_056396785.1 Bacillus sp. 05T21 | reverse complement strand
AGAATTAATCCATAAAACTTAACCTTTTTCATAAAAAATATGCCTCCCCTTCAATATGCATATACCTATCTTATTACAATTACTGTAAAAAATGAAAGGGTTACATATGCTATCAATTTGATAAATATTCTGTGGGAGGCATTATATATCATTTATTATCTTTTTCGGTAGACTGAATATATTCAAAGAAACCTGGTGGTTCTTCCATTGCTTCTTTTTTTAATTTTTCAAGTTCTTCTCGTTCACGCGGAGACAATTTTTCTAGTAGTTTTTCATGCTCAATGTTCTCGTTTCGCACTTAACTTCCCCCCTTGATCCAAACTTTAAATTAATTACATTATCCACAATACCAATAATAAAGAAAAATGATTGAAAAGTCTTAATTTTTATCGCTAATTACAAAAAAAATTAAGATTTATAACTAACAATTCGTACCCAAAAGCGAAAAATACTAAAACACCGTTTAAAGCTTTCATTTAGTGATTTAACGATGTTTCTATTGTGAAGGTGCAAATGTATTAACTTGAGCTATAAAAGCTAATACAAGTCAATCTGACGAGTCGTTTTTCACTGATTTGCTGAATTTCTTATGAAAACATGAAAATCGTAAAAATTAGTGCGTTCTAACGCTCAAAACTAGCAAATCACTAGTGCGCGGCCAATCGTCTTCGCAAATAAATCCAATATTACCAAGGTATTTTTAGCTAGTCTTCAGTTTGTTTAAATATTGGGGTACAGCCGAGATACGTGTAAAAATAGGTCATAGGCTTACTTTTATTTCCATATGCGATTTATAGGGCTTATAAATGCCGTTTTGTCTATTATGGGTACACCCTAATCATCCATCTATTAGCTACTGAAAACACTTTGTTCCAACTGTATGATTAGGATGTATGATAATAAGTTGAAAAATAGTAAGGAAATCCGTGATCACAAGTGCATTTGGGAATAAATGTATGACTAATACTCAAAATTACATGTATCTCGGCTGTACCCCAATATTGAGTCTAACACACCGTTAATGCGAGGCAAACGGACTTCGCAAAGTGCCGCGCCCCAGGATTCCCAAGATCAGTTGAATAATATATATTGGTGTTGCTGTATGTATAGTTGCTAGAAACCCAAACTCCCTAAAAAGAAAAAGATGTAACGTCCGTCGCTAAAGCAGACGGACTACGCTTCCCGCTATGGGCACGTCTCCCCCACCCTAATAAACAACCTATCATATATCATATATGCTGCCTTTAAAATTTCACGTACCCTACTTAAATAACAAAACCAATATCATACACCGTAAAAAGAGTGCGCGGTAGAAAGGAGTATTGTTATTAAATTTTGCGTATTTAAAAACTCAGTCATATCAATGGTTTGCGCGTTTCCACCCTGTTTTTTTTACTCGTTTTTTTCAAAAAGTGATTTTTATATGAAAAAGTGCCTTGAACCCTTACCAGATGGGCATTTTTTTAACGTTTGACCAGGTAAGTTAGCATAGATCAGAACCATAAAATACTACCGTTATCCATATAAAAAAACACGTACTCTTAAACAGTAGCATTACCGAATAAAAGTACGTGTCCTATGTATAAATATTTCTAAAAAGCAAAACGCTTAGAAAGGAGTATTGTTATTAAATTTTGCGTATTTAAAAACTCAGTCATATCAATGGTTTGCGCGTTTCCACCCTTGTTTTTTTACTCGTTTTTTTCAAAAAGTGATTTTTATATGAAAAAGTGCCTTGAACCCTTACCAGATGGGCATTTTTTACGCTAAATCATACACTGGAAGCTCCAATTTACATACGACATCGGTTTCGATTTCAAACGCTTCATTCGGTATGTATGTAAAGCTTGTCCCTTTCGAATATCGACCTTTTTGTGTGATGAAGTCAATTACCCCTTCTTCTTTCAATTTCTTAATCTGTAATTGTAATGTTCTATATGGAACTTCTATTAAGTCAGCTAGTTCCTGCTGATGTATCTGCACCTCTTGGTTTTCCTTAATCCAATCAAGAATCTTTTGACGAACTTCGTTCCCCGTCTTATATCCATCTTCTTTTTTTACATAAACAGATTTCCATAAATTAAAAGGAAATTCAAGCCCCGTTATATAGCTTATCCATTCTTTGGAGGGACCTGCATATTTGCCACTATAAGCAGATTTAACAGTGGTAAGCACTTCTTTTCTCTTGAATTTACCACGTTTAGAGGTTATACGACCATCATTTACGAGAGAGAACCATTCACCCCCAAGGAAATCCATTGCTTCTTTATCACTCTTTCCCAAGGCGTAGTATAGCAAAGCAATAGTAAAGGCTGCATTGTTACGATAGGAAGTAAACTCAGCTTCCAAAAGCATTTTAATACTTTCATGATTCATTATCTGTTTCTCTGAAAATGAAACAATATTGCCTTTAAATTCTCGTTGTTTTTGCTCTAGCATCGTATTAATTTGTTCATTTTCTAAAACATGAGCAAATTCATCTATATCATATACATCATCCGTATATTGATAGATTTTTTTCCTTGGAATACGGAACAAATGAACAGCATCCGTAGATGCAAAATCCGCCCCCGTAATGATAGCCATACGCTTCACTATTGCTTCATAATAGTAAATACTTTGAGCTGTACCAGCCATCGGTTTTAATAGAAAACAAGTTGCATAATGCCCCCTTGTTTTAGTATCCCATACAAAGTTCGGTTCCACTTCTAATTCATTCAGTATCATCGCTGCCAACTGATCAGCAGTATAGTTACGCTCTGTATCATCCTTTGTTAAATCAAATTCTAGAATTATGGCAGGCAACCATATTACTTCTTCCTTCGTACGACTCTTATGATGCCAATAAACGGACGGTGTGAAATACGCAAAGTTTTTCTTCTTTTGAATTACTTTTTCAAGACTATCACACTTAAATTGTTTATCTACCGTTCTATTTACTAGGAATGTACGACGTTTCTCAGCCTCCAATAAGTTACGATAAATCATTTCAAACATAACATCCGAGTCTACTTTACTATGAACCAAGTAAGGTTGAAACAGACTTTCCGGACGTTCTTTAATATCTTGCAAGAACTTCTTATGTATGTCTGCTAGATATGACACATATTTTTCCTCCCTCGCTGTAAAAACAGACAAGAGAACACCGACCAAACTTCTACTATTAAACACTTTATCTTATGTAACATAGCATTTATTTCTTTAAAAAAGATATCTTTACTAGCTTGACGAACATATCTTTAAACGCTACTATATACATAGAAACTTAAACTAAATAACTATTATTGACCAAAGAGGTTGAGATAAATATTCTCTCCGGTTTTAGTATGGTCGGTACTCTCAGAAGAACACGAAGCACTCCGCCAAGATTGAATCGTGTTTTTCTTTTTGTCTTTATTTAATATAAGACTAAAGAATTACTATAAATATATTTTTACAAAGCTGATCCAAACGGTCAGCTTTTTTTCTTGCTCTATACTCTACTATTACAGAAAATCTTTGAAAAAGCTAGAGCGATTTCGACCTTTTTTTACTTAATTCGTCTCAAAAACTTTTTAACTATATTATTCGACAAAATGCTTCATTTCCTTGTTAATAGGGCATAATTAAAAGAGAATGAACGCGTTGCAAAATCAAAATAGAATCTAAATTTCAATCTATGCCGATCATCTTATGTCAAAAAGGATAATTTATATAAACTATGTGGAATTTGCAACGCTTCATTCTACTACAACACAAAATCATTAAGATCTTCTTCTATCTCTTCAGCTGTAATCCCAATGTACGTGAGCGTTATTTGCGGGTGACTATGATTTAGAATGTTTTGTAGCTTCGCCACATCCTTAGTTTGCTTATAAAACCAATAACCGAAGCTTTTTCTCATCGTATGAGTCCCAATGGAATCTAATCCGGACATATCAGCAGCCTTTTGAAGCTGTCTATATGCTTGTGTAGTTGTAATAGCCTTATCACCCTTCCTTGAAGGAAACAACCAGTCTGAATCAACCGTGCGTATATATTCCTGTATTTCATCGTATACATTCGATAGATTTAATTGTCTTGCTTTTTTAGTCTTACCCTCACGAATAATTAGCTTCTTTTTCCTTCTTACATCACTAATCTTCAGTTTCAATAAATCACCTACACGCAGGCCCGTATTTATCCCAAGCAAAAACATTATGTAATCTCTTTCACTACAATGTCTTTTTAAAGCCCATTTCATATCTTCAATTTGTTCTTTACTTCTGATTGGTTGAACATCTTTAATTTGATTCATTTTCAAAACCCCTTCCCAAAAACCAATAAAATCAACGTTTTGAATGTACGTTTTTTCTTGATATATATAGCATATACCAAGAATCCATATAAATCTATTAATATAGGCATTTTCAATGTATGTTTTTATCTATTTTCATACATTCACAAAAACCTAGTTATCTTTAGATAAATTTCTCTATTTTTCTATGATAGCAATAGAATAGGCTAACGAATAATTCGTTTTTCATAGACTTCCCTCGTTATAGAAAATAAAAAACTATCATGGACTTTCAAATAATGATGCTCTAAATAATATTAGATTTTAGCCAATTCTATAATAAATCTCCAAGTTTATTGTTTACAAAAAATATGGGTATAACCTAGATATGATTTAACAATGCCCCATTGAAAGTTTGCTTATAATGATATAAGGGTTTACATTTCTGAAAATTAAAACTATTATTTAGGATGGGGAATTAAGTAAGAAGGGTGTGGTTCTATGCCGGGAAAAATCATTCTATCAGGTTGGGAGCTAATTATTCATCTATTACTATCGTTTGTCGGTATACTGGCGGTTGGCTCTCTACCAATTCTATTCAAAGGTCTTTCAATAGATATTCCAGGGTATTTAAGTAGTATTTATAACATTTGCGAGAAGATAATACTACATGCTTCATCTATGCAGTATGGTCTGAAGATTAAAAAGGATTTGTTCCCTCAAATATTTTTTCACTATAAAGAGACGATGGTGATACTCTCAATTTCACTGATTGTTTCATTAATAGTGTCATTTATACTAGTACACTTAATCTTAAGAGTTAACAAAAAATGGCAGGATAGAATTAAAGAAATCATGTTATTTCTTCAATCTTTACCTGACATATTGTTTATTGTTGGTTCCCAATTGTTGGTGGTATGGATATTCCAGAAAACTGGTGTTATGGCAGCACAAGTAGCAGGAATTGGGGATCAGAAGGTGCGACTCTTACCAATTATCTGTTTTTGTATACCTACAATTATAATGTTTGTTAAGTTCTTACTTCTAAGATTTGAGGATGAGTTGAGAAAGGATTATGTATTGTTCGCTGCTGCAAAGGGGATGGATCGTCTTCATATTTTAAACCGCCATGTACTAAGAAACGTAATATTAAGCACTTTGTTCTTTGTAAAAGCTAATATATGGTTTATGCTCTCTAACTTATACATAATAGAATCGATATTCAATACTCTTGGATTCTTTGTATTTATTAAAACTTACCAAAGTATAGAGGTTTTTACGGTTGGATTAATGTTAATCTACTTACCAATATTCTTGATTTTCAAATGTTTTCATTGGGCTGTACCTAATGCAATGAAGGAGAAAATTTAATATGTGGAGTTATTTAAAACACGATAAAAGGTTCTGGTTAGGTGGTTTATTTTTAACAATATTAATGGTCCTAAGTATAGGAAATACCATTTTTAATGATGGGCAAATACACAAAGTAATACTTCAATATGATAAAACTGGTTATCCTGAAGTACCTCCATTTCCACCGTCAATGCAATTTTTATTTGGTACCGACAGAGCAGGGTACGACTTACTCAACCTGATAATTGAAGGGGCTAAATGGACTATTGGATTTGCAATAGTAGTAGCCATTTTACGTATGATGCTAGGTATCATAATTGGTTTTTTACTTGGTGCATATGTTAAAAGAGGCTTTAAAAAAATAGAAGCATTTTTTGATAGTTTTACAATCGTACCAATGGTTATGATTTGTTATTTTATATTATCAGAAGTACTTATTTATGAAAACGGAACGATACCGGCTCCATTTTACCAAAGACTTCTATTCCAATTGGCTGTAATTGTTCTTTTAAGTGTTCCCACTCTATCATTATATGTTGCAAATGAAGTAAGAAAAATGCAAACCGAAGAGTTTATTGAAGCCGCAAAGATACTTGGCGGCGGAAAATTATACATTGTTATTAAGCACATTCTTCCTCACCTAATTCCAACATTTATAATTATGCTTATGCAACAATTCGTACAAACACTAACATTGTTGCTTCATTTAGGTTTACTAACTTTGTTTTTTGGTGGAACTGTTCTTTATGGTGATGATGCTGATTCGGTAACACATGAGTGGACTGGGTTAATTGGGAAGTACTATCCTTCTCTGTCTTCAGATACCTGGATTCCAATGGTTCCGATAATCTTCTTTAGTTTAACTGTTCTGGCTGCGAATAAAATAACCGATAGTATTCAAGATTCTTTAGAAAGAAACAGAACTGGCCGTATCTCTGTTAAAAATACTAATAAGAGTGTTTTGCAAGTACCTGATAATGAATTGTTTACATTCAAACATCAAGCATAAACACGGACTTTAATTTTCACTTATAGAGGTATCCCCACATACCCATTAACTTAAGGGTCCAAAGTGGGGTTCCACCGCATTTCGGAAAAAAACCACGTTAAGAGTATGCGAGATTTTATACAGTTTTTTGGCTAATTCAGTAACAAACGAGAACCCTAAAACCGCGCTAGGATAGGAATATATAAAAGAATGTATAGATCCATAGAACAAAAAAAGGAGGTTCCCTTGTGAGAGTAGGATTCCTCCTTTTATCGATAATGTTACGTTATGTTAACTTTTATGTATAAAAGAACAATGAACACATCACAAATCCCATCATTTCAGATGTTTACAAAATTTTTTATGTAAACAAAAAAACTAACTGCATATACAATTAGTTTAAAGTGATTTTTTGGGTGAACGATTAAATAGCTTTTGTAGGAATGTTTTACTTTCACCTTTACTATCTTCAACATATTCAAAAATCTTATCTATTTTTGATTGCATTTCATCAAGTTGCCCACGCAATTTCTCATTCTCGCGTTTTTCTAACTCTCTATCTATTTCAGCTTGCTCTTTAGCCGCACGTTCATCAAGAAGCATACTAACAATTTGTTTGTTTTGCATCATAATCTGACTTTGTTGCTCTACCAATTCACTCATTCTTGCACTGGCTGTTTCGAGAAAAGTCATGTTCATCTGATTCAATGCGTTTGGAGTTTCATCCCTTGTCATTACAGCATTCTTTTGCTCTAAAACACTACCCGTTTGAGCGTTTGCCCCCTGCAATCCCTTAGATTCTAACACCTGTTTAATTGCTTCTTGAATGGTATATGTCCCAGTGTTCATTAAATTTTTCATTTCTCGTAGCACTTCTATATCCTGCGTATAATATATACGCTGCGACCTTTTATTCCGTTCAAAATTATAATCGAACTTTTCAAGCTCTAAACACCACGTACGTAGTGTATTAGGGTTTATATCTAGCATTTCACCAACTTGGCTCGAAAAGACACCATACTCATTTTGTTGCTGATCCATGCGAATCCACTCCCTTCCTTGCATCGTCTTCGCCACTTATGGTTGTGTTTGTCTACCGTTTGACTTGCGTTCCACCACCATTATAACACCGTTACTACCATTCCACGAAGACCCTATTTACTCCTTCTTCGCCAAAGAGTTGTAAGGAAAAGCAAAAAAGGACAGGTTTCCCTATCCTTTTTAATCAAACAATGATTTAGATGTATTCCCATTAAAATTCACCGATGATTCCTCTTCTTCATCTGAATCTGTTTTTAACTCTTCAGTTTCTTCCACAACTTCTGTCGTACCCATTCCGATATTAATAGGAAGAACTTCCGCATTCAGGAATACTTCTGAATCTTTTTTTATATTCTCCTTTAAATCAGCCCCCATGTAAATTGCCGTTGCTAGAGCTTGTTGCTCTACAATAATCTCTTCAATCGTAAATTCAAGATTATTTACTTTGTATGTACCACAAAGTGATTTCAAAGCCGTGTGTGGCTTTTCTAATTCAAAATGATTCGAAGGTAATCCTGTAACTACCGTTACATTTTGTTTTTTAACATAATAATTTCCAACTAAAAAATGAACTACTCTATAAAATTGGAAATTCTGAATCAAAAAAGAGAGAAGAGCATAAGGGGTTTTTGGGCCCAACTAGGGGTTGGGACTAGGCGGGGCCTAGCTTAAACGTGGGTACACGAAAATTCCCAGGATGTCCACTCACTGACGACACAAAATCCTCGAAATGTCCCCATTGTGTCCCTAGATGTAGACTCAGTGAGTACACAAAGTCTCTTTGATGTCTCCATATGAGTACTCACTAAGGACATGGCATTTTTAATAAATTGCAATCAAACATTACTTTAAAATACTAAAAGAAAACAAATAGTATTAAATAAATATAAATCCATAGCTCAGAAGCAAATAACACCAGAACACAAAATGCTATTCAGACGCTTCAGAATCCTTTTTAAAGAATATAAATCTAAAACAACACTTTCCTGTCACAAAGCAAAAATATACGCTTAAAAAATCAAATAAACAGGTTTAAAAGAAAATTCCCGAAACACAAGAAAGCCCCGTGTTTTTCACATCGGGGCTTCCTTGTGGGAGAAATCAAGTAATGGAATGGTCCTATACTTTTTAAAGAGCAACAATTCATTCTCCCATCAAAATTAGATTTAATTATTTTCAACAAACTCAAAAAAATCCGGAGCTTTTATGTTTTGTATTAAATCCATTTTCTCATATATCTTTATTTTAATTTCTTGCTCCAAATCTTCTCTTTCTTGCATCGGGGTATTACGTAAACATTTGGTAATCCTCGGCGAAAATTCTTTAACTATCTCTTCATAACTCAAATTTCCCATACCATTTAACGCTTCCATTTCAATCCCCCTTATTTTTTCTTAACGTCCAGCCCCTCCATGAACTCTTTTATCTTCGATAACGCTTTATTGTGGTTGTATGAGACTGTTTGAACCGATTCATCTAAAATCTCTGCAACTTCTTTATTTGTATGGTCATTCAGATACATTAAAGTCAATATTTTCAATTGCTTGTCCGACAGAACATCAAGAGCTTTATATAATAATTCACCATCAATATGATCCTTTAAATCATCTTTTTTAGACATATTTTCATAATCAGCATAAGTCAAATCATCTTCCGATGAAGTTAAAGCATCCAAGCTATTTAGATTGTTATCAACCTCTTCATGCGATACAGTTAACGCAAATAGATTACGTTTTTTATATAATGAAACCCTTTTGTCAAAATCTATTGAGTAAAAATAAACCAAATTACTAATGTAATTAATCACTTTGACCTTACGGTAATATTCAGCAAATGCACTGTTTAGCATAGATGCATTTTCTTCGGTGGGATTTATAATTGCTTCTTGGAATAATGCGTAGTTTTCTTCGTCTTTCAAAAAATTCCGAACAATTGGCTCGTTCATTTTTTCCTTATATTTGCTACAATATGCTTCTATTTGATTACTCCCCATGTCAAAACGCCCTCCTCAATTCTAAAAGAGAAATCAACCGTAAAAAATCAAATAATTCAAACAAAAAGTTCGAACATCTAATCCGAACACACGTTCCTGACAACTTCTTTATTATCCCACTTTTCTCCATGGAAGAAAAGGGTTTTTTATGAATTAATTAAGGGATTTTTTTCGGCTTTATATAGTAGTAAAAAGCATTTTTTCTTATGACACTCATTTAACAAAAACTACTATAAACCTTTATAAATCAACCTTACTTATACAATACACCTCCGACACTCATTGTAATATATATCCATATTTCCACGCTTAATAAAAAAACGAGAAAAATTTTTAGTTTATTTTGATTTTTTTCTTTTATTTCCTCTTTTACAAATGTAAGCACGTAAATAGGGAGGAATTAAAAATGAAAGAAATTATTTTATACGGACATGATAGATGCCCATATTGTGTAAATGCAAAGGATTGGTTAGGCAAAAATTCTATTCCATTTCTTATGAAAGATATTACTATCAAGGAAAATGCTGATGAATACGCGCAATATAATGAGCAAGGTGTTCCACTTCTAGTAGTGAAAGATCTTGAAAATCAAACAGAAGAAAAACTTCTTGGCTTTAACCCTGATAGTTACGCAAAAAAAATAGGTAAATAAAAAAACCGGCACATATTACGTGCCGGTTTTTTATTTCAAACACACTCCTTTCACTTATTAAATCAAGAGGCTAATTTTAGGAGGGGAAACATGGCTACTATTATAGAAAGTCCATTCGAAATTAAATCTATTATTGAAAATCCGGAGGAAGTCACTTACGGATTAGACCTTATTAAAGCCCGTGAGGTCTGGGAATCTAGTAAAAAAGGCGAAGGTATTGTAATTGCTGTATTAGACACAGGTTGCGATACCAACCACCCTGACTTAGAAGGAGCAATCATTGGGAGCTACAATTTCACAGATGATGATAACGGGGACACCGAAAATATCACGGATTATCGTGGCCACGGGACTCACGTTGCAGGAACTATCGCAGCAAGAGAAAACGGAATTGGAGTAATTGGTATTGCGCCTAAGTCTCAATTACTTATCCTAAAAACTATGAACAAAAACGGAAGAGGTAGTTATAGCAATGTTATCAATGCTATACGCTATGCCATTGCATGGAGAGGGCCTAATAACGAAAGGGTATCTATCATTAATATGAGTCTAGGTGGCACATCACACGATGAAGAACTCTATTCAGCCATTAAAGATGCTCGAAAGCATGGCATCCTCTTAGTAGTTGCAGCAGGAAATGACGGTGACGGAAAAGGAGACACTTTTGAGATTAATTATCCAGGTTTCTATCAAGAAGTAATCCAAGTTGGATCAGTTGGCCAAGACTTAACTTTATCTTCTTTTTCAAACACCAATATCAACCTAGATTTTGTAGCACCAGGTAATTTAGTATTATCAACCTTCTTAGATGGTAAATACGCAAAGTTATCCGGTACATCAATGGCTACCCCTCATGTCTCAGGAGCACTCGCACTCGTTCTGAATCTAGTTCCAACATTTGATCATAATCCAACATTAACATCATTTATCGCTTATTCTTATTTACTAGAACATGCGAAGAAACTCGGTTATTCAGCAACAGAAGAAGGGAATGGTTTAATTCAATTAACCTAGAAAGGAGTGACCTTATCATGGACCCAACAATTCAAATGTGGGCTTCACTTTTAGGCAACTTCGGTTTTCCTGTCGCTATCACTATTTATCTACTTATTCGATTCGAGAAGAAATTAGATAGATTGACCGATGCAATCGACACTTTAAAAGGCGTAATTAAAAGTAAATAATTATTTCTTTATCTTTTTTGATAACAACACAAATAACCACTCTTTTATAAATGTAAGCATAACTCTTTAAGGAGTGATCTGTTTGAATGAAATCGAAAAAGACCTTGTGAAATATAACAATTTAAAATCTGATTTACTATCCATCGCTAAATGTATTGATTGTTGCGAGAAAAAAGACGTTTGTTTCTATCAAGATTTAGCTATTGCATACTCAGAGCGACTAAAGAATTTACATGATTTTATAAACACTGAATACGGCATAAACACTTGTTGTAACAAGTGTTTTGAAGACCAACAAAAAAGCTGACAAAAATAAGTCAGCTTTTTTTATTGTTTTTTTGACAAAACATTTGTTCGCATCTCTTTTAAGAAGTAGGAAGAAAAATTCGGGAGGTATCACCACAATGAAATCATTTAAAAGAGTCCTAGAAACAGAAGAAATTAAAGCTATCGTAGACGAACTATACAACCAAAAATCTTTCCAAGACACAATCGATGAAATTACTCGTGAACATGATATAAAACTATCAAGATATAAAGTAGAAGTTGCTGAAAGTTGGACATTCGCACCCCAAAAAACAATGAAAATACTGATACTATCTTATTGCAATGGTGAAGTTGAAATGATGTATGCACTTCAAGACAACAAAGAAATTGTTAGTTTTACATTGTTATTAGAACAAAAAATAATAGCAGCCTAATGCAAAAAGGCAACGCGAATACAATTATCGCGTTGCCTTTTATAATTTTTATAATTTATTTCCGTTCATTTTGATTTTCTTCAGAAAAACGCTCTTTAATAAGTGTAAGGCAATAAAACATGGAAAAGGGGAATGAACAATGTTCGTAAAAGCACAAGAATTACAAGTAGCAGAGCAAAACACACTTGTTACAACATTAGATAGCAACCCACATTATGCACTACTAGTTGCTGAAATCAAACGTCACCAATCAATTGGTGAAATTAAAAGCACAGACGCTTTCGAGATCATCTTTGGAGACAAAGAAGACGAGGCAACTGCTGAAGCTGTATTTGTAACTTTAACTGATGAGGCTATTGTTCAAAGCTTACAATATGAGAACGGCGAAGTACAAATTAAAGCTATTTTTACTGTTGAAAAAGATGGAGCAAAAGCTATCCATCATGCAACTGTACAAGCTGGAAAAGTATTTATTGAGCAAGAAGTTTCTCACGATCCAGCACACTTTGAATTTGTTGAAGAACTGAAAACTCAAAAGGGTGCTGAAGAAGTTTCAAATGAAATCAAAGAAGAAGCATGGTACGATGGCTGCTTAGTATTCTATAATTCTGGAAATGGTAAGAATTATGTCTATAACCATTGTGGTAAAGGTTGCGGAGGCGAAAGCAAACCAGTAATCAATACACTTGATTCTTGCTGCCGAAACCATGACCGCTGCTATAATAACTTTGGCGCTAACAACTGTGGTTGCGATAGAGACCTTTCTGTTTGTGCAAACAACGCAAGTGATCCAGGTTGGTGGATGGTTTCTGAATGGGCTCGTCTTAAGTCTTGTAATTAATCAAAAAAGGAGGGCAGTAATTCTGCCTTCCTTTCACTTTATCCCATAAAACTTGAAAGATAGTATTGAAAACCTAGTACACACAAAGTTCCAAGGCTGCTGAATACGACAACAGAGGACAATATAACTGTATTTCTAGGTATTCTTCTGAAGTTTTTCAAGGCAATTACGGAAACGAAGACACCAATGATTGATATTATTGACCACAATAGGTAATTTTGTACTTGTAATTTTTGAATATAATAAAATGCAAAAAAGATTTGTGATGCGAGTATAATTGCTAACACATAAAGGCTTATTCCTTTCATAATTCCACTCTCACCTTCCTAAAATACAGAATATTTACACATATTGTATCAAAAATAGGACACCTAGAGTGCCCTATTTTTACTTTCTCACAACTTCTATTAAACTTTTGATTGGATCTCAACCATAAAAATTAACAAAAAGTTAGGTTAATTATAACTTTTTGTTTGGCTTTTTTTGATATTTTTCGATTATCCCCTCTTTAATAAGTAGAAGGACAAATTAAGCATGGTGACATAGCCAAGTGGTAAGGCAAAGGTCTGCAAAACCTTCATCACCGGTTCAAATCCGGTTGTCACCTTTAAAAAAAGTATGAAAAACTCTGTTATTGAACCTTTTCTTCTCATAATTGAAAGGGGGTGAAGTTATGAAAAAGGACGCTCAAAACAAAGAAATTAAAGAGAAATTAGAATTAGTCTGTGATAAAAACCCTAATTGTTGTGCTTACGGTCCAAAATGTCCAGGAACTTACGTAGTATTTCCAAGCGGTAATTTAGGTTTCCAACATTGCGGTTGCTAGTAAGCCAACGATTGTAAGTGTTCTAATGTGACGAGGGGTAGCATTTGAACAAATCCATTCTTAATATTTACCAACACATAAAAGAGAATCTATCCCAGGATTCTCTTTTTTCAACACAAAAACCCTCCATCTTACTCAATAACAACAAAGAAAGAAGGTAAACATCGTGGGACAAGAAAAGCAAATTCAAAATGTTAACCAAGAAAAAGAAATCGAAGAAAAAGTTGAAATCTATTGCGCTCCACATCGTCAATGTTGTCACAGAAATTCAACTTGTGATGGACAATTTAAATACTTCTCAAACACAGGAAACAGTGTTTTCGACGGTATTTGTTGCTAATTTCTAACGTTTTTTCACTACATCAAAGGAGGTGAGAACATGAATAAGGAAGCTCAAAACAAAGAAGTTGAAGAGAAAGTTGAAATCGCTTGTGGTAGAACACGTGAGTGTTGCGGAATCGATAAGTATTGCGAAGCAACTTACCACCTATTACCAACCGGAAGTCTTATTTTTAAACATTGCGTTTGCTAATCCCAGACAACACTATTTTCTAACGAGATGAGGTAATATAAAATGGAAAAACATGAGCAAAACCAAAAGGAAGTTACTGAAAAATCCCTAATCTTTTGCGACTCAGTATCAAAATGTTGTGGTGCCGATCAGTATTGCTTGGGAACTTATCACATTCTTCCAACCAATAGAATGGTTTTTAAACACTGTGGTTGCGACGACCCAGCTCAAGGTTAATTGATATTTATAAAGAGGGATCTAATCCCTCTTTACTTGGCGACACAGCTCACTCACGAGCAAGGCAAACGGTCAAACGGCCGTGACACGGGTTCAATTCCCGTGGTCGCCACCATTAACCACTTCATGGTGACATAGCCAATAGGAAAGGCGAAAGACTAGCATAAATCTTTGAGCGGTGGTTCGAATCCACCTGTCACCTTATACATTTCTTTATTCCCTAATTAAAAGCACTAAAAAAGGCGGTGCACACATGGAAAAAGAAAAAATCATCCTAATCGATAAACACGGCACTTTATATTACAAAATCACAAGTATTTGCTGTTATCACAATCACCAATGCGAAGCCATTTTTCACCGTTTTCCTAACGGAAACGAACGTTTTATGGAATGCAGCTCTATATCTAACACAACATCTTAATATGCGGTAGGGTGTTTTATTCGTATATGAGTAAAACGGACTAAAAAAATAAATTTATAAAGAAAAATAGCGATACGACAATATTTTCCAAACATCTAGAATATTCGGATTATTCACGAAATATTTCATTTTTCTGGATAATTTTATAATATGATTTTGTACTATTTTCCAATTCGCGAATGGATATATATTCAGTACATTATATAACTTTTAAAACTTTAGGAGATGAACTATTATGAAATTCAAATTATTAGCTATGTCAGTAATCGCAAGTTCATTAGCGATTAGCCCACTTGCAGCTCATGCAGATTCACCTACTGACACACCTATCGCACCTGATGTAAATATGATTGTTGAAAATAATGCCGTCAAATTACCTATCGCACCTCCAGAAAATATCATTGCTGAAGACACAATCAAAAACATGCCTACAAACAAACTAGATAAACCACAAGAATTCGGAAGCAAAACAAATTACGGCGCTTGTATTAAAGTAAAAAAATTAAGCCGTGGATCAGACGGAGTTCTCTCTTTCGGTTGGAATGTTACAATACCAACTGGAGATGAAATTTATCTAGCTGATAGATTTAAAATGGCTGGCGCTATGCAACCAACTCCAGGTTGTTCTATCAACGTATATACAGACTCTGACGGTTACGTTAAAGGTTGGGAACCGTTTTAAATCATAAAAAAACTCGTCAAATTTAATTTGACGAGTTTATCTTTATTTTTTGCTTTCCTCTAATTTAGAAATGCTTGCTTCTTTTTTAGGTAACATATCAACTAAATCTTTTTGAGATTTCAATAGGTCAGATTGTTGAACCCAAGTTTTAAGATCATCTAAAGATTTACGAGCTTCTTTTACATTTCCAGTAATATCATTCATGCTCAACTTACTAAATGTAGCTACAAACTCTTGTTGAATCTTATCCTGCAATGCATTGGCTTGCTTTGTTAATTCATTATTTTCTTCACTTTTTGCCTTTTGAACATTATTCATAGCTTTCCCGATTTCATGTTTATCAAAAGCATCTTGTGCATTCTTTAAATTTTCGGTCTGTTCTAACTTACCTTTAACCTTCTTATCATCCTTCAGCTTCAAAGCCTCTTGATAATTCTTTATAGCTTCGCTATATTTTTTATCCTTAATGTTCTTATCAGCTTTTGATGTATAATCTTCAAATGAATTACTACTACAAGCTGCTAGTAGCAAGATGAACGCTAGAATTAATCCATAAAACTTAACCTTTTTCATAAAAAATATGCCTCCCCTTCAATATGCATATACCTATCTTATTACAATTACTGTAAAAAATGAAAGGGTTACATATGCTATCAATTTGATAAATATTCTGTGGGAGGCATTATATAT
>NZ_JBFTMD010000046.1:0-23727 GCF_056396785.1 Bacillus sp. 05T21 | reverse complement strand
CTCAATAACATAGTGGAACAAGTTCATCGGTTTATTAAAAAGCGGGTTCGTTCGATGTTAGGATTGAAATCCTTTCGCACAGCTACATCCATTCTTTCTGGAATAGAAGCTATGCATATGGTGAAAAAAGGGCAACTTGTTTTATTGGAGAAGTCTGTCCAAAATCAAGTGAAGTTCATCCATCAACTATTTGGAATTACTGCTTAAGACTAGATTTCACTAGGAAACTTTTCGCATCTTTATATCTTTCCTAAGTATTTGCACCAGAACCCTTTTTTTTTATTTATTTTCGACATAATATGACAATATACAAATTAATAGTTTGCTATTATTATCTAGAAATCTTACATTTATCTACAAATTATTATTGTATTTTTAATTTTTTAAATGTAAAATATTTCAATGTAAATACATACCATTTAGGGAGATGGAGAAAATTATGAAAAAACTATTAGCTTCAGCAACAGCGGTCACATTATTAACAGTGGGGTACAGTTCTGCTGCATTTGCAGCCAAGAGTCCTAATGATACAAAAAACTGTGGACATTTTAAAAGCCAACAAGATGCTCAAGCATTCTGGGATCAAAACGGATATGGTGTTGGAAATGATCCACATCGTTTAGACAATGATAAAGATGGCATTCCATGTGAAGATTATAAGTATCCAACAAGCACAAATACTACAACAGAAACTAAAGAAACTACTAAACCTCAAGAACAAACTAAACAAGAAAATACTAAGCAGGAAAACACTAAGCAAGAACCTGCTAAACAAGAAAACACTAAGCAAGAGAATTCAAAACAAAACAACCAAACAACAAATACTAAGCCTCAAACAACTGCAAAAGAAACAAAGAAAAATACTAATACAGTTGTGAAAAAAGAAACTAAAAAACAAGGTGAAAAATTACCTAATACAGCATCAAACGGTGTTACAATGATGTTAGCAAGCTTAGGCTTAGCATTAGCTGGATCTGTATTAATGTTCCGTCGTAAAAAGACAAACGCATAAAATAGTTCCTTAAAACGGCAGGAGAAATCCTGTCGTTTTCAAATGGAGTGATAAAAATGAATAAAAAACAATGGATAGGCTTATTTTTAATTGTTATTGGACTTACTATCTTTTCCTATTATTTTCTAGAATGGTATGGTGCTAGACAATCAGCAGAGTCGCTAACGACTAACGAAGCGAAGCACTATGAGACCTCCACACCTTCTAAAGAAAATGAAACAACAAACACCAATCAAACAGAGACAGAAACAGAAACAAAGACTGAGACTTCATTACAACCTGAAGAACCTGTACAAATTCCCGCATCAAAGGTAAACCATCAATTAGGAGATAAAGTGGCATATTTAATTATCCCTAAAATACAAAAGAAATACTCTGTATATTGGGGAGCTGACGATAAAGTACTGAAAAAAGGTGTAGGTATGTTTGTTAGTGACTTAACTACTACACCATCTGGAAATGGTCATACAGTACTAAGTGGACATAGAGATACCGTTTTTACCGAGCTTGGTCAACTAAAGGAAAACGACCAACTTATCGTGGAATATGAAAATAAAACATATACATATAGAATTAACAAGCATTGGATAACGGATTCAGAAGATCGAACAGTTATTGTAGACAAAAGTGAGCCAACATTAACATTAACAACTTGTTATCCTTTTGACTATATAGGAGACGCTCCAGATCGATACATAATTGAATCATCTCTACTCTCCACTCATTGAAGATGGGGGCTTCGGCTCTCTTTTTTTATTTGTATTCGACAAAATATGACAAGACAGTTGTAACTGGATTTGTTATGATTTCTATAAATCTTACAACTTGAATGTACGGAGGAAAGAAAAAATGAAACGAAAATTACTTACAGCATTAACTTGTAGCGCATTACTTATGGGGATGGCTGCTTGTAGTTCAAATGAAAAAACTGCGACTGAATCAAAACCAAAGCAAGAAGCGAAAAAGCCTGAACCAATTACTACAACTTCACTTATTAACGAGTTTAAAAAAGCTGGATTAGAAGCTGAAAATGCTACGGATCTACCACAAAAAGAATTTGGAAACATGCGTAAAGATGGGAAACGTATCCTAGTTCCTGCACTTGGTCAGGATAACGGTGGCCGTTTATTTGAATTTAGTAAGAAAGAAGATTTAGAAAAAGCTAAGAAGTACTATGATGATTTGAGTAACTCAAATCCAATACTTTTCTCACATACATACGCTAAAGGGAATTTCCTTTTACAAATGAATGGTGATATGAAAGATGAAGAGTTTAATAAATATAAAGAGGTTATGGATAAAACTATTAAGTAGGTTAATGAATCCGTTTTCATTTTCTAAAAACTGTGATAAAATCACAGTTGGATGGGAGTCCAATACATATTATTAAAATTAAAGTGGTTCAAGTCGGAGGAAGGCACCTTAGGGTGTCTTTTTTGTATTTATGGATTTTTTTAGAAAATATTTGAAATATAATACAATCGATTATATTATTATGTGTGTATGATTTCTGATTTTAAATAATTCTGAAATTTAACAGGGGGAAACAATAATGAAATTAGGAAAATTAGCATTAATTGGTGCATTAACATTTAGCGGATTTACTGCAATGGAAATGATTAAGCCTACCTCACAAGCTGCTGCAGCTTACTCAGATCCATTTAATGATGATTGGGGATTTAAAACCATTGTGGATTTGGAAAGTTCCGTGGAAAGTACATATCAACCTGATTGGAAGATTGGGAATTTAATAACTGGTGATACATTTTACTTAACGCAGCACTTTGGTAGAGAACATTTTGGTGCGCAAATGAAAATCTTTAAAGTCCACACAAATGGTACTCTAGAACGATTCCAAACAATAGAACCAGAATTTCTTCCTGGAATAGAAATTTGGCAAACCCCTATCACAGATAGCTATACAAGTGGTACTTATGTAGCTGCAATTAAATATCGTGGTGAATTCACGTATTCAAATCAATTTACAATCAATTAAGGATGTAATAAATTGAAAAAAGGCACCTTATGGTGTCTTTTTTTATTTCCTTTTTAATTTTGAAAATACCTGTTTTTTTGGTAAATTCATAACTTAGATCCCATTACTTATCCCTATTTTTCGCCCAATTAGCAAGAATCTCCTCTTTCGTCTTCAAATCATTTTTGTCCACAGAAAACCAGAAGCTTGCATGTTTCTCATCTTTCACTTCTTCATATAGATCTCGAAATAATATTTTTGCTTTATTATCATTATATGGGGTCCTGCCGACAAAACGCGGAAATTATACGCTAAGCAACTTCTAGCAAAGAAAAAACCGATTTCCTGTACGCTAAGGAAATCGGTTTTTAGCTTAGTGATGAATTTATAGTTGTTTTCTTAACCTGGGGCCAAACAGCTACTTTGGTAAAACAGTTTATGAATAAATTGTTTTTGATTTTGGACAGACTTGTCCAGTAAAACAAGTTGTCCTTTTTTCATCATATGCATGGCTTCAACACCACTCAATATAGAAATTGCTGTTTTAAACGACTTTAACCCTAACATAGAACGAACTCGCCTTTTAATAAACCGGTGGTCTTGTTCCACTATATTATTGAGATATTTAGCTTGCCTTAGTTGCATGCCTTCAGGCATATGTTTCTCTTCTTTCAACTCTTGAATCGCTACAGGATAAGCAGGGTTCTTATCTACTGTTATCAYGCGAGGTTTAGAAACATACGAAAAAGCCAAGGYTTTCTTGAAAAAACGCTTGGCTGCTTGTTTATCTCTTGATTTACTTAGATAAAAATCAATTGTATAACCCTCTGAATCAACTGCACGATATAAATACATCCATTGACCTTTTACTTGAATATARGTTTCATCGACTCTCCACGAGTCATTTGTTGATTTAAGATGATGTCGTACTTTCTCTTCTAATTGAGGTCCATATTGATGAACCCAGCGCATAATTGTTGTGTGAGCAATTGATAATCCTCTTTCCTCCATCATTTCCACCAGGTTACGGAAGCTCAAATTGTACCGTAGGTACCACCTTACTGTTAATAAGATGAGTTCAGGCTGATAATTACGATTTTTGCACCAGAACCTGTTCGCTTGTTTTGTTAGACCTTAAATCGAATTGCAACTACATTCTTCTTATTTAATAAGTATTAGTTTAGAAAAAACCCATAAACAAAAAAAGAGTGCTGTGAAAAAGCACACTCATTCAAAGGACTTTACCAATCCCGATGATCATCATGATCACGGTCATGATTACGTCTGCGACGACACTCATCACAATCACAGTCACGGTCACGTCCACAACGACGGTCATCACAATCTCTATGTCTGCGTCTGCAAAACATTAAATCATCCCAAAATCTATTACAATCTCTGCAATGTCTGAAATTACAATTACATCCCATAAATATGATTACCTCCTCTTAACAATAGAATTCCTCATATTCTAGGATTAAAAGTTAAAAACAGCTTGTTTATTAGTCTACTTTCTGCATTTTAAAATAATAATATTATTATCTAATCTTCAAATTGCAAGTCTATTTCACCCCTTATCATCTCTTAACAACAAACAAGACGCCAGCCAGATTACGGCAGCGCCTACGATAATTGCTATACACTTAATCAAACACATTTATCCTCACATTATTTATTTCTTTGCTTCCATACCCCATTCTCTTTACGATAAGTATCCTTTCCATTCATGGAGTCAGCTGTATTACCAGGCATGCTATATCTTTTATTCTTTTTCTTAGCCTTCTTCTTCAGCCTTTTCTCTTCTTGAACAGCTTGCAAATCCGCCTTCCATTGTTTCAACAAATCCTTTTCACTTCGCATCGAATTTGTACCCCTTGGATTAAGATGTGAACCAAACAACTAGATTCTACCAATTTATATAGATATCCTTTAATCCAAGTGTTAATTTTATACAAAATAAAAGAGCACCCATAATCGATAGGTGCTCAAATATATGAAGTGGGGCAACCCCATACTCCAATATATGCTTGTCCTTATTAAAAGGTGCAAAATAAAAAGAGTACCCGTCATTAGGTACCCTTCAACAAATAAGTATGGCGCCCCAAGTTTCACCTCATATGATAACTCGTCCCACGAATTCATCATATGCTTGTCTTATTAGAATGTTCACTGGTTTAATGTGTAATTTATATATAACAAAGAAAAAAGCACCCATTTTGGATGCTTAATGTATACTAATATTAATATTGAATAGCTCTATTGATAGACTTTCTAGAACAATGAATATACTAGCTGAAGCTAATCTATATCCAATATTATTTCCTGTAACATTAATAGTAATCTCCGCTAAATGGGTTTGCACATCATCTTTTTCAAAAATTTTATCTTCAACCTTTTCAATTATTGCTACATTATCTACTTCTTTAAAAGTTTTCAGCAATTTTGTTTCTAATAAAGTAAAATCAAAATTTTCATCTTTAACTACATCAAATTTAATCTTCATTTATCTTTCCCCATTTTTAACCAGTTAATATATTGACATCAGTATAATTATATATACTTTTATTGCATAATTCAAAAGTTATGTTTTATAAAACTCCCCATAGTTCACATATTTAATAGAGAGAAATAAAAAAACAAATGGCAAAAATTCCTCTTCAAAGGTCAAGATAACTCTCAACCTTCTCCAAGTCACCGCAACACTATATATTAGCTACACGCTTCACATTTGGTTAGTTCGGTGACTGGGAGAAGACTAAGAATCTTCTCGTTTATACTCCGTAGAGTCGGCTCAATACTTCGGCTACTTAATGTCATTTTCACCTTTGCAGACCAATATCGAATTATAAAGGATTAATATCAAGACGTATATATTTCTTCCGACGCCTTGTCTGAACCAATACACTAGAGGGACGGAAGGGGAATGTTTCCGCTGTATTGGCTCAAACAAAGAGCGAAAGCTCTCTGCTCTCATTTTGGTCATTAATAAGAATCGTGAGTAATTACTAATGAACGAGATTACGCATACATTTTTAGAATTTTAGAACGCAAGTGTCACTCAATCATGAGCAACCACCCCCATTCCATTTTCAAGAAACGACATATTAGAGAAATAGACTTATATTTATTATCAACCCAGAGGACGCATCCCGAGCTGAATGATAAATATAAATAATTTCGGGAAGCTCTTATTCCCTCTAGCCTCCGCGTCACCGAGTAACGTTATTATAATGGGAACGCTATCCCCAAAACGTATTCTCTTTTCAAAGAACTGTTTATGGAAATAGCTTATAATTTTCACGTTTTTATTTAGTCCCCCAAAAAGTTCGCATTTTGTTCGCGGTTTTTAGATTATCCCTAATGCTGTAGCAATCAATTTAACCGCACTCTGCTTCTTCTCATAGAAATATGTCTTCTTGAGTAGTAGATCATGATAAACGTCTGAATCCTTTACTCTCTCGTTTGTCAGAAACTTACGCTCAACGATTTTACGCTCGTCTTCATCTAATAAGTTGTTAAGCGCCTTCTCTACCTGCTGCACCTTCCAGTTACTTGTATTCCTTGAATTACGTAACTCAGGGAATAAACTGATTCCTTCCTGCTCCACTTCATTACTGAATCGCATCTTGAGTGCTCTGTATTCCTTTAATACGCTCACTACTTCCTTTTGTACTTTCTTATCATCGATAGCTGGTAAGAAAGTTAATTGTCTCTCCATGAAGGAATCCCCCTATTTCTAAATTTGTAATTTTAATATCACATAAGGTACGTGAAATTTTAATATCTCATTGTTGAATAAGGGAACGACGGTTAGTAAGTAGCCCCACCATCTACTCGCCATCGTTCCGCTATCCATTAAGCCTTTAATAATTTACGTTTCTTGTTGTTCATTTTCTCTTTCGCTGCTTCAATGTCATTCGCTACCTTTTTATGGTCCTGATCAAATTGAATCATGCTATCTATTACCGGTGTGAATCCTTGCTCATCAATGTATTGTAAGTAATCAACTGGCGCTCTTTCTGTCTGATCTGCCAGGTACCCGTAAATATCAAAGTCTGCTCTCGGTATCGACTTCTTACCTTTTGGCTGCTGCGACATCCTTACATAAGCTTGAATGACTGATAGTGGTACCAGAAATACTGACTTGCCCTTGCTAAATCCAATAAGGAAGAAACAAATCGCTCCCATCTTCTCTGCTTTCTCTAGATAATCCAATTGGTGCCGCGCAATGTTTTTTAAATCAAATCTATTTATCTCATTTGTAGACTTCGCCTCAAACGCTATAGCTCGTCCTTTATACACGCCGTCATAGTCTACTGTACTTTTAGATTCGTAATAACCATCTTTCACACGACCATAAACCATCTTTAATACCTTTACAGGAGTCGGACGCTTGTTTATAAGCGCCACTCTCCCTCTTTGATACATTTCATTCGATAGATTGATAAGCTTTTCAAAAGCCATTCCACGGTTACCTTGTCCCATTTTTATTCCTCCATTTCTTTCTTGCAGCCTTCAAGAAAATCAATAACTTCCTGAACATGCTCCCTTGTTGTCATACTTTCCATTACGTATCCTGCATCGTTATAAACATTAACCTTATTTCCTGTAAACCCCATTCCGCACATTCCGTCTGCACCTAATAGCTTTACTTTATCTTCCACTCTGCCAACCTCGCTTTCTATTAAAATGATTATTTTGTTTAGTTTTCTTTCCAACTCTCACCCTTACGAAAATGAATATTCCATGCTTGTTGTCGTGTAAAACCTATATCTTGCAGCTCTTTTATATTTTTGGGCTCTTCAAATGTGCAAGGAACACTTATTTCTCTACTAAAATCAAAACCAGATTCAACTGTTTCATCAGAAGAAATATCGATTTCTTGAATACCACCCTGTATTTCCACACTTTCTCCTTCAGCTGTTTGTATAAAGTATTTAACACCTTCTAAATTCAGGCCCATATCCATTCCCCTTTTCTACAAAATGAAATTTTTATAATCATAATTAGATAAAAACAACATAAATTTTAATGAGACTGGGTATTTATTAGCGGTTAGGAGCGCCTTGGTCAAGCGTTCCTTTTTTGTGTGTACAAAATAGCGTTTTTGTTAAAATTTCACTTCAATATACTTCATTTATGGTATATAATGATAATTGAAAACCAAAACTTTCATTTTAGATAAGTCCTTACGTTTATGTGAGGGCTTTTTTACATTCAAATAAGGATGTTATTTAAATTTCACAAAACCTATCTTTACCAAAATAGGTTCAAAATTACCCAATTAGCATAATATAATCCTTTTAAACATTTTAAATTTATAATTAGTAATGGAGGCATTAAAATGGGAAGCATCCCAAAATTACCATCACAACAATCATCCCTAAAAAACCAAATTAATTCTAACAATCACCAACAAACGAATAAAAAACTAAGACGTCGTCTTTTACTAGCGCTAGCTTTTATGCTACCTATTGTTATTTCCGCCCAAATCTCCCTTTATAAGCAGGAGCAAATGATTAAGAAAAAACAAATTATACTTAATAATGAAAAACAAAAATTATCTTATTTAAAGAACGTTGGACACTATCTTGAAAATGATATTAAAACTTTAACAGAGAGTGAAGAAGGTATTTTACAGTTCGGAAGAAAGTTGTATGGGTTTTCCAAGGCTGATGAAACTATATTTCTAATAGCTAAATAGCTTTTCGATATATAAGCAATTATCATTAATCAATGAGCAATTTAATGATAATCGCTTATTATCAACATCCCATTAAATAACTATTTTGTTAAGATTTTAAGTATCCAATTTCCTTTTTCGAATAATCTTTTTTATATCGCACATACTATCTCTAAGCCGACCTTTCCCCGGCTGCACTCTTTCAAAACGGAAAGCGCTCCTCCGTGCCGTGCAAGAACATGGCGGGCAACTTAATCAGTTGCCTGCTGTTTTTGTGTATAATCGTAAAAATTCTTGTGCAGTTGCGATAGGTAAGACTTTGAAGTTATCTCCATCTTTTCCCCCGCTTAACACTGTACGTGCGACTTTCATCGCATACAGCGCCCCATCTTATTCTGCTATACTAAAGCAACTAGATTACAAACAATGTTGTACTCACCAACGTATTAATTCCCCTTTCTTACGAAAAGTCCCATCATCTTACTCGATCCTGTGAGTTACATCTAGTTAATTTAGTTTTCAAAGAACAAGACTAGGGACTATCCCTCTACATTCGTTACATGTTTCGTCGGTACTGTGTCCCTACCTTCACAAGAATGAAGCAATTTCGGTTCGTTAGAACCTTATATGCATCTGTCCGCTAGTAGGCGTTGGTGACAGTTTCTTGCTTACCACGTTCCGATTGACCTAGCTATACATATATCCTTAGGTGCTTGCTGTAAGCCTGTTATCTTTACATCATCATCGTTAGATGTTCCGAATTTCATATCCTTTAATCTTACTTTTCGGTAGATAACATCGTCATTGACGACATACATATTTCTTATGTATTAATAATTTAGACCCGTATATTCGCAAGTTCGCCAGTCCGTTATTTTAGACATTCTCACCATAGATGTTTTGTAGCATCCCGACCTATCCATTACCATATGATTTCTCACTTAGGTTTTGTTCAGCCGACTTCACCTAGCTTCATACAATTTGTCACTACTATCACGCCTTGCATGTAGGAGTATTAGATAAGTAGTTTCAGCTCAACCTGACAGCTTTCATTCCTACTTTCAGTCAATCAGTTGTTGTTATCAAATTGATGACCCTCCCATTTCGTGTTTACACACTTATAAGGAAACGTGTCGCGCAAAGGATTATTTTGTTAAAATTCTGGATAAATATTAATATTCTTCATAAAGGAGGTTTACTGATGAAAATGATTTTTTTAGTTATTTTCATAACAATTTTCCTTGTAATAATTTTGTATTTTGTTGGTATGTCACTCTTTTGAAATCAACCCTAAATTAAAATAAAACTATTTAAAACATCCTCCGTTTAATTATCAATTATTCCGTCAATACTGTAGATAGGCTGTTAGCCAAAATTCATTTAAAGTAGTTTTCTCTGTATCTCCTTGCAGGGAGCAGTTAGCTTTTGCTAGCTGCTCTTATTTTCTGCAATTGGTTACATTTCCCTGATGTTTTTAACATAATATTACGTTACAATATAAAAGAATAAAATATATTGAGCTGTTATACCATTACCCTAGGAAACTAGGGTTTTTTTTTCTACAAAATGAAATTTTTATTAAGAGTTTATAATCTCTCTGATTTTTTTAATCTTATCTGCGTTAACGTCTCCTAAAGCTTTCATATCAATTACTACACTAGAATGTCGCGCTCCATTCAATAAATCTACGCAACATACATGTTGTTCTTTTTCATCACTGGCCTTTAATTGAATGCCTTGAAATGAGGCATCACATCATATATCCCTTAAATATGATTTCGTTTCAAATAGCTCATTCCAATGTTCATTCAAATACATTTTCATAAAGCTTTCGATATCTTCACCACAAGATACCTCGATCTCTTCAATAAATGAATCGTCCATTGTAAAAACGTTAAAGATCATCCAAGCTGTAATATTGTTTAATTTCACGCTGTTTTCTTTCATCATTAATCCTCCTCAAGTTCCGTAACAGTTATATAATTTCTAGCATTCTTTCGATTCGATATTCTCCTTTGATACGCTGGTCTTGTATAAAAATGAACTGTTGCAGGAAGTACGCCCATATAATCAGCGCATTCCTTTATGGTCCCGATACATAGCAAGGATTCACCTTTATAAACGACGTACTCCTTTAAGTTCATTGTTCATTCTCCTTTTCTAATAAAATAGCGTTTTTGTTTAGTTTCACTCTAAAAGTAAAATTTTCATTTTTTCATTCAACCGAGTTCATAACATATTCTTTTCCTCTGATAAAATAATGATTAGGTGCCCCATGCGTATTTTATTCACTGGAAATAATACCTTTCACGTACTTACGTATTAGAAACTTCATTTCTGCTTCTTCTGCAATAGCAATTTTGTTCACTTTTTTGATACATTTATGAAACATTCATATATTATCTTTAATATGTTCTATTCTTTTTAAAGAACCATGTGAGAATACCAAAACAAGAAGCCCTAACTCTAGGGCTTCTTGTTTTTAAATAACTATTTTGTTAAAAACTCTCTTTTTTCGTTTTCTTATATTTCAAAATACAAATGTAGTAAAATATAAGAACACTATAATTTAAGGAGGTGCGAAAACTTCAAAATAATTGCAGGTAATCTCTAAATTTTGGACATACTGATACTATTACTCTAAAAAAGGGGCGTGATCAGTATGGAAAAGCGAAATTTATTCAAGTGGAAACATTATCATCATGATATTATTTTGCAAACAGTAAGATGGTACCTACGGTACAACTTGAGCTTTCGTGATTTGGTGGAAATGATGGAGGAACGGGGCTTATTCGTTGCTCATACAMCGATTATGCGTTGGGTTCATCAGTATGGTCCTGAATTAGACAAAAGAATCCGTCGTCATCTCAAGCAAACCAATGACTCTTGGAGAGTCGATGAAACATATATCAAAGTGAAAAGTCAATGGATGTASCTGTATCGTGCTGTCGATTCGAAATTCACCTAAGAAAAGCAAGAAACCACAAGGCTGCTAAACGATTCTTCAAGAAAGCTTTGCAGTCTTTTCATATTTCTGAGCCTCGTGTCGTGACAGTAGATAAGAATCCAGCTTATCCTATAGCAGTTGAAGAATTGAGAAAAGGAAAAAAGATGCCATTAGGCATCCAACTAAGGCAAGTGAAATATCTCAATAACATAGTGGAACAAGATCATCGGTTTATTAAAAAGCGGGTTCGTTCGATGTTAGGATTGAAATCCTTTCGCACAGCTACATCCATTCTTTCTGGAATAGAAGCTATGCATATGGTGAAAAAAGGGCAACTTGTTTTATTGGACAAGTGAAGTTCATCCATCAACTATTTGGGATTGCTGCTTAAGACTAGATTTCACTAGGAAACTTTTCGCATCTTTATATCTTTCCTAAGTATTTGCACCAGAACCGTTAATAATGTTTGCACTTGAATAGATTTTGCTTTTCCATACCAATCACATCCTTCTTTAGAGTACTAGTATCAATATATCCAAGTTTAGGTGGTTACTTACAAGCGTTTTGGAGTGTTTGCACCAGAACCCATTTGTTTGACAAAATAAAAAGGAAAAACTAATTGAATAGTTTCCCCTTTTATTTTGTATTGCAGAGAATGTTATACCCTCATGCCCATCAAACTAAGCTCATGTAACGTCAATGATAAGCAAGATTGTTTCTTTTTTTCGAAAGTCTATATGTAGATGCTTTAAAGACTTTAGTTTTTTATCATCTGTTATAGTTGATATAACTAGAGTCATAATAAACCCACTGACCTGTTCCCATTCTTAACCAACCGTTCTTTTCTTCATATACTGTAACTTTTTCGCCTTTACTTGCCTTTCTAACAATAGAGTAGTTTGAACCTGCTCCACTTCGAATATTTACTCCAATACCATTGATTTCAGCCGTTCCAATTACATTTTGAACACTACCAGTTTCAATTACTAGAAGCATGTTTAGAATGAACGATGCTGTTTCGCCACGGGTTGTTGTTCCTTTAGGATCGTATTGATTGTCTTCTTTACCTTTTACAATACCTAAGCCATACAATCTTTGTACGTCTTCTTTATAGTTAATTTGTTCCTTATCTACGAATGGTAAGTTTGCAACTGGCCCCCATAGACCTTTATACTGTAAAGCCCTGTTTACAATGATTGCTGATTCTTCTCTTGTAATAGGTGTGTTTGGGTCAAAAGAACCGTCTCCTCTACCTGCAATGATACCTGCACTTGCAGTTCGTTTAATACCATCTCGTAGAGTTGGGTTTGCATCATTTAAGTCTTTAAATGATGCATCTCCGGCTGGCAAGTTTAGAGACTTAGAGATTAATTGGGCAAATTCGGCTCTTGTTACTGCTCTGTTAGGTGCGAAAATTCCGTTTCCTTCCCCTACCATAATACCCCTTCTATTTAATTCTCGAATAGCTGACTCATACCACCCCCCTGTAATATCGTCTGTTGGTTGAGAAAGGTTATTATAATTCCCCTTAACACCATTTACGAATGAATCCCATTGTCCATTGTTAATCATGTTAGCAGGACAGTTTTTACCACTCCATCTTTGGTGTTTTACGATATTATTTAACGGTACACCAGTTTCTTTCATTAAATAAGCTACAAGTTTCTTAGCATTATCTACTGCTTTACTGTAGTTACCGTCTCTGTTAACTGCGATTTCAATTGCAATAGATTGTCTATTACCTGGACCATCACCATCTCCTGCGTGCCACCCGTTTTCGTTTAATGGTAAGTGTTGATAAATCTCTTTATCGTCTACTGTAAAATGCCATGATGCAACTCGGTTTGTGTTCCCTACTGCTTGGTTATATAGGTATTGAGCATGGTTTTTAGCACCTGCTCCTACACTTGTATTATCAGTCTCATGAATTGTAATGTACTTTGGACTCATGTAGTTTTGAGGACGAATATTATCGTTACCTGCTGGAACAATCCATTCATTGAATGGAACACCGTTTATTGTACTAGAGATGCTAGGTGATGCAGGAGATAGACTACGTTTTGTTCTGTTCGAATTGCTTGGAACAGTTAATGTACCCGTTTCTTCATGAATACCTTCTGAACGTTGAAGACTGTCTGCTTTCTTATTATCGATAGTACCTCCACCACGTCCGTCTACCCCTTCAAAACTAGCTTCAATACTTTTTAAAGCCTGTTCATCTGATGCTTGAAGTTGGCCTGTTTTATCTTGTTCCTGAACGCTTGTAGGTTGCTTATTGTTTACTAATTGTTGTTCCTCTGCAAATGATGCCAATGGTGAAGATAATACCGTTAAGCCTGCTGTTAATGCTACTACTTTTTTGTTAAATTTAATATTCATTTATAATTTGGTATATCTCACTATTTTAATAGATATACCTTCCTCCTTGTACTTCTTTTAGTGTGAATAATAGTTTAAATAATGGTAGTTTGAATCCCCAAAATAACGACTTGATTTTTCATTTCATATAATTAACTGAAATCTATAGGTCCGCCTAGATATGTCAATATTTCAGGGTTATAACACAACACTAGGGTTCCCCCATAACTAAGACCAATGAAAAGAGAATCCAACACAGATCTCTCTTCATAATTGTTTAAATTGATATTGGGGAGTGTTTCAAACAAATATCGAAGAGAATGATAAGGACTTAAATTGTTCTCTTTTGCAGTTTCAACCACACTATACATGATGGCACTCCCTCTAGTACCTTCGTAAAAATATAGTTTAAATAACATAAATAACCTTTAATATACAAAACTATAACATTTACTTTATATCCCGTTTGATTTCTATGAAATTCAAAAACCTTTCAAAAATCCTGATTACAAATAAAAAGGGACTTCAAAACACAGAAGCCATTTTTTGTGTTGGTTTGGAATAAAGCTTGATCAAAACTCAGGGGTTTTACCGTGACAGCTTTATCTAATGACGCAAAACGGTGCAACTTTTTTTGCAAACAGTTAAATTTTATTCAAAATAGTACGACCTTATTTCACAGCAAAAACCATGTCATGTATCTTAGTACTTTGGAACTTCTAATATACTCTTTTTCTTCCCATCATATACTATAGCTGTTTTTGCTTTTATATTCTCATTGTCATATGTGAAATCTTGGTTTGAGAAATTCACAATCACTTTCATGTCATTTCCAAATGTCGTACTTTGAACTTGCCGATCTTCAGACAATACTTCAAAATTAGTCATTGGTTTTGTTACGGCTTTCTCATGAAATGGAGACCATACTTTCAAATAAGAGGTAATGATGGATTTACTTTTCTCCCATTCATTTTTATCAATATGATATAAAGGTGGTACATTATACAACATTTCAGATAACATTCTATTTCCTATCTCATCCTTAATTCTAAAACTTCCCCATGACCATTGGTGAGTCGTAATAATTGAATCATTATATACAAGTTTATATAACGGAATTGAATATACAGGATTATTATAAATATTTTTATAAATAGGCTTAATAGGTATGGTTTTTCCATTCAGTTCTGGAATAGCACCATCTGGTGAAGTGGATTTATATCCGCCTACATAATATGGGTTCTTTTTATCTCTCATATCAGAGTCGGGCCAAATCCCAGGCGTTTCTATTCCATGCGCAAAGGCAATTATATTACTAGCAAAGTCATTCCCACCTTCTGATCCGACTACCATATGTTTTTCTTCGCTAATATATTTCATTCTTTGCAGTCTTGCTTTTACATCTTGCTCCTGAGTAGTAATGTGATTTGGAGAATAATCGTCATAAATTTCACCTGTAGCATCACAATCGACAAACCAAGAATTAAACGGTATATTATTTTGTAAAATATCACCTACACGTTCTTGCACACTAGGTAAGGATAAAGTTGGATTTAACTTTCTTCCTTTTCCTAAGAATCCTCCTACTTTTTCTCCTTTTTCATTCGATATTGTAGCGTTTTCATATAAAGTTTTATCTTTAAAAGAAGCTGTATTCCACTCTCTACTTCCCACTTCATGAATCGAGTGGTATGAATCATAAGGACCGATTAAATACCCCATTCTATTTGCTTCTTCTACCATTTTGGGATTCATTAATCCATTAGCCCAATTAGGTAAACCTATCCATGCTTTTTTAACATTCGATTTCTTCATATCAACTAAAACATCTGTTGTTTCTTTCTGTTCCCATCTACTTACTTCATCCACTGCCTCTGTTAACTTACTCTTAATTAATCCTTTGTTCAGTGTATATAATTCTTGTTCACTTAAGTTTTGGATTCCTTTTTTCAACAATTCATCCATTCCAGTATCTGGATTACTGAAAATATCTTTATTATAAAGTTGTTCTAATTTTAATACCTGATTTATCGCATTAACTATTACTTTTTGCTGGCTTTTATCGATAGCTTTTTGATTCTTTATATCTTGCATAACAGTTTCAAAATCTTTTGAGCCATCTTCCGTATTTTCTTGTAACAACTGTGCAATCCAATTTGTAAATGTCTCATCCATTTTTTGTGAAAATTTATCCCACTTGATATTTTCTACTGCAATCCCACTGTGGTCCCAAAAATAAATATGAGGAGCACCATATAATTTTTTAATGTTCGGATTTGTTTTTGCTTTTTCTTCTAGTGTCTTAAATTCTCCCTGTTCTTTTATATAATTTTTATAAATATTGGCCATCGACACAGGGTTTTTATCAGTTAGATACAATCTGAATCCATATTCTTTATTCTTATTAATAGAAGGATATTGATGTGTAAAACTAAACTGTATATCGGAATCAGCAGTGAAATGAATATTATCGTTATACATTTTTTCAGCTATATACATAATGGAATAATTAGATTTATTCAATGCAAAGAATCTCATAGAAAAACTTTCTATGAATGACATCTCTTGATCTTTTAAATATTCTTTCCAGTTTGGATCATTGCTAGGTATATTTTTTCCTTCCCATAATGGTAACGTATAGCTGTCCGCACTTACTTTAGGCCATGTAAATTCATTAGCTCCTTCAGACTTAGTAGATTTTAACTTAATATTTAAATAAGACTCTTTCTTTTCAATCTTCACATCTATTTGGTCATCTGGATAACTCCATGATATACAATCATCTTTTTTTATTAGATTTGTTATTTTTTTCTTCGATAGTGGTAAGGAAGCACTTTCTCTTACACCATCTTTTTCCACAAAAATTTCACCAGTTTCAGGATTCACATCAAAGGTGAAATTTTTGTATTGAGAAACCACGTTTTGTCCCTTTGTTGTAAAATCCTTTTGTTGCGCATAACTCAGGGATGGTAATGTAAGACACATTGAACTCATCAAAATTGGAATGACTAGCTTGTTCATTTTTTTATTCATACTTATAAACCTCCTTTTTTGTATTTCTATTCTACAAATACATTGTGACAGGAATGTGACAAAATGGTGAGTGGCTCAAAAAAAACGAATTCTTGCCGTGCCCCTATTTGAAATTGTGGTTCTGGTGCATATGTTGCTCAATTTGATGTATCTTGGGATGAATTCTCATATGATCAAAATGGAAAAGAAGTACTAACCCATAAAACTTGGGAAGGAAACGGCCAAGACAAAACGGCTCATTACTCTACAGTTATACCCCTTTCACCGAATTCAAAAAATGTAAAAGTCGTAGCGAGAGAATGTACAGGTCTTGCATGGGAATGGTGGAGAACAATTATTAATGAACAAAATGTTCCATTAACAAATGAAATAAAAGTTTCAATTGGAGGAACGACATTATACCCAAGTGCTAATATTAGTCATTAGGTAAAAGGGGCACGGCAACGATTACTTCTTTTTGGGGCCATTCAAAAAACAGATAGAATTCAAAGGACATATTGAATTCTATCTGTTTTTTATTTTTTTACATAAAGAACATTGAGGTTACTTATACTCTTATCAGTCAGATGGTTTACTAAAACATCATCATAACAGAAATAAAAACTTTTTTATTTAATTAATATACAAATACTTTTGATGAGTTTTCCTCTAATAAACTAGAATTATAATTAGGTGCTAGTACGATGTTTGTATATGTCCCTGTACCCGAAAGGTATTTGTACCTATGTTTTAACCCCGATGGAATAAAAACAGATGCCGGACTTTCAATTATTTGCAATTCTCCTTCAATTTCCACTTCACATAAGAGGCCTGTACCATCTATTCTATTCCCCCAAAAAATAAAGGCACTATCACAATGATGTGCGTGAGTATCTACATGTCCTTCTAAGTTCTCATCCATATGGGCGTCGTAAAATACACGCTGTATTACATAAAATGAAGCACGTTCATCAGTTCTATAATCCATCTGTACCCAACGCTCTCCTGGACCATCACGATGATATAAAAGCTCAGATGCTCCTTTTACAAATGGTTTACTAACTCGGAGAGACTTTGAAAGCCGAGGCCCTTTTCTTTCTATACGTTTTTGTTGTATGTTCCTTACTCTGCCTATCATTTCAGGTTGAATACCCTCATATGCTGAGTAATTCTGCTGAACAGCTTTTATATGATAGGATGCAGTATGAGTAAATATATTCTTTCCAATAATCGGTCTCCAATGATCTACTTGACAACCAGTAGCTAATTGGAGAGATTGCGTTAATTCAGGAATCATCTGTAGTTTAAAGCACTGTAGATTACGCTTTTGAGATAAAAATACTGATAAATTTAGCAAATCAACAATCCCAGCACGTTCACCTATTCCGCACAATGTAGCATCAATGACAGATGCCCCTGAATCAATTGCAGCAAGAGCATTTGCCATGGCTAATCCTAAATCATTATGAAGATGAACTTCAATCTCACAAGGGAATGTCTCAACAGATTTCTTCACAATTGTCGCACACTGACCTGGCTCCCAAATTCCTACAGTGTCTGCTAAACTGATTCGATCTGCTCCAGCTATATGTGCAATCTGTCCAATGTAGGCGATATCTTCCCATTCCGTTCGTGAAGCATCTTCAATAGTAAAACGGATTTTCATTCCTAAAGATTTTGCTTCTTCAATAGCATGTTTCACCTGATTAATAACATAATCTTTTGATCGATTGGTATACTTTGTTTGTAAAGAAATAGGATTAATAGACGCCCAGATTCCTATCCAATCGGCACCAGCACGAGAAGCCGCATGAACTTCTTCTTTTTTCGCCCGAGCATGCATAAGTATTTCGGCGTGCTTTGCAGATGCTGCAACTTCTCGGCAAATCTCTTCTTCTTCTTCAGAGATGCCAGGGTGTCCAACTTCGATAAGACTTACTCCAAAATCCTCTAACATGTGAAGTAATGTAATTTTGTCTTCCTTGGAGAAACGAATACCACATTGTTGTTCTCCTTCACGCAAGGTAGCATCTAATATTGTTAAACCCTTTTTCATTCCTGTTTGCCTTCTTTCGCTTCTATAAAGTTTAATGTTTGTTCGAATAGGGTATTACGATTCTTTTCATAAACAGCCCAGTGTGTAGCATCAGGGATTACTACTTCTTTTTTTTGTTTTGTACTTGTTAATTTTGACATCATATTTCGGTCTGCAAATATGTCATCTTCCCCGTAAATGACAAGTAATGGAGTGGTAATCTTAGATACATCATATAGGGGCTGATTTTTCCAAATATAAAATAAATCTTCAAGTGGACCGACTGGTCGACGAATCGTTTGATTATTTTTCTTACTCATAGGATCTGAATCAATAAAAACTTGTTTTACGGCATCCATTGCTTCGTTTGTAACAATTTTTTTATTTCCCATCATCATATGCCAATGATGCATTCCTTTATCAAAGTCCACCATTTGATAAGCTGGTGCTTCAGGATTAAACTGATTAGGTTGTAGTGGGTTTTCGAAAGGCTGTGTCATCATAGGAAGTGTGAACCCATGCATATATCCATATAAAATAAGTTTATTAATATCTTGAGAATGGGATATTGCATAATTTCCAGCCACAACACCTCCATATGACCATCCAACAATATGAATTTTTTTTACGTTTCTCTTCTTTTTAATCCAATTTACAATTGTTTCTAGATCCTTAGTTGCATCATTCAAATGAATAACCGGACGGTTTTGGGCAGGAGGATCTGACATTTCTTTAGGGCGAGAAGAACGACCAAACCCTCTGAAATCCATAGCCCAAGTATCATACCCTTTTCTGGCATACTCATCCATCCATGAAAATTTTGGTACATCAAATGCTTGAGCTGTAGGTACACTAAATGGTTCTAAAAATAAGATAATTTCATCAGATGTATACTGTTTTTTATTATTTAAGTTTTTATGAAGTAAAAATAAATTTTCCTCTCCTTGCTGAATTTCTAATTCTTGTTTTACCACTTTAGAAGTTTGATCATTTTGAGAAGTTTCTTTGATATTAGAACAACTAGACATAAGTATTATCAAAAAAATCCCTACTAAACTAATATGTGTCCATTTTATCTTCATTTAGAATATTCCTTTCATTTCATAGAAATGATAGCTATGATTCCAGCCGCAATAATTAATCCGGCTGGTAACCCTTTTGTAAATAATACGGCAATAAGAGTACCTATTAAGACACCTAGCAATATCGTAGGATTCATAGGTAGAACTCCTACACCTTTTCCTCCTATGTATGACACAGTAAAACCTGCTAGAATGGATCCTAATCCGATAGGAGAGGTAATTAATTTTATTACGTTTTCACTGGTAATCTTTCCAGATGTAATTGGTACTAAAAGGAATAACATCAGAAAGAAAATACCAATTGGAAAAGAATATTGTTGAATAAGATGTAATAAAGTTTTTTGTCCAACAGCAAGTAAAACTCCTAATAAACAAGCCGCACCAGCTAGCGCATAATCCTTAACAAGTAGAGCGAGTGTAACAATAGTCCCCAGTAACAAAAAAGAAAGCATATTCTCTTACCTCATCTATAATCTTGTATAATCCCAACTATCATTTTCAGGTACAGACACATGTACCATATTTTGATTTGCAAGGTTAATTTGTATTAAATTTGGACTTATTACAGGTTTTAAGTCTTCTCGATTTATTATAAATTTAAATGCTTCAAAGCTTGCTAGAATGCCTACGATATTCGCAACGGGAGACAGTACAGCCCATGGACGATCTTCTTGTACATAATTATTTGCCCATTTCTCATCCGCACCATGCTTGACCGAATGAAGAGCACGTCCATCTTTTAATTTATGAATTTTATTTTGCATTTCTGGTGTTAGTTCTTGTTGATAAGACGGATATCCTAACGCGATTTCATAAGGCGTAGAGTCAGGAGTTAAAGACATGACGCCACCTCTAAAGGGAGGTGTAACTGCAATCCAAATAGAAGGAATCCCTAATTTTTGAGCTGTACGATGGATAATTACTCTCGCTACTAAATTATCAGTTGCATCTATAATGACATCTGTATTCGTTAGAAGTTCTAATGCATTGTCCTCGGTAACAAATTCTTTCGTTATCTCTATTTGTAATAATGGATTAATGTCTTGCAAAACTTCTAAAGCAACATCTGCCTTCGGCTGTCCTAATTTACTGTTGGAACTTAGCATTTGTCGATTGATATTGCTTGCTTCAAATACATCTTGATCAATAACATGTAAAGAACCCACACCCATTCGCGCCAATTGGATGAGTGTAATTCCTCCTACGCCCCCTGCTCCAACTACAGTAACTCGAGAATTTTTTAATTTCTCCTGCTCCTCTACAGAGATAACACCAATATTTCGCGTAAAACTTTCTTCATATATATTTTGCATATCATTATTTTTTGTTAACAAATTATATTCCTCCTTACAGTGTTTTATAATCCCATCCACCCTTTGGGACTTCTTTTACTTGAACCGGGATATGACTATCTAAATCCATTACAATGCCTTTAGGCGCTCTAGCTAGAGGTTCACGACCAGTTAAAACTTGTATTGCTTCATGAAAGCTAAATAGTGACAATAGATGAGCACGCATCGGTGTGATAATCCAGCCTGCTTTTCCATCACAAAAATCTTGTGCCCACTCTTTTGGTGCGCCTTTCTCCACAGAATACCAAGCTCGACTTTTCTTTATATCAGCAATCTGTTGTCTTAATTCTTGATTTGTTAATTTGCATCCGACACTTGAGATGTTTAATGCTTCTTCATAAGGAATTCCGTTTGGAAAAAATGTAGAAACAAATCCTCGTGTTGGGGGGCTACCTGACATCCCCACACTTGGTATGCCTAATTCTCTAGCTGTTCTATGTATAATAACTCTTGAAGGCATATCATCGACGGCTTCTACTACAATATCATGCCCTTTTATAAGCTCGATTACATTATCTTCATCTACTCTTGTTTGTATAAAATTTGTTGATATATAGGGATGTATATCTTTTACAACCTGTTCTGCAACTTTTGCTTTTGGTTCACCTATAACACTAGAAAGCGCTAACATTTGTCTGTTAATATTAGAAACTTCAAATTCATCGGGATCAACACCGGTAATATGCCCTATTCCCATTCGAGAAAACAGAATCGCTTCATATCCACCTACTCCCCCTAATCCAAAAATAATGACCCTCTTCTCTCGAAGGCATTCTTGTTCCTGTTTAGAATAAACCCCTATATTCTTCTTAACCATTTCCCAATAATATGAATCCATATCCATTTTAAAATCTCCTTTCTATGTAGTAACTATTTCAAGAAACTTTACTCATGAAATAACTACTATATATAAAAATAAGATAGATTTATGGCATTTTTGTGTGTTATTTGCAAAAAATGTGAAAAGACTTTCAATTCGGTTCTGGTGCAAAAATAAAATAAAAGAGAATAAAGCGCATATATCCCTAACGGAATCGTATCTTATGGTGCAAGTCCAAACAATTGATGGATGAATTCTTTCTGATTTTGGACAGACTGGTCCCGTAAATCAAGCTGTTCTTTTTTAATCATATGCATGGCTTCTACCCCAGAAAGAATGGATGTAGCTGTGTCAAAACATTTGAGCCCTAGCATAGAACGGATTCGCTTCTTTATAAAGCGATGATCTTGTTCTACTATGTTATTCAAGTACTTTTGTTGTCTAAGTTGCATAGCTTTTTTCTTTTTTTAACTGTTCAATCGCTATAGGATAAGCTGGGTTCTTATCGACAGTTATAACACGCGGCTTTGAAACATGAAAAGACCGCAAAGCTTTCTTGAAAAAGCGCTTTACAGCCTTTTGGTCTCTTGTTTTGTTTAGGAAAAAATCAATTGTGTTTCCTTTCGAATCAACAGCACGATACAAATACATCCATTGACCTTTTACTTTAATATATGTTTCATCGACTCTCCAAGAGTCATTTGTTTGTTTGAGGTGACGACGGATTCGTTTGTCCAATTCAGGACCATACTGATGAACCCAACGCATAATCGTTGTATGAGAAATGGATAAACCCCGTTCTTCTAGCATTTCCACCAAATCACGATAACTTAGGTTGTACCGTAGGTACCATCTTACCGTTAATAAGATAATATCAGGCTGATAGTGCTTCCATTTGAACCAATTTTTCTTTTCCCTACCGATCACACACCCTTTTAGAGTAATAGTATCAGTATGTCCAAGTATTAGAGATTACTTGTAATTACCTTGAAGTTTTTGCACCAGAACCTATAGACTTGAGACTTTGAAATGTATCCAAAACGAAGTTTCTTCTTTCTACATTTATTTATGGGAATTCAGCACGTATTTTCATTTTGAGGAACAATGAATTTCTTAAATTGATGGCAATGTGATGGTATCCTTAAAAGTCGCGACTTTATTTAAAGGCGACATTAAAAATATTCTTCAAATCCTGGAAGCATAAGTTTGCCGTAAACAAAAAGAACCATAAGCTTGCAACCAAGTAAAAAAGCGCCCTGTTTACAGGACGCTTCACTTCAACCTAATGACTAATATTGGCACTTGGATATAATGTTGTTCCTCCAATTGAAACTTTAATTTCATTTGTTAATGGAACATTTTGTTCATTAATAATTGTTCTCCACCATTCCCATGCAAGACCAGTACATTCTCTTGCTACGATTTTTATATTTTTTGAATTTGGTGGAAGA
>NZ_JBFTMD010000045.1:0-23175 GCF_056396785.1 Bacillus sp. 05T21 | reverse complement strand
CATATTCCATATGAACAAAATGAATTGCAGCAAACTCTAGAAAAGTACGATTCGAAGAAATTTGAGTTATAAAAAGAAAATAGATAAATATAGTGAAAATAGATAAATTGACAAGAGAAAAGCACTTTGTGTATATCACAGGTGCTTTTTATTTTCATTTTGATATAGGGCTTGAATTAAATTTTTACACTAAAATATATACGGCAAAAAGGGGGGAGTTCATTGCACAAAGTTATTTATGGAATATTAATTTTAATTTATACTTTGTATTCATTTTTTGTAAGTGATGGAAGTGAAGTAAGGTTTATTATGCTGTTAACTATAGTACTTATCTTTTCTGTAGTTTTAGAAAAAGGAAATGCAAACAAAACGACTGATTAAAGGGGTCGTTTTGTTTGCATTTTTTAGTTGGCTATTACAGTTCAGATGTTTTAGGGATAGGACCAAATTGCCATCAAGCTTAAAGAATCATTTATCCCCAAACAATAAAAATGAGCAACATGCATAAAATTTTCGTTCTGGAGGTGGTATGAGATTTTGAGTTGATGGGCATGTGGTGCTCCCCCATACCCATCAACTTAATAATTCAGAATTACCCCGAAATGAAAAAATGAGCATTTTTGTTACAAGTTAGCACAAAATTTCGTTCTGGGGGTACTATAAAATTGTAGCTTGATGGAGATTTGACGTTACCCCTATAAAGGTATGGTTTTCGTACTTTTAAATACAATCATGTCACTTAAGTAATGTGAGCGTCGCTGCTATTACATTGTCCACAAATGAACGTTGGGGGCGAGATTTCATCATAACCGTTAGACCGATTAACGATACAATCAGTGCCTGTGCCAAAGACTTTGCATCTGTGTTGACTTCCAGCTCACCTGATTGAATTCCTCGTTCGATCGTCTCCTGAAAAATGACGGCGAGGTACATTTGATGTTCTCTGGTCAAAATTTCAAATCTCTCATCATGAGGTGCTAGTTCAACCATTGTATTGATACAAAAACAACCTTTACTAAGATCCACTGCGTATTCTTCATTGACGACATCGGCAAAGAAAATAGAAAATGCCTCTTTTACAGAGGAGTGACTTTGAAGCCTATTTCGTATATCAGAGGCCCGAGACATTGTATACCTGCGAAGTGCGGCTTCAAACAATTCTTTCTTATCTCCAAAAGTCGAATAAATACTAGGGCGTTGAATGCCCATTCTAGAAGTAAGATCACTTAATGAGGTAGCCTCATATCCCTTCTCCCAAAATAACTGCATTGCTGCATCTAAAACTTGATCCGCATCAAATTCACGGGTTCTTGCCATTAAGAATTCTCCTCCTCAAACTTTGATTTTATTAATTGTTTTAGGATAGGTGTGTAGGTAATTACAATTGTTGTTTTCATTACCAAACAGTATGTAATTATTATATAATTAGCTATTCTTCCTGTCAAATCAAGCTCCATTCATTTAATGCAATATTAACTTTAGTGCAAAAAATCGTTGACATCATGAATAAGGCTAAGTTATATTTACCAGTAATCATATTGTACTGAACGGTATGTTATGATTAAAAATCTAATGTGATTGGAGGTTAAGGTATGTGCAAAACAGAGACAAATATAGAAGATGATCCACTCTACACTAAGATAAGTCATAAATCTTCCGTAACAAAACCTAATTTGAATCAACAGCCATCCATGTCTCACGCTTTGGCATTATTGTTTGCGACTGCCTGTGGAATGTCTGTTGCCAATATTTACTTTGCACAGCCGTTGCTTGATCAACTATCTAATGAGTTTGGTATTAACCATTCCATTATTGGTGTTGTTATTACCATTACACAAATTTTTTATGGATTGGGCTTACTACTACTCGTGCCGATTGGAGATTTGCTAAACCAGCGACGTCTAATTGTCGGTCAGATGCTATTATCTACAACAGCTCTGGTTATAGTTGGTACTGCTTCCTCCAGCATGGTACTTTTCGCAGGTATGGCTTTGGTGGGTCTGCTTGCAGTTGTGACACAGACTCTCGTGGCGTTTGCAGCGACCATCGCTTCCCCTACAGAAAGAGGACGTGTCGTTGGCATTGTAACAAGTGGGATAGTTATTGGCATACTTCTCGCACGTACTTTTGCTGGTATATTAACAGATGTTGCGGGATGGCGTTCTGTATATCTATTTTCTGCAGCGCTCATGTTTTTGATGGTTTTTATGTTTATAAAGATGTTGCCCAATGTTGAGCGCGAGGTAAAATCGCTATCCTACCCTCAGTTGATTAGATCGGTGCTTGCTTTGTTTATTCAAGAACGAACGTTACGCGTTCGCTCCGTTCTAGCCATGCTGATTTTTGCTGATTTCAGCATTTTGTGGACTTCACTAGTACTGCCACTTAGTACACCGCCAATTGCTCTATCTCATAGTGCAATTGGCGCATTCGGTCTTGTAGGTGTGGCTGGAGCCTTGGCTGCGGCACGGGCAGGGAAATTGGCCGATCAAGGTTACGGACAACGAACGACAGGCATTGCTTTAGCTCTATTATTGATTTCATGGTTGTTCATCAGCTATATAGAGCAGTCATTAATCGCATTAGTGATAGGGATAGTTCTACTTGATTTGGCCGTACAAGCAATACATGTCACGAATCAAACCATGATCCTTCCATTGCATACAGAAGCACGGAGTCGACTTACTGCTGGATATATGGTGTTTTATTCTATCGGCAGTGCTGGTGGTTCAATTGCTTCGACTCAAATATACGCACACTTTGGCTGGGGAGGGGTTTCCTTACTTGGAGCCTCTGTCAGTGCTTTCGCTCTTCTTTTTTGGGCTATGACCAGACGAGTTAAGATTTCATGAAATAAACGTGTGTTAGCCAATATGAGAAACACGTTACTACCATAAAGGAAATGTTTAATTTTTTTGACTTAAAATCTAATTGGACTAGGAGAGATAACAAATGGAAATAGGTATTACGTCTTTTGTAGAAACGAAACCAGATGTACATAGTGGTGAAGTGATAAGTCACGCACAGCGATTGCGTGAAGTTGTTGAAGAAATCGTTCTTGCTGATCAAGTAGGACTTGATGTGTTTGGTGTTGGTGAGCACCATAGGAAGGATTATGCAGCATCCTCTCCAGCGATGATTCTATCAGCCGCGGCACCACAAACGAAAAAGATACGGCTTGCGAGTGCAGTAACTGTGCTTTCTTCAGCTGATCCTGTGCGCGTTTTTCAGGATTTTTCTACACTGGATGGCATTTCAAATGGACGCGCAGAGATTATGGCGGGTCGTGGTTCCTTTATCGAATCTTTTCCATTGTTTGGCTATAACTTGAAGGACTATGAAGAACTGTTTGAAGAACATTTGGACCTACTGCTCAAAATACGTCAGTCCGAAAAAGTGACTTGGGAAGGCGGACATCGACCAGCAATCAATAATTTAGGTGTGTATCCAAGACCTGTTCAAAATCCTTTACCGATATGGGTTGGTAGCGGTGGGAATCAGGAATCTGCTATCCGTGCCGGTTTTCTGGGATTACCACTTATGCTGGCGATTATTGGTGGTAGCCCAATGCACTTTGCACGAATTGTACAGCTATATAAGAAAGCAGCGGCTCACGCTGGTCATGATGTATCAAAGCTTCAGGTGGGATCTCATTCAATTGGATTTGTTGGAGAGAATACGGAATTGGCAGCAGATACATTTTTCCCTTCCACTCAGGCAGGCATGAATAAACTTGGTAAAGAGCGGGGGTGGCCTTATTATGATCGTTCCAGCTTTGATGCTGCACGAAATTTTGAAGGGGCGTTGTATGTTGGTGATCCAGATACAGTCGCCGAAAAAATCATTCATCTTCGTAAGCATGTAGGGATTACACGCTTTATGATGTATGTACCATTAAGTACCATGCCACATGATCAAGTCATGCGTGCCATAGAATTGCTTGGAACAGAAGTTGCCCCTCGTGTAAGAGAGGAAATTGCCAAATGGGAAGCTGAAGGAGAACAGGAGACACATCTATTCCGTTAATTATTCCATAAGGATTACATCAAGTTTCATTATTTAACTGGAGGAATTTATATGAAAATTGACAGTCAAGTATTACCAGAATTAAAACAGGCTTTCTCACAATTTCCAGGCTTTCAATTAGAGGGGGATTTAGAGGCGAGTCGAAGTCTCTTGTCGAATCCACATTTGGAAAAATCAGAGCTTGTAAACATGACCAAGCGAATGATTCCTGGCGCAGCCGGCGAGATGTTAGTTAAAATTTACGAACCCGTTGAGAAAAATCTTGATAAACTTCCAGCTATGCTGTGGATTCACGGTGGTGGATACGTAATGGGCCACCCTGATATGGACGATGTTTTGTGTGAACGCTTTGTTCAGACTGCTGAATGCGTTGTTGTGTCTGTCGATTATCGACTTGCGCCCGAACATCCTTATCCAGCGGCTATTGAAGATTGTTATGCATGCTTGGTTTGGATGACAAATGAGGCAGACTCGCTTGGAATTGATGTGAATCGAGTTGCGATCGCCGGTGCAAGTGGAGGCGGTGGACTAACAGCAGCGCTTGCGTTAATGGCTCGTGATAAAGGAGGTCCATCTATTATTTTTCAGATGCTGCTGTATCCGATGCTTGATAGCCACAACATAACACCATCAAGCTATGAGATTATAGAAGACAATGCAACATGGAATAGATCAAACAATTTAACGGCTTGGAATATGTACTTGGGAAAGAAGAACGATACTAACGAACCATCTCCCTATGCCGTACCTTCGAGAGCAGAAAACTTAGCCGGACTACCGCCAACTTATACATGTGTAGGTCAACTCGATTTATTCCGAGATGAAATTATTGAATATGTAACACGACTTGCACAAGCAGGAGTAGATGTTGAATTTCATCTCTACCCCGGCTGCTTCCATTGCTTTGAAGTACTTGTGCCTGAAGCCGAAGTGAGTCAGCGTGCCAGTCAGAATTATTTTGATGCGATGGCACGGGCGCTTCATCCATAACTTATCTTAGTTCAGTCATCGGGGTATTCAACTGAAGGCATGAGTGATAGCTCTAAATTTATTCGATGAGTAGAGATTACAGAAAGAAGTACAAATAGTGCCACCATATACTTTAAATTTTGCCCCTTACTCATTGATTAATAACAGGAAATACTTCAAAGTTGGAATAGTTAACCAAGGTTTCAAAATAGTGTGCTAGCAATTCAACTTTTTTACTGCGGTTACGATGATAAGCACAATCAACACTTTGGAGCGGTTTTTTTCGTAAGTCGAGTTACTTTTTTAATCGCATTCATACTAAACAGCAGCAGGAAAGGGCGCCAATTGAACATTGGCACCGTTTATAAGAAGCGATAGACTGCCTCCTTAGCTGGATATTCATTTCAAGCTCGGAAAAAATAGAATTAAGTTCTTTTGGTAGTTGATGATATTGGTTATTTTGAGCTATTGTAGTTAAGGCACCTCTTCTGTGGTAGTGATTTCTAGGTAATCTCACTATACCAAGGATCGAGGTGTTTTTCATTTTACTCAAGTTGTACATTACACAATTGATAGACTCTAAATTCAATATAGCTAAATCTCCCCGCTTATTTTATAGGTGCGAAAGTTGAGTTGTTTAATTCCCATCTTAATGAAGAATTATTGAAATATATTTCTCCATTAGAATGGGAACACATTAATATTCTAGGAAAATACCGATTTAGTATAAAAGAAATTGCATCATTAGAATCCCTACGATCACTACAAACAACTTAACAGTAAAAAGCCAATTATTCTCTTAGAGTACCGGAAATCGGCTTTTTCTTATGAAATTTTGCTTAGCGTACGAAATTCGCGTTTTGATGGTGCTACCCCATGCCCATCAAGCTAAGCTTATATTAGTTTAATTTCACGCGAGATTTCTTCTTTTTTCTAAAGATCCCGTGTAAGTTTTTTAAAGAATTGCATATCAAATAAACCCTATTGGGTTTCGATTTTTTGAATTACGCTACATGATTATGAGACATGGAAAAGTTGTAGACGACGTCTAAGATATCAAAGACTGTTTTCTTCTCATACCTATGGGATTTTTGTCCGTTTTTCTGCAAAAGATTGAACAGCCGAAACAATATCTTTGTTAATTCTTGGGTGTCTTTTTGCAAAGATTGATAAATAAGTAAGAAATAATCTTTTATGATATAAGTTGCTTTATATTCGCTTAATTCTCGTTTCTTCTTGATGAGGAGTAGTTGGCGCATTTGAAACATGGTGGAGGAACAAAGAAGGATACTTATTAATTGTCCGTATAAGTGACATTCTAGTCTATCTAATTTTACAGAACTACATTTATGAATACGAAAAAATGTTTTCCATGTTTTAAAGATAAGTTCAATTTGCCATCGTAAGGAGTAAAAATCGTATACTTGCTCTTTTGGCAGATATTCCAATGGAATATTTGTAACGTAAAAGTTAATTGCACTAAGTCGTTTACTGCGTTCTTTATAGGTAATTTGCTTCTTATGTTCTTTAGAAGCTAAATCCTTTTGTCTACGCTTCATTTGCGTTTCAGTTAATTTATACATAATTAGTCTTGCCGGAAGCTTTTGATACATTCCAATATAGATTTCAGGAATTTCATATGTTTCACCTGACTGTAATTGGTCAATAAATTGCTCCATATCTAATTGGATGTACTCAGATTGCTTTTTTATGGTTCCATTTTGAAAGTATTCAGGTTCTTTATTCTTCTGATATATACGTGTATTAAGCTTTAATCGCGAAATAAAATAAGCATCACACTCGCTTATAGTATGTAAATCTTTTAAGTCGAAATATCCTAAATCACGTATACATACATCGTTCGGTTGAAGGGATGTTAAACAAGTAGAAGTATACGTTTTATCATTGTGTTTTCCGGATCCTACATGAACATGAAGAAATTGACCACTTAGTAAATCATACTCTAGTTGAATTTTTACTCCAGCACTTTGACCGCTACCACCTGAACCTTGATATGTAGAAGTGAATTTATCTGGAATTTGAAAATGGGTAGAATCCAAGATGCGGATACGTCGAAAATATTTTGTATACAAAGTTGGAATCTTGCTAGAAGCACAAAATTGTTGGTGAAGTAAATGTGCTAAGAGTTGTTGTAAAAACTGTACAGCTCGAGAATTAAAGCGTTGATTGAGTCCTTCTGGACTCATAGAAATACCTGTGTTAGCTTCTAATCGACTACATAGTTGTGTCAATGAAGTATTTGCTATGTTTTCGCCTAACCAAACACAAAGAGCTACTAAATCTTGCGCACGATATTTACTTTTTCTTTGAACAAATCCTATTTCTCTAGCTAATTGTTCTAAAGCACCAGGTGACATATATCGTTGTAACTCTTTAGAAAACAACTCTAATTTATCAAAAGTCGATAAGTTCATACCAAAAACGCCATCCTTTCCTATGTTTTTACAAAAAGAATAGCGTATTTTTTCATTTTAAGGAAATTTAGTTTTGTTAGCTTGATAGCGATGAGACGGTACCACAAGTTAAAGAATATGTTATTAAAAGTAAGAATTTCTTATTCATTTGAATATATCGGTAAAATATGGTAATATATCAATCTAGTTTAAAAGATGTAAGGGGGAAAAGGTATGCAAATACTATTAATTAGGCACGGGGAATCGGAAGCGGATATTTTAAACGTACATGAAGGAAGAGCAGATTTTGAATTAACGGAAATGGGTAGAAAACAAGTGAAAGGTTTAGTACATAAAGTGAAAAATGACTTTCCACCAGATTTTATATGGGCAAGTACATTAAAGAGGGCGCGAGAAACTGCTGAAACATTAGCGAAAGCAATTGGTTGTCCAGTGAAATTTGAAGAAGAATTAATGGAATTTAATAATGGTATACAGGCTGGCATGTCTTTCGAAGAAGCGAAAAAGTATCCAGAGCCAAAATTTCTTCATGATCGTTTTGAAAATGGGGAATCATTCATTGAGTTTCGAATGAGAATTGAAACGATATTTTCTAAAATTGTGACAGAAAATAAATATGAACGGATTGCAATTGTAGCTCATGGCGGGGTAATTACTAGTATATTACGTGCCTTTTTCCAAATGCCAATTAACATGGATTACTATTTTAAAGTAGGAGATACAGGGATTAGTATGATTGAACTTACGGATAAAGAAAAAGTAATTCATTTTATCAACGATACGAATCACTTAGAATGTATATAGTCGAAGATTCCATTATATAAAGTAAACGTCAAGTAACCCTAAAATATAGTACATCGTAAGTGTATTATATTTTAGGGTTACTTGACATTTGTTTCATTCATCATTTGAAGAAGATATAGTTGAAAAATCAAAAACACATTGGAAAATGGAATAACGTAGCAAATCTTTGTTAGAACTGGTAACGTAACAAAAACAACTCATTTTTTCGTTTTGGGGAAGAATGTATTTCTTAACTTGATGGCGATGTGGTGCTACCCCATTATGTTGAAAAGGAAAAGAACATCTGTGGAACTAGTGGTGACAATAGAGTTGTTCCACAAATGAGACAGAAGAATAGTGTGCTCTATCTGGGAAAATTGGAATATTTATGATTATAGAAACTGTAGCTATTGAAAATAGAACAAATAAAAGCTAAATAACAATAATATAATCTCTTTTCTAGATATGCCTTTATCAAGAATCAAAAAACTTAATACCACTTAGTACAAAAGCATCAGAACTTGGGCTATAACCAACTAACTTTCTTGTTCCTTCAATATCAATTCGTTTAAACCTGTTGTTAGATACACCATGTAAAATTGAAAATGGAGGTAAGTTCTTTGCCGTCATCGACTTTAAGAGAAGGTCCATAAAATCTTCTGGGCTTAAGTATGCACTCATATCTCTAGCTGTTAGTGGTTTACCATATGGATTATAATCATCATATGCACCTATACGAATAGCAAGACTTTGTAACCCTTCTTCATAAGCAAAATAAGAAGCAACAGCCTCTGCAAAACACTTACTTACCCCGTACATATTTTTGGGTCTCGTGGGTGAATAAGCATGTGGTTGATAATCCAAAGGATAGCCTTCAATTGTTTGAGCACTGGAAGCAACTATCACTTTGGATACATTATTATCACTAGCAGTTCTAAAAATATTATAGGTTCCCTTTATATGATTTTCTAATAAGGAGCCATAAAAATCAGCATTTGGCGAAGGATTACCTGCCAAGTGTATAACTATATCTATACCTTTCGTAAATTCTTGACAAGCAGCTAAATCAGAAACATCTAAATATATGATTTCATGATTTGTATCTTTAAAAGTTTCTAAAGCAGATAAGTTAATATCTGCTAGCCGTAACTGGTAATTCCCTTGCTTATCTAGGAATCTTGTAACATCTTGGCCAATCTTACCTGCAGCACCTGTAACTAAAATTTTTTGCATTTCACTTCATCCTTCCATAAAAAATACATCCCTTGTCAAGGGTCATATAATAGAGCATGCACTTATTGTATGTTGGTAATGGCATTAAATAAAACGAAGAAATATAATGGAGACATGAATAAAATTCATGAGGAGGACCATAGTGACTTTAACAAAATATGAAATATTTAACAAAGTGGCAGAACTCAATAGTTTTACAAAAGCTGCAGAAGTGTTAGGTTTCACCCAATCTGCTGTAAGTCATGCAATTAGCAGTTTGGAAAAAGAGTTTTCCTTTCCTTTATTTATTCGTAATCACTCTACTTTAACATTGACCAAAAATGCAGAGGAGCTTTTAATTACCGTTCGGAAAATTTTATACTATAACAACATGCTGAAGCAGGAAGTGGCCGCTATCAATGGGTTCCAAAAAGGAACAGTAAGAGTGGGGGTTTTTTCGAGTATTTCTAAAAACTGGATTCCTGGTATTCTTAAAAAAATGGAGGAAAAGTTTCCAAATATTGAAATCGAATTACTGGAAGGAAACTATGCTGAGGTTGAGAATTGGTTACAAAACGGGAGATTAGATTGTGGATTTATTAATAATGATACTTACTTTGAATCCTTTGAAAAATCCTTTGAAATCGTACAATTGAAGAGGGATCGACTTTTATGTGTTGTATCTAACCAATCCCCATTATGTAAGGAAAACCAAGTATCAATGCAACAAATAGAAAATGTACCTTTTATTATGCCAACATATCAGTGTTATGATGATATTCAAAAAATATTTAGGGAGAATAAAGTTAGCCCCAATATTCGATTCGAAAATATGAATGAATACTCAGTGATCTCCATGGTGGAGAATAATCTAGGAATTAGTATATTGCCAGAAATGATTATACCGACATCAAAAATTTCTTTTGCAGCAATTCCACTTGAAAGTGATAGCTATCGAACTATTGGATTAGCTATAAGAAAACCAACCTCACTCGCGACTAAGAAATTTTCTGAGATTACTAAAAGGTGGGTATCATTTGAATCAATTTAATTTTGCCAAAATCTGAGTTATTTAAACTGATATGGTTCTTCTTGAACGGAGCAGATTAATTCAATAAGCAATGAGAAAAAGTTATATATTATGTGTCGATGTAGAAATATAATATACAAAAATCAGGAGGTGATTATATAGTAATATATAAATTGTACGACAGAACACCCTAATAACTTTGACTAATTACTAAACCTATATGAATCTTTATGATGGAATTCACTTAAATTAACAAGTAATGATTTGGAACGAATGTGCAATCAAAGTTGATACGCCATACACATTTGATGAAAAATAATTAGTGGGTATGGGACGTGTTATTTCAGATGGTGTAATTACTGGAGTAGTTTGGGGAATATGCGTTCTATCAATCTATCTGTCCGAAGGAATCGCCGCCATGTACAAATCGCGCTGGGCAATTGAATCATTTTTCCGCTGGATTTAGCTGAATTTGAACGTTCCCGTATTGTTTGGCACAACATCCAATGCGTTGTTCAATCAGTTATTCACAGCTATAATTGCCTATGCTTTGCTGAAATTTCTTCGTGCACAAGGCCAAAAGACAAAATAAACGCTTGTCATTTGCAGGTTTCACACGCCTGTTTCTTTGTGAAGCCTTGTCAATTGAGTGGCAAATTAGTTTGAAAGAAACACTTGAATTCTACAGGTCGATAAATCAAGAAACTGTATTACTTTGGTTAATCAACATACGTGTTAATTTATAGTATAATGATTGCTTGAAATAATGCGGTGGAAAACAGGGAAAAGAGGGAACCGATGCCTACTATACTAGTTGCTGACGACGATGCGAACATTCGCGAACTCGTCTGTTTATTTCTACGCAACGACGGATTCGCAACAGCTGAAGCAGCGGACGGCAAGGAAGCACTGGCCGTCTACATCTCAACGAATGTCGATCTTGTCGTACTTGACATTATGATGCCGATTATGGATGGTTGGACGTTAAGCAAGGAGCTCCGAAGAGCCAATCCTGATCTACCTTTACTTATGCTGACTGCGAGAGGAGAAACATGGGAGAAAGTGAAAGGTTTCGAACTTGGGACGGACGATTATTTAACCAAACCATTCGATCCGTTAGAGTTGACGGTTCGTGTTAGGGCACTACTCAAACGATACAAGATTGGCTCCACGCAGACGATCCATTTAGGGAACGTCATCCTTGATCGACAGACCTATAAGGTGATGAAAGGGACGGAGTCGCTTACGTTGCCGCTAAAGGAGTTCGAATTGCTGTATAAGCTCGCTGGAACACCCGGACAAGTCTATACGCGCGTGCAGTTGATCGATCAGATTTGGGGTATCGATTACGCCGGAGATGATCGAACGGTAGACGTACATATTAAACGGCTGCGTGAACGGTTCGCGACAACACACGATTTTCGGATCGAAACGGTGCGCGGGCTTGGGTATCGGCTTGAGGTTTATGAATGATCAGATCCTTATATATACGTGTTGTCCTGACATTTTTAGTCTCCATCATCGGGGGCACGATCATTTCTTTTTTGGTGTCAACTTGGATATTCGAAGATAAATTGAACGAAAACGCTCAAATCAACTTACGTAACTTTGGCCAAGACATCGTCCGGATTTACAAGACCTTTCCGTTACGTGAAGCGGACTTGTTCGTAAGTGAAATGAAGCAGCTCGATTCTTATTATATTCGAATTTACGAAGCAACGGGTCAGTTCAAGTCTTACGGTAAACTTCACGGACACAAACCTGCGCCTGTGACGATGGAGCAACTAAAGAAAGTATTAGATGGAGGTGTTGTTCAGGACACTCCTAATGGTATTGCCACGGTCCTCTTAGGGTTGCCGTTGAAAACGGAAATGGGAACGAAAGCGATATTTTTGGAAGCGCTCGCCCCTCCTTCAGCCTCTTTTGTCACAAAGTGGGCAGTGGTCTTTGCAACATGTTCGTTGATTGCAGGAAGCTTATTGATTCTAGTTGCCTCTGTATTCCTGGTAAGACCGATAAAAAAGCTGACAAAAGCGACCAGGCGGATAGCATCTGGAGATTTCAACGTCAAGTTGAATATTAAGCAAACGAGTGAGCTGGGTACTTTGGCTCGCAGCTTCGAAGAAATGATGCACGATCTGCAGCAACTTGAGCAGATGCGCAGGGAATTCGTAACGAACGTGTCGCACGAGGTTCAGTCTCCGCTCACTTCGATATCCGGTTATGCTCTAGTGCTTAAGCAAGTTGACCTTTCAGAATACGAACGAAGCCGTTATCTTGATATTATCATCGCTGAAGCGAAAAGGATGTCCAAAATGAGCGATAACCTGTTAAAGCTGAGTTTTCTTGAATCGCAGTCAAAGCAACTGCGGCTCGTCACGCTCAGCCTCGATGAACAAATCCGAAGGATAATTGTGGCGCTCCAGCCACAATGGTCTGCTCGCGATATACATTTCGAGCTTGATTTACAGACAGTTAAAGTAACGGCTGATCATGACCTGTTAAATCAGGTATGGACGAATATCCTCAGAAATAGCATCAAATTTTCCGAGGATACCGGCGTGATTAACGTAAGCATCAAACAAGATATCAAAAACGTCACAATCCTAATATCCGACACTGGTATTGGTATTAACCTTGACGACCAGAAGCGTATATTCGAGCGTTTTTTTAAGGCCGATCGTTCCCACAGTCGTAAGTATGACGGAAGTGGTATGGGACTCGCTATCGTTAAACAGATCGTGTCGCTTCATCAAGGTGACATCCGAGTGAAAAGTGAACTTGGTCAAGGAACGACCTTCATTGTCACCTTGCCAATCACTACACCAACAGATTAGTTAGATTCATTCTCTATGCTACGACTCATATGCAAGCTTACTTGTATATAGAGCCGTAGCATTTTTTTTGGCAGTTCATATTCAGTTCATATTGTCGTCATGGTGAGTACATCTTCATTGGTTAAGTTTTCATTACAGGCACATGAAGGAAGGCAAACAGATCAGGACAGGAGAAGATGACAGTGACACAACAAGAGGAAAAGAAAACGCTAAGTGGAATGAAAATAAAGAAAGTGCGAAACATCTTACTTAAAATCATAGGAGCAATCGTTCTAGCCATTGTACTTTTTTTAGGTATTGTTTATATCGTAAATGTGATGAGTAGTCATTCGGAGCAAAAACGAATAGTGCCCTACGGGCAGCACGTATCTGTAGACGGGAAAAACATGAATGTGTTAATTCAAGGCGAGGGCGAGGAAACGATCGTGCTCCTGCCTGGTTATGGAACAGCTACTCCAGGGCTTGATTTTAAGCTTCTTATCGATGAACTATCTCCATTTTACAAAGTTGTTGTAGTAGAGCCTTTCGGTTATGGATTAAGTGATGAAACTGTAAAAGAGCGAACCACGGAGAATATGGTAAGTGAAGTTCATGAAGCTCTACAGCAGCTTAATATTAACAGATACATGCTCATGGGCCACTCCATTACAGGTATTTATGGAATTGATTATGTGAACAAATATTCAAACGAGGTGACTGCATTTGTCGGAATCGATAGCAGTGTTGCAACACAACCGGGTATGGATATCAATTTCCCATTAAAAACGTTTGCATATCTCAAAAAATCAGGCCTCTTAAGATTGGCTATGAAAATCAGTGCTGACCCCTATGCTGGACTGGCATTTGATGAAAAAACCGTAGAGCAAATGAAAATGATTTCGAATAAAAACATGTATAATGACACAACCTTGAATGAGATGGACCATATTTCGTCTAATTTTAAAGGGGCTCAAGGTTTAATCTTCCCTAAATATCTTCCACTTCTTCTCTTTGTACAAGCGAATAGTGAAGATGTAGCAGGATGGATACCTCTGCATGAAGGGCAGATCAAAGACTCGGTACATGGAAAAGTAGTAACCATGGATGGATCACATTATTTACACCATACCAAATTCAAAGAAATCGCTGAAAACGTTAGACTATTTATGAAAGAAGTAAAGTAAGTGTTCAGAGAAATGTTCATCCGTTATTTTATGCATTTGTCTACAGTCTGCAAGACCATCATTTCGATGGTCTTTTTTATGTCCAAACAGTTGTATATTTCCAAACCAAGATTATACTTTCGCCTGAAAGACATTGGGTTTCATTTTCATATTAACTAACGAGGCAGGTGTGCGGCCAAGCCTAGGTCGTATCATATAACGGGTGGGATTCCCGTCGAGTAAGAACTAGCCATTCGCTCGTAGCGAGTCTTGGAGGGCTAAAGGTAACTTTAGTCTTTAAGCGTAGACAGTTAGGTGGCGGATTTGCTTTACTGATCGTTCTATTCATCCTGTTAATCATTATAGGATGTAGTTGTTGGGGCGGCGGTAGCGGCGGATTCGGTTACTAAAAAAAGGGGCACTCATAAGAGTGTCTTTTTTCTCAATATAAGAACTCTAAGAATATGATATTATTTTAATGCAAATTCCCTTTTGTGCAATGAGATAGTAATGCCCAACAAAAAACCCACCTATTTCCGTAGGTGGGCCTTATCTTTATTACACAATATCAAAGTATACTCTCTTTTTCTCGTAAATTTTATGTAATTATACATATTTGTAAAAATTACATAAAATAAATATTACATGTAGTAAAATATAAATTGTGGACACGTTCTATAAAGCTGATTCTCCGATTAAAAGGCGTAACACATCTCAACCATATAGGTGTGGCGTTGCTTTAATCTAGCCAAACAAACGATCTCGATTCTCTTGTATTTGTATACTAACAATCTGTTGAAAATAAATGATTCTGCTTTATAGGACGTGTTTACTTAATGTCCAATACATATTATTAAATTAAAGTGGTTCAAGTCGGAGGAAGGCACCGGCACCTTAGGGTGTCTTTTTTTTAGGACCTGCTCAATTCAGGCATAAAAACATAAGGTAAAGTGAACCCGTTAAAATACATGGAATGAACCCTAGTTTCACCCTCTTATCTAAAGGAGGAAATATTATTATGGGCTATGGTGGTAGTTGCGGCGAAGGCTGCGGTTTTGCTGGAGGATTTGCTTTACTTGTTGTATTATTTATTTTATTAATCATTATCGGATGCAGTTGCTTCTGCTAAAAAACTATTGGAAAAGACACTCTTATATGGGTGTCTTTTCTTTATGGGGTCTCCCCACATCGCCATCAACTAAAAAAATATATAAAACCCCCAAAAAGGAATTTTATATATTTTCAATTTGAAGAGATCAATTTTCTCGTTTGAGGTATTTGTTTACCTTATCATGAGGACAATAAAGTGTTTTATACTATATTTTTTTGAAAAATCAGTAAATTATTTGATGAATTAATAAGTTACTATTAATCTATAAATAGTAACAGTGCAGTAATCCAAAAGAAAAATGCTCAAATCGATAAATAGGGGAGGATTCTAGATGAAGGTAAATCAGAATATTGTTTTAAAAATTATTGGGTTAGAATTTTTATTAATGATTTTTTACACGCTTAACGGGGCCTATCAAATTATTACTAAGCCATCCAGTCCAGTATTACAATTTATTGGACTTGTTCCTTTAGCAGTGGGAATTTTAATATATTTAACAATAAAGAACAAGTGGAAATTCTATTTCTTTGATATTAAGTTAAATAATTCAATGAAGAATACCATTTTATTAAATTCCCCATTAGTGCTTGTTCTATTAGTAATACTACTTGGTAATAAAGGATTAAACACAACATCGGTATCTGACTTATTTTTTATGTTTATCATGCAATTTTTTGTTGTTGCATTTATTGAGGAAATCTTTTTTCGTGGATTTATGCTCAAAATGTTGTTTTCAAAGGGGATAAAAAAATCAGTTTTGATTTCAAGTTTTTTGTTTGGTATCACCCATTTATTACAACTAATTGGTGGGCAGTCTATTGAAGATACTATTTTACAAATCATATATGCATTTTTAGTTGGACTTGTTCTGTCCTTACTTATCGTAAATAAGCAATCAATTATTATCCCCATTACTTTCCACACTTTTAATAATTTCTTTAATTTTATGGGGAATGTTCAAGCCTCGTCGCTTTTTGCATATATTATTATTGCAATTTTATTCTTCTACACCATATATTTATGGAAACGTGCTAATAAAAAAGAGTGTATTCGACAGGAAATAAATATAGCAGTTTGAGTTGTGATATTACCTTTTCAGTATAGAGGGCAGCCTGGTACCACAATATTACCTTTAAAGGGGCTTGCTGCATGCTCATCAACTTAAGAGATTAATTATTCCCCTAAAATGAAAAAATACGTTATTCTTTCTGTAGAATCATAGGAAAGGATGGCGTTTTTTTCATTCTAGGGGGCATTTCTTTTTATTAGCTTGATAGCGATGTGGCGGTACCCCATTAATAGAAAACTACTGAAAGAGTTATAGTTTTATGTTTTCATTTCCCTTTTTGCATTTATCTTTTAATCAGATGAATGCTTTTTTTAGTACATAATAAAAAAATAACCAGAAAAACTGTCACAAAATCCGTTTTTCTGGTTTCTCTATAATACAGGCATCAAATTGAAAGTGAGGTTTAAACTAACATGTTAACCATAGAAAATGAGGAAAGTCATGCTTCTGATATGCCTTTTGAAGATTTATTTAAGCAGTACTATGCTTATGCTGTTAAACAGATTATATGGATTGTTAAAGATCAATCTATCGCTGAAGAGTTAGCACAAGAAGTGTTTTTACAATTATATCGTAGCGACTGGAAAGTAATTGAAAACATACCTGGATGGTTGATTAAATCTTCTACTTATGTAGCTTATAACCATTTGCGATCTGAAAAAAGGCAACAAGCGAAGATTGATAAAGAAATACAATACCATGAAGTACAAAATGTTTCATCATTAGACGATGATTGGATAAGAAAAGAAGAAATTACAAAGGTACAAACGATACTAAATAAAATGAATGATCGAGAACGAACCCTTTTACTAATGAAATTCTCTGGTTTTCAATATAAAGAAATTGCAGAAATACTTCAAATTGAAATATCTTCTATTGGAACATTATTGGTCCGAGCCAAAATGAAATTTCGCAAGATTTATAAACAAATGGAGGAGGCATAACAAATGAAATGTTATGATATCGGATTTATTCAAACATATATTGATGGAGAACTTTCTCATGATATAAGAAAGGAATTCACAAAGCACCTAGATACATGTGAAGCATGCCAAGATTTATTAGTAGAAATCAGTAAATTAAATCAATGGGAGAACGTAATGCTAGATGAAGAATCTGCAAATTCACCACAAGAAATCAAAATTGATATAGAACAAGCATGGAAAACATTTGAAAGTCGTTCCAAGCTAGACAATTTTTCTAATATAAATCACAAAAAACAACAGAAGAAGGGACTCTTTACAAACATGAGTAAAAAATCAAAACGTTTCATGTATACAGCAGTAGCTGCAGCAGCACTTTTCACAACAGCAATGATTCCACAAGTACAAGTAGCGGCTACAAATGTTGCCTCATATTTTTCTGATGCAATTACAAATGATAAAGTTGTAAATGAAGGAATACAAGATGAAAATGGTGTCACACAAGATATGGTGAAGAATGGTAAATATATTCCTATTGATGAAAAAATTACAGATCAAGGTATTACTGTACATTTCAAAGAATTATATATCGCAGATTCACGTATATCAGTTCATTATAGAATGGAAAAAGCTGACGGAAGTTTAGTACCATTTGAATTTGATACATCAGGATTAGAGCTCGAAAATGATGGTAAAATTAATGGGCAACAAGAGGAAAACCCTGAGATTAAACATGAAGGGAGACTATCATTTATCCATGATTCAGATGACCGTCTTCCTTTTGAACTTATGGCAGCAGGTAAAAAATTAAATAATGTAGGCATTCGTGATAATGATAAACCCGAAGGTGTTGCTACATTTGTTATAGTTTCTGAGGGAAAAGACGATTTTAAACAGCCCCTTACTTTAGATGTAAATATAAATAGAATTGGAAAAGTAATTGGATCTTGGAAAGGTGAAATTCAAATTGATACTTCACATCTGAAAAATAATACTAATTAAAATGAAAAAAAGAATAGAACAATATGTATCTAATGCTCAGTTTATATGTTTTCTTGTTTTCGTTACATTTATTTCTTATATAGTTTTTACTCTATCTTTTATTTATGATTTAAGTTTATAACCTTAAATCAATCATTTAAGATCATTACGAGAAAAACCTCCCTAAAAAAGTAGGAAAATAAATAACCGGTCCCTTAACGTATAAGGAATCGGTTATTTTGTATCTAAAATGTGTCTAAACTTACAATTTTCTTTTTTGATATGGTGCCCCTATAGAGAAAGAATTTTTTCGTTTAGGGGGTACTTCAAAACCTTAACTTGATGGCGATGGGGTCCCGCCAACATAACGCGAATTTCGTACGCTAAGGAACTTTTTATTTAAAAAACTTGGATTTCCGTACATTAAGAGTGTTCCATAAACGGTATTTGATGTTTGATATAAAACTTTGTTTTTGGTAATGAGTTTTTGAACTGAATTTTAAACATATTTCAGTCAGTTTTGATAGATATAAATAAAGTTCCTTAAACGACCGTTTTAGGGACTATTTGGACTGGTTAGTCAACATGTGATACCGCCAGCATTTCGAAAAAAACACGCTAAGCAAATTAAATAAGAAATAAGTAGGTTTTTATCACGTTAAGAGTAAACCTATTTATGAAAAATAAAATTCTTAAAAAATGGAGAGCCGATACCATAAACCTGCATTATTAATGTAGAATTTTGATGTTGGCTCTTTATTTACTAAAATAGCAAGTTAGTGAATAAATTGTTCATATTTTTTCGAGAGGAGGTTAAGCAATGAGAGCGCCGTATCAAGTATTGATATTTCCTTATATAAAAACTGATGATTCCATTCAATATGGCATTTTTAATCGAAGTGATTATGGTTATTGGCAAGGAATAGCTGGTGGTGGAGAAGATGGTGAGACTCCTATTGAATCAGCAAAACGGGAAGCGTTTGAAGAGGCTGGTATTATAAGAGAATGTCCATATATAAAACTAGATTTTGTGTCTTCACTACCAGTAGAGGATGTAGTTGGTGAATTTCTTTGGGGCGAAGATGTTTATGTAATAAAAGAATTTTCTTTTGGAGTTAAAGTTTCTACAAAAAATATTAAATTATCTAAAGAACACTTCAATTATAAATGGCTGTGCTTTGAGGAAGCCGTAACGCTTTTAAAATGGGATAGTAACAAAACAGCTTTGTGGGAATTAAACAAAAGGCTGTTAAAATAATTTAAGTGTTAGTTAACAAAGCCGATAATAGAAATCACACATTAAACATATATTTATACGCGTTGTTACTACACGCTAAGGAATAGTAATAAAAAGATGATGCCGATAAAACTATATAAAAACCAAAAGAATCCTAAGATGGGGAATGTTTTATGAAAATTAAGCATAGTAAACCTCCTTGGATATATAAAGTATTATAATACATCGTTGGTCTATTTAGAATACTAACCATGAATGAATTGGATGACATTAGGCATGGTTAAACTAATAGAAATGATACATTAAACGTATTTAATGAGTCTGCTAGGTATAAAGATAATTGATAATCATACAATGATATGGAAGGGCCTTTTCTAGCGTGTTAGTTACCTCAACGTATATGTATCTCTTGGCGCCTGGGCGAGGGTGCTTTTTTTATTGCACATTATAATATGGACAAGCATAATATTATGTAACAGGACGAGTTCTTCGTGTCCTATTCAATGCTCAGGATAAACCCTAATTCACATTGAGAGCACCAATAGCGAGGGTACTCTCTTTTTATTGAATCTACATTTATTTTTATGCCTAATGAATTCGCTAAGTGGATACTATTTCATGTAAAATGGTGATTTTATTTATATTCTGGATAGATTTCTTGCGAAATATGTAACTAGAGCCGTATTTAAATTGAAATATGATACGATAGTTGTATATATACATTTAGATGGTAAGAGGAGATAAAAGTTGATGAAAAACCATATAAAAGTAAATGGGAAATTCCTTCAAACAAATATATACAATTTTAATTTTTTTGGAGGCGTTCTTCAATAAGTTTTGCTTTTTCATTCACTTTTGTTGTATATGTGAAATCACCGTAACAATATGGATATCTAAAATTTTGTTTATTTCCACCACAAGTGTATGTAGCTGGATTCTGATCAACTTTCAACTTAGAAAACTGTTTAGCTGTATCTTCCGAGTGTTGTTTAGCTTCTTGATTGGCAATAAAATCAATATAGCCTGGCCCCATATTATAGCTTTGAATAATTGTATCCATGCTAACACCTTTTTCTTCTCCATATATATACATTTGAACAAAGTGCTTTACCCCTTGTTTAATGCTCAAGTTTATCTCTTGGATTTCATTTGGCTTTAATCCAAGTGATTCGGAAGATTGCATAGGGTCGTTGCCCTCACCCCTACTCTCGTGGTACATAATTCCTAGTAAAATTGCTGTTTTTTCTCCCAAATTATATTTTTCTAATTCTTTTTTCATGATGGGCTCATATTGCAATAAACGTTCCTCGGTAGCAAACGCTTTATTTTTTTGAGTATTGGTTTTGTCATTAAAATATAGTATCCCGATTATTGTTCCTAACCCTAAAATACTAATAAAGAATAATATAATAGTTTGTACTTTTCTCTTATTCTTCAAATATTACTCCTCCTTTTACAAGAAACCCTATTTTCAATGGTGGCTGGTTATTAAAAAAATTCAATAATTCTCTATTTCCCAGCTTTTTTAGACTCGAAAATTTTTTTCTAAATGCTAAGTTTAATAGAAAAATTTAAAGATAAGATAAAGATAAAATAAAATCCATTTTTTAGGGTATCTATTATGTGTTCTAAAGGCTCCAGATTCAAGAGATATATTATCTACATAACCCATAAGAGAGAAGGAGGTAAGCAAAATATCACTTGAAACAGATATAATTCTTTCTTTATTAGATATAAAACTGTGGATGGCCCATCATTCGGAAATTAGTCGCTTAAAAATAAAAAAAAATTAAAATCAGAACCGTACCTCAATAAGTCTTCAAGTGTTAATAAAAGAAAGCTATATAAGGTGAGGGAATAAAGATTCAACACCAATGATTATCAATAATTGAAGTGCTAATGATTATAATAAAAAGAACCTTCAATAGGCTCTTTTTTATAGTTGGTAAATATGTTATCAACAATAGATGGTAATAAAGATAGAAATTTAGACACTTTTTATTAATGGGCTAAGTTTTCTTAGGAAGAAATCTATTTCTCATGACTGATCGCTAGATATAACAGGATATATCATTTATTAATTTGGGTGGGTGATTTAGCTTTTTGAGTTTACCACACTAAAATTTAAATTTTGTTTAGGGACAAAATGTTAAAGTGTTACATTCTGAATTAACAGAAAATTAAAGTGGTAAAAATCCTATTAAATCTTTTATCAGGTAACTCATATTTCTTTGGCCTTATTTTCATGGTATTACCGAACGTTTATATGTCTCTAAGGGAAAGAAATACTTTAAGTTTTATTACCATCTAATGTTTGATTAAGATGGTAACATGAAAATAAAACGTTTACAACTAGAAAATAAAGAAAAAATATAAAAAATCGACTTTTTTCGACATTACGACTATGAGAGAAAGAATCTAAATTAAGTAAATCTTATATTTAGAGGGGATATTTACTTTATACATAACGGTTAAAACATTTGCAAATGTTTCACGAGTAATTAAAAACGTCGAATATAAAATTATATTGTGACAATTTTAAACGAATATACTTTATAATTCATACTTAGACTAATAAATTAATTACTAATAAATTAAATACGCTATATTTAATAGAGTATAATACGGAATATTTAACTTTAATATTCCGTATTATATATAATTATGAATAATTTAACATATTTGTTGCGGAAAATTTTGACATAAGATATTTTAAATATTAAGCACAGAAACATTTCAAAGAAAAAGAGCTATTTTAAAATGTACCCTAAAAACGTTTTTCCTAAAAGTAGTAAGATTTTGCAAAATGTTTCTGTGCCTAATTAGATGAAAATAATATGATAAATTGTTTAAAAGAGATAAAAATAAGTTGCTTTTATGGAGAAATATACGTCCCATACTATTAGAATTATGTCAAATTGTAGTTTGCAAATTACATTTCAAAGTATAAAAGGGGCATTTATTGCAGCTCGAATATCTATTACTGATTTATTGCATAAAAAGGTAGCTGCACAAAAGTACAGCTACTTTTTTCTTGAAAACATTATTATGCAAATAGCATACTTAACGTAAACTTGCGCTTAACGGTACTTGTGAATAAATTGTGAAATTGCTACTCTATGTTTCTAACTAACATTTTTGCACCAGAACCATATAAAAAGAGGACGAATAGTTACGTCTTCTTTTTATATGGTTATATTAGCTACAAAATAATATCATTTAAATAAATCTTCTATTATATTAGCAGGGGATAGTGATAGAAAAGTGTGTTCCTTTTCCTAGTTCACTTTCTATCTCTATATCTCCGTTTAATTCTTTAATAATACTGTACGCAATCATAGTACCAAGCCCAGTACCTTTTTCTGTTGTTGAATAAAATGGCAAGGCAATACGTTTTATTTGTTGGGAAGACATTCCTAT